>CAYVJX010000011.1:0-22310 GCA_964451895.1 uncultured Bacteroidaceae bacterium | reverse complement strand
ATTTATAAATTCCCAATGTAGAATTCACCCCCACCCTATTCGCCGACAACCGCCTAAAACCCCACCTCTGCGGCAGTTTTTTAGCAGTTTTCACAGATTTCTGCCATAAAACCGCCTTTATCGTACCAAAACCTTGAAATATCACCACAACTACACACCGCTTGATTTCACGGGGATGGCTTAGTATAGACTTTCTGTTATCCTTTTATCGACTAATCGAGGTGGTAAATAATGGACAATTTACATTTCTTCAGTTTGTTCTTTCGAAGCCTCTAATTCTTGCACATTTTGTATTTCCTCAAGGATAGGTATCGGATTTTTATCACTTTGTTTCCCTCCTAATCTTACTAACTTATTACAAGATTGCAATATACTCTGTCCTGCTGGCTGTAATTTCTTATCTCCCTCTTCATAGGCCGCCTTAGCTTTATCCAATGCTTGACCAATTGCTTGATATCTCTTTATAAATTGCCCTACTCTATCTATTATTTCATTGGCTAAAGCGTAAACTTTTTCATGATTTTGAGCCTGCGCTATCTGTGTCCATGTTAATTTTATAATACGTATCGCCGCAAACAATGTCTGCTCATCCGCGATAAATACATTTTTATCCATTGCTGCACGCCATAAATCAGGCTGAGCATTTAAGGCTGTCCATAATGCCCCAGTATGAGGAACAAACATGATAACATAATCCATCTTGATTTTAGGTTCCTGGATATAAGCCGAATAGTCTTTTAATGATAGTTCTTTGACATGTCGCTGCAAACTATCAATATGTAATTTCAAACATTGTTTTCTTTTTTCCTCATTTTCTGCATTCACATAATCCATAAACGCTTTTAAAGAGACTTTGGAATCGATAATTACATCTCTTTGTTTATCCAAATGTAAGATCATATCTGGACGTAGCATACTCCCTTCCTCTGTTTTAACAACATTTCCCTTGCTATCTCTTAAAGTTCCTTGTATCTCATAATGAGTCCCTTTTCTAAGTCCCTGAGACTCTAAAATCTCATTCAAAATCGTTTCACCCCAATCTCCTTGAACTTTGCTACCATGCTTAAATACTCGAGCCAATTCTTCTGCGCTATGTTTCGCTGAATCGCTATACTTTATAGCATTCTCCATTGTCATTTTTAGAGCACTATGTAATTCCGCTTGTTTGATATCACTCTCATACATCACTTTCTTCATTTTATCGATATCCTCTTTGAGCGGATTAACAATGTCGCCTAAACTTGTTTTGCTACTTTCTGTGAATTCTTTTTGGCGTTGCTTCAGTAATTCATCTGTTGCAGATTTAAGCTGAGCCAATACCTTATTCATCATTTCATCAAAACGGACTTGCTGCGCATTAATAGCATCTTTATGTCTTTTTTCCTGCTCTTGTATTCTTTCTAAACAAGCCTTTTCTTTTTCTTCTACAGCATATTTCAACGTTTCCTGCGCACGATCTGCACATTCCTTTCTTACATCAACAAGCAATTGATTACATTCATTTTTAGCCATCTGTAACGCTTGCTGCGCATCCACCTTTTCATCAGAAAGTTGCTGTTTTAGCGTTTCTATCTCATTCTCATAAACTTTCACTTGGGTGTAATTCTTATTCCGAGTGAAAAATATCCCACTCATTAATCCAATTATTATCCCAACTATCGAAATAACTACAGATAACATCTTATATTGCTTTTATATCTACTTCTAATTGCATATTGTCTATTTTCATATAGACAATATATAATGAAAACACACAAATTTACATTTTTCTCTTGATGCATCAAATCTTTATCCCGACCTTGAAATAACCAAGATTGCAATTTACCCCATTCTTGGATAAGACGTGATAACCGATACCCATAGAAAAACGCTTGAAATCAAAGCCCGCCCCTATCTGCATATTAAACCATGCCATACTGCTACCCAAATAAATATCATAATCAGCTCTATGCTGTTTGTCATGAATCATGCCGTCCAACGGGAAAACGCCAAGCCCGATACTGAGATTCACAAACGGAAAAAACTTTTCGGATACCGGTAAATAACCTTTCATATTGGCACTGAAAGACAATAAATGCGTATACATCCAAAATTCTACTGGATTCAATCCTTGAACATCCGTAGCTATACCTACCTTTTCAAAGACACAAGCATAACCCAATTCCAGCCCAAGATAGAAATAATCATAAAACCTCGCACCCAAAGAAGCATCAAACGCCGGACCTGCTCCGTTTTTTTCTATGGGGGTACCAAAATAGATATAGGCTTGCGGTTTTATTCTATCTATATATTTGCCTTGCGGTAAAGTTTTTCTCGACACCGAAGCATCTGCAAAAGATTCTTTCTTGCCATTCTGGTATTTGACCACGAAAATATCACTCTTATTGATAGTCCTAGTTGGGCCATCCTGAAAGTCCCATTCCAAATACGTCACTGTATTGGGCGATATTTCCAAAATCTTGCCTTGAATTTCATCCGTATTCTTCAATACAATCACATCCTGAGCCTTTACAATAGAAAAAACACAGCTCATAACGAAAACAAAGAGTGAAATATTTTTCATAGCAACATAGTTTAAATACTATGCAAAGATATTACTTTTATTAATATACAAAATTCGATACAAAAGTTTTGGGAATGCAAACCCTAAAACTTTTAAAAAACGATAAGTTTTGGGAATGGAATCCAAAAACTTCTAAAAATTGGTAACTTTTAGGAATACTACACCTAAAACTTTTCAGCCATAATTCATGCAATTCCGCCCAGGCTTCGTAAATTGGTGGAAATTACGTAACTTTACAGCGTTTTTCGTTGCCGTTGCGTATTGGACGCATGATTCGGCAACGTTTTTTAACCGTAACAAACAATTTGCATTATGTCCAAGATTAAAGTATCCATCAACGGTTTCGGCCGTATCGGCCGCATCTCTTTCAGAAACCTTTTGCAGAAACCCGAAGTGGAAATCGTAGCCATTAATGGCACGATGCCTTTTGAAACCCGGGCTCACCTGCTCAAATACGACTCCGTGCACGGTAAATTTCCCGGCGAAGTCCGTTTGGAAAACGACCATCTGGTGGTAAACGGCAAGGCCATTCCTCTCTACTTGCAGAGAGAACCCTCCCTGATTCCCTGGGCGCAACACGATGTGGATGTGGTTATCGAAGCCACCGGAGTTTTCCGCACCCGCGAAGGCATGGAAAAACATCTGGCCGCCGGTGCCAAGAAAGTGTTGCTCACCGCACCCGCCAATAAAGCCGAGGATGTGGACGCCACGATTGTGATGGGGGTAAACGAGCACGTCATCACGCCCGACCTCAAACTGGTTTCCAACGCTTCCTGCACCACCAACTGCCTGGCTCCCGTAGCCAAGGTGCTGCACGAAAAATTCGGCATCCGCCGTGGTTTCATGAATACCATCCACTCCTACACCAACGACCAGGTTATTCTGGACGGCAACCATAAGGATTTGCGCCGTGCCCGCGCGGCGGCCATGTCGATTGTGCCCACCAGCACCGGAGCGGCCAAAGCCGTGGGTTTGGTGTTGCCCGACCTCAAGGGCAAGATGGACGGTTTCGCCATGCGCGTTCCCACGCCCGACGGCTCGGTGGTTGACCTTACGGCCGAACTGAACCGCAGCGTTACGGTGGAAGAAATCAACGCCGCCATGAAAGAAGCTTCCGAAGGTTCGATGAAACGTTATATCGAATACACCGAAGAACCCATCGTGAGCATCGACATCGTGGGCAATCCCCACTCCTCCATTTTCGACGCCAAACTCACCAAGGTGATGGACGGCAATTTCGTGAAAGTGGTGGCCTGGTACGACAACGAATACGGTTATTCCTGGCGCGTGGCCGATTTGGCTTGCCGCCTGTTCCAATAAAAAACACCTGCCATGAAATCGCTCCGCCTTGATTTTACCTACGGGCTTGAAGCCGGCCAAACGCTTGCCGGACTTGTTGAACGCCAAGAGAGCTCTACCGTTACGGCCTTGAAAGAAAGTATCGGGCAGGCGTACCGCACGCTTTTGGACGGCACGGGCGCAGGCAACGACTTTCTTGGCTGGGTTCGGCTTCCGGCGCAGATTCCCGCATCGGAACTTGATGCGATGATCTCCAAGGCGGAGGATTTCAAGAAAAAATCGCAGTTGTTCGTCTGCATCGGTATCGGCGGTTCTTATCTGGGAACCCGTGCCGTTACCGAAGCCCTCAAGCCGCAGCTGGCATCCCGTATGCCCGGCTGTCCGGCCATCGTCTATGCCGGACACCAGTTGGGGCAAGACTACATGAACGAACTGCTCGAACTGCTCGACCACAACGATTACACGCTTTGCGTCATCTCCAAATCGGGCACCACCACCGAGCCCGCCATCGCTTTCCGCCTGTTGCGCAACCACCTCGAAAAGAAATACGGCAAGGATGAAGCGCGGCAGCGTATCGTGGCGATTACCGACCGCGCCAAGGGCGCCTTGCGCACCTTAGCCACCGAAGAGGGATACACCACCTATGTGGTTCCCGACAATATCGGCGGCCGTTATTCCGTGCTGAGCCCCGTGGGGCTTTTTCCCTTAGCGGTGGCCGGTATCGACATCAAGGCCTTGGTATCGGGAGCGGCTCAGATGCAGGAACGGCTCATCACCGACCAACTCGACTGGGCAGGCAATATCGCCGCCCAATACGCCCTTTTCCGCCAGATCCAATACACAGAATACGGCAAGAAAGTGGAACTGCTGGTAAATTTCGAATCGCGTTTCTATTATCTGAGCGAATGGTGGAAACAACTCTACGGCGAGAGCGAGGGCAAGCAAGGCAAGGGGCTGTTTCCGTCCAATGCCGGCTTCACCACAGACCTGCATTCTTTGGGGCAGTATATCCAAGACGGTGAACGCCTTTTCTTTGAAAGCGTGCTGAGTCTGGAAAAACAAAACACACGCATCGTCATTCCGCAAGATGAACGCAATCTGGACGACATGAACTTCGTGGCCGGCAAGGAAATGGCGTATGTGAACCAAAAGGCCGAAGAAGGCACGCTGATGGCGCATTCCGAACAAGGAAACGTGCCGGTGCTGCGCATCTGCGTTCCCGAACTGAACGCCCTGCACATCGGGGAATTGATTTATTTCTTTGAATTCGCCTGCGGATTGAGTGGCTATTCGATGAACGTGAATCCTTTCGACCAGCCCGGCGTGGAAGCCTACAAGCAGAACATGTTCCGGCTTCTGGGCAAATAGCCCGGAACGGCATGCCTCCGTGTGCCGGAGATTCTTCCCTAAAATCTCTAAAAGAAAACCTTATTTGATAACGGCTACCGTACCGCGGCGTTCCCATGTATGCTGGCGGTAGGTTTCACGGTACACATAGACATAGACGCCCGGCGGCACTTGCCTGCCTTTGTAGGTTCCATCCCAGCCTTCGGTAAAACGGGTGGTATGGAACACCATGGTTCCGTTATGGTTGAAAATACGGAATTCGTAGGTACGGGTGGTGTCTTCCACGCCTATCGGCCCGTAAGTCTTGTTGAAGCCGTCCAACACATAGCCGCTGGCAAAATATACGTTGTGGCAGTTCTTTACCGCAATTTGCTTTTCCAGACGTATCTTGCACTGCGTTCCCTGCAGACCGCCGCCCACCGACAAATCGCAATAGGCCGTAAAGTCGGCCTGCGGATAGACTTCGGTATAATATAAGGTATCACGGTTGAACCAGCGGTAAGAGCATTCCATATCGCTTTCGATTTCCAAGCGAACCAACGAACCCAAACAAGCCGAATCAGAGAGTTCTCCGTCCACATAGGCATAGATTTCGCCACGCGGATTCTCCACCACCGCGATAGGCCAATGCTTCAGGCCACGGCAACCGAAACGGTCGGTGGCCACCACGTTGACCACCACGTCTTCCGTAATGGTAAACTGTTGCGAAACGCCGCCCGGAACGCCGTTCCAAACCACATCCGTGCCTTCTTCCACACGTACCGTGGCATCGAAACCGGCGCACATCTCGCCGTCGCCCGACAGACGGAACATCGCCGAATCGTTTACGGTAACGATGGCCGAATCTTCCGCATAGCAGGCGTTGATATAACCGGTCTGCACAATGGGATAATACGACACGCGCACGCGGTAAACCGTTGTCTGGGGCGGACGGATATTGATGAAGGCAGAGGTACCGGATGTGCTCCAAGCCCAATAATCGCCGCCGTTCACCCCCACGGTAGCCTCCATGCCGGGGCAGATGGTATCATAGACGGTAGTGTATTCCGGCATACGGGTCGTATAAATCCAGACCGTATCGGAACCCACCGCCACTTCCCCATCGGTAACGTGCACGAAGAAACAGGCTTCGGATTCTTCTTCCGGCGTATAGTCCACGCTTTGGCCTGTGCCGATGGAAACGGGGGCTTCCTCCATCCTGAACCATTCGAAGGAAAGGTTATCGCTTGAGCCGTACAGGGAGCAATCCGCGCTCAGATACGCCTTCTGCCCCACACAGATTACATTGGCATCATAAACAATCCTTACGGGTGATGCCGCCTTTGCCTCCCCTTTTCCGTTCTTCACGGCCATCTGGGGGAAAGCCTTCGTGAACCAGTCTTCCTGCGCCATAAGGCAGGAAGAAAGGGCAAGAAAAAACAAACCTATAAGCCGGATACGGAACATCATCGACTGTTTTTTAATTTATCCGACAAACCTTTGTCGAAATGCGACTTGACGTATTCCAAAGTTACGCGATAGGACTTGCGGTCGGAAGAAGGCAGTTCGTACATCAGTTCGTTCATCATCGCCTCCATGATTCCGCGCAGGCCACGCGCCCCGATATGGTATTCCAAGGCTTTCTCCACCACGAAATCATATACTTCCGGATCGAATTCCAAATCCACCCCGTCGATGGCGAACAATTGCCTGTACTGCCGCACAAGCGCGTTCTTGGGTTCGGTAAGGATATTGCGCAAGGCCTCGCGGTCCAACTCATCAAGCCAGGTCAATACCGGGAAACGCCCCACCAGTTCGGGAATGAGCCCGTAGGAACGCAAGTCCTGCGGAGAGATGTATTTCAACACATTTTCGTCTTCGTCAGCGGTACGGCGTTCTTCGTCTTTCTTGTAGCCGATGGCCGTGCGGTTCATGCGCGAGGCGATGTGCCGCTCGATGCCATCGAAAGAACCGCCGCCGATAAAGAGGATATGGCGTGTGTTTATCTTGACCATCTCGGCATTGGGATGCTTGCGCCCTCCTTGCGGCGGAACCAGGGCATCCGTGCCTTCCAGCAACTTCAGCAAAGCCTGCTGCACGCCCTCTCCCGAAACATCGCGGGTAATGGAAGGATTGCTGCTTTTACGCGCAATCTTGTCTATCTCATCGATAAAGATGATGCCGCGCTCGGCCTGCGCCACATCGAAATCGGCCGCCTGCAGAAGACGGCTCAGAATCGAATCCACGTCTTCGCCCACATAGCCCGCTTCGGTAAGCACCGTGGCATCGGCTATGCAGAAAGGCACGTCCAGCAACCGCGCGATACTGCGCACCAACAAGGTCTTTCCCGTGCCGGTAGGCCCCACCATGAGGATATTCGACTTTTCGATTTCCGTCTGGTCGGCATCATGGCCGGCCGCTGAATAATTAAGGCGTTTGTAATGGTTATAGACCGCCACCGAAAGCACTTTCTTGGCTTCGTCCTGCCCGATGACGTATTGGTCAAGGAAACGTTTTATTTCCTGCGGTTTCTTTAGTTTGATAGGATCGAGGGAAGGACCTTTGGACGGATACTCCTTTTCGATTTCGGCAAAGTAGCGTTGGGCGAGCCGGGCACACTCCCGACAGAGGATAGCGCCGTCCGCTCCCTGCACGGCAGGTTCCCTGCCGTTGAGTTCCTTTCCGCAAAACGAACAGCGCACACCACCTTTGGACTGTGCGTTGCCGTTCTTTTTTCTTTCCTTTTCCATATGGGGGACAAAGATACGAAAAACTATATTTTCGGCTTGCGCACGTAATGCGGCATCTCAAAAGGAATCTCCAGCGAGAATTCCACCAAACCCATGAACTTGCCGTTCTCATACCAAGGGGTCTGGTAAATCAATTTCTTGACCCCGTTTTTCTCGATGGTATAGGCGTTGGTGGATTGCGTGTCCAGAAGCCCCTGCAGTTTGGTCCGCGCCGGTTCGGGATGGCAGTCGAGCACGTTCTGCCCCACCAGAGTCTCCTGCCCCGGCTTGAGGTTCACCGTTTTCGACTTTTGGTTCATTTCGATAATCTCCCCGTTGGCCTTGCAAACGGTAATGGCTACGTTCAGTTCTTCAAAAATCTTGTCCATGGCTTATTTTTTCAGGGCATCGGCTTCCTTGAGCATTTCTTCCACCGCCTTTTCCAGCTGCAGGTCGCGGCCTGCCATAATGGTTTCGGGCGTGTTATAGACAATGATGTCGGGAATGAGATCCTGGTTTTCGAGATAGTTGCCGTTTTCGTCCAATGTGCCTACCTGCGGAATGCCGAACACATAGCCTCCCGGCAGGGATTCCCACCAGACGGCGGTCATCGTGCCCGGGACAGGCGCGCCAATCAATTTGCCGATTTTAAGCTGTTGGTAGGTATAGGGCGTGCCGTGGGCATCGGAGTAGTTGTTTTCGCTCACCAGCATGCAAGACGGTTTGGTCCATTTGCCGAAAGGTTCGTCCGAAACGAACTGGCCGCGCGGACTGAAACGCGCGTAACGCTTGCCGCTCAGAAGCGTGGCCACATCGTCGTGCAGCCAGCCGCCGCCATTGTTGCGCGTATCCACGATCACCGCCTCGCGGTTGCGGTTCTTGTCGTTGAGCAGACGGCGATAGACGGTGCGGAAACTGCGGGAGTCCATGCCTTCGATATGTACATAGGCGAGCCTGCCGCCCGAAAGGGAATCCACCAGATGTTCGTTGCGGTTTACCCAGCGTTCATACAGGAGCGCATCCTGCTGCCGCTTGCCGATAGGTTTCACCACCACTTCAAAAGCCTTGCCCTTGGCCGGCTTGATGCCGAAACGGGTAGCCTTGCCCGCACGGCCTTCCAACAAGGGGTAATAATCCTCGCCCGCCTTGATTTCCGTACCTTCGATATGCGTAATCACATCACCGGGCTTCACTTCCTTGCCGCAAAGGGCAAAGGGGCTGTTGTGCAGCACTTCCTGAATCCTGAGCCCGTTGCCGTTGTAAGCGGGGTCAAGGAACACACCCAAAGCCGCCGTCTGCATGGCACCGCCGTTCCCATAAAAACGGCATCCGGTATGCGAGGCATTGAGTTCACCCAAAAGCTCGCTCACCATCATCGAGAAATCGTAACCGTTGTTGATGTAGGGCAGGAATCTTTCGTAATGGTCGAAGTACGCCTTCCAGTCCATGCCGCGCAATGTAGGGTCATAGAACTTGTCTTTTACCTGCCGCCAGATGTGGCTGAACAGGTAGGCGCGCCGGGCAAAGGGTCTGTTTTCGTACAAGGCTTCGTATTCCACATTGTCCGCGCTGCCCGAAGCGGTCTTTATCTTCTTGATGCCGCCGTTGGTCAACAGGAAAATCTCGCTGCCGTCGTCGGTCATCTTGAACTGCCCGTAGCCGATGCCGGGAATCTTCAGTTCGGTTTTCTGTTCCACCAGATCTTTTTCCCAAAGGGCGATCTTGCCGTTATGGGGCGCCAGATAATAGAGTTTGTCGCCTTTGGGGCTGAGCACCATATCGCCCAGCATGTCCGAAGAAGAGGTAAGGCGCAGGGTGCGGTCTTCCAGATAGTCGAAATCGAATGTAAGGTCTTCTACCTTTTTCTTGGTGTCGGCGCTGTCTTTGGAGGCCTTCTTGTCGTCTTTCTTATCGTCTTTCGCCTTTTCTTCGGCCAGGGCGCGTTCTTCCTTGTTTTTCAGAAAGTCTTCGTAGGCCTGTTTGTCGAAAAACATGATGTAGGCATCGCTTTCCGAACCCCACGAACCGTGACTGCGGTAGCCGCTGCGGTCGCTTTCGAACAACATAGCCTTGCCGCCTAAAACGAATTCACCGTTGCCGTCGCTGTAACCGCTGTTGGTCAGGTTATGAATCTCCCCGCTGCCGTCGGCCTTTACCAAGGCCAGGTCTTTGTGGTTCCAGCCGCCCGTGCCGATATAGCCGGTAAGAATCCATTTCCCGTCGGGGCTCCAGCTGAAATCCTGATCGCCGTCGGTATAGGAATACTCGTACTTGCCGTCCATCGCCGTGCGCACCTTGCCGCTCTTAAGGTCAAGCACGCATCTTTCGGTGCGGTTGCGCAAAAAGGCTATTTCCTTGCCGTCGGGGCTGTATTTGGGCTGAAACATCGTTTCATCGCCCTGGGTAAGCCGTTCTTCCTTGATTTTGCCGGCATAGGTAAAGGTCTTATCGTCTTTGTCTTCTATCGTGGCCTGATACAGCTGCCATACACCGTCGCGTTCGGAAGCGTAGGCAATCGAACGGCCGTCGGGCGCGAAATCAATGGTGCGTTCCGTTTCGGGCGTATTGGTGATGCGCTTGGTCGTGGCGTAATCGACCGAAGTAACATACACATCGCCGCCCAATACGAAAGCCACCTCGTTTTTCTTGGGCGAAACGGCCATCTCGGTAGCCCCGCTGCGCATGATTTTCTTGGTGAGCCGGGCCACATTGTCGTCGGCGGTAATGCTTACCGACAGCCTTACCGGTTCCTTTCCGGGCTGCAGGGTGTAGATTCCGCCGTTGTAGGCAAAGCAGAGCGTTCCGTTCTTGGCCACGCTCAGGAAACGCACCGGATGCGTTTCAAAACGGGTAAGCTGCGTGGAGGCCGAAGCGGGCTCCAGCCCTTTTTCATACACGTTGAACGTGCCGTTTTCTTCGCTCAGATAATAGAACTTGCGGTAATCGGGCGCCCAGACAGGGTTCAGATCCTCTCCCTTGAAGGAAGTGAGCCGGGTATGCCGACCGTCCTTGAGCAGCCATATATCGCGGGTAACGCTGGAAGTATGGTGCTTGCGCCAATTGTCCTCATAGCCTTTCTTGTCTTCGTAGAGCAGGCTGCCATCAGGATTGAGGCTGATTTGAATCAAAGGATAGGCCGAGAACAATTTGGGGCGGCCACCCTGCAGATCCACCTCATACACCTGCGGATAATCGCCGGGGAACAAGAGGCTGCTGACAGCTTCCATCTCGAGCGCGCGGTACAGCACCGTTTCCCTTCCGGTAAACGTCAAGGGTATTTCCGCACCGCTATGGGTGGTAAGACGCACGGGCGCACCCCCTTGGGCATCCACGCAATAGATATCGAGGCTGCCTTCCCTATCGGAAGCAAAGGCGATACGCTTGCCGTCGGGGCTCCATACCGGATAGGCTTCATAAGCCGGATTCGAGGTAATCTGACGGGCTTCGCCCCCTGTCACGGGCACGGTAAACAAATCGCCCTGATGACTGAACGCGATCGTCTTTCCATCCGGAGAAATGGCTGGATACGTGAACCAAAGCGGTTCCTGCGCGGCGTTCTGCGCCTGAACAAAAGCACAGCCTGCCAAAAGCAGCACCATGCCGAGAATATTCTTTTTCATGCTCCAATTATGTTTACAAACTCCAATATTCCAATTGGGAAACCTTGCCACGGAAGATGCCTTTCACATCCGCCACCAAACTGTTTTCATCCCGCAGCCAACGGCTCAGATCCGCTTCGGAAAGACTGCGGTATTCGCGGTGAGAAACCGCCACCACCACCGCTTCGTAGGCCTTTTCCTGCGGCTCGGGGCAGAGGTCGAATCCATACATTTTCTTTACCGCCACGGCATCCGCCCTCGGATCGGACACATCCACCTTCATGCCGTAATCCTTAAGCTCGTTGATGATGTCCGCCACCTTTGAATTGCGTATATCGGCCACATCTTCCTTAAACGTGATGCCCAGCACCAAGATACGCCCGTTCAGGATGGTCCTGCCCATCGAAATGAGTTTCTTGATAATCCGCTTGCCCACATAGCCGCCCATCGAGTCGTTGACAAAACGCCCGGCATTGATGACATGGGGATGATATTTGAGCTCGCGCGCCTTATACACTAAATAATAGGGATCGACCCCGATGCAATGGCCTCCCACCAGTCCGGGCTCGAACAGCAAGAAATTCCATTTGGTCTTTGCCGCCGCCAACACATCGTAGGTATTGATGCCCATGCGTCCCAAGATAATGGAAAGCTCGTTCATCAGGGCGATATTCACATCTCGCTGGATATTCTCGATAATCTTCGCCGACTCGGCCACCTTGATGCAGGGTGCGTAATGCAGACCGGCCTCCACCACCAAGGCATACACCTCCCCTATCCGTTGCAGTGCCTCCGCATCGCAACCCGAAACAATCTTCTGCGTATTGGCAAGCGTATGCGTCCTGTCGCCGGGATTGATCCGCTCGGGCGAATAGCCCACCTTGAAATCCTTTCCGCACCGAAGCCCCGATATTTCTTCGAGCAAGGGAACGCATTCGTCTTCGGTAGCCCCCGGATACACCGTGGATTCATACACCACGTAATCGCCTTTTTTCAGAACCGTCCCTATCGTGCGGGTCGCGGCCAGCAAGGGTTCCAGATCGGGATTGTTAAAGGCATCGATAGGTGTGGGAACCGCCACGATATGGAAAGAGGCCTCCGCCAAGTCAGCCGCGTTATCGGTATAGACGATATCGGTATTTTCAAACGCCTCCGCCGGCAACTCGCCCGAAGCGTCGGCACCTTTCCGAAGCGCCTCGACATGCGCCCGATCGGTATCGAACCCTATCACGCGAGCCTTTCTTGCCAAGGCCAAGGCCAAAGGCAAGCCCACGTAACCCAAGCCGGTTACCGATATCCTCTTCTTTTTTTCGATAAAATCCGTAATCTCCATAGCAAACCTCTTAACGGAGTGAATATATCCGTTCTATCATATCCACCACCAGACGACCTTCTTCCACCGTGGCGGTAATGGCATCGGTCTTGCCCTCCAGCACGTCCACCACGTTCTGAATCACATACTGGTGGTTCTGCGCCGAACCCTTGTAGGCACCGTAGTCATTGCCCGGGTTGGTGGGCGGAAGAACCGGCATCACATAGTCTTTCACATGGCAGTATTCCACCTTGTCCATATACTGTCCGCCTATCTTCACGCTGCCGTTCCGAGCCACGATGGTAAGCGAACTTTCCAGATTCCGGTCATATACCGCCGTGGAATAATTGAAACAGCCCATGCCGCCTTTCACAAAATCGAACTGAACCATGCCCGAATCTTCAAAAGCGGTCAGCTCCCGGTGGCAGAAATCGCCAAAACGTGCCTTTATGTGGGTAATGTCGCCGAAAAGCCAGGAAAGGATATCCAAGAAATGGCTGAACTGGGTAAAGAGCGTGCCGCCGTCCAAATCGGCCGAACCATGCCAGCTGCCGGGCACATAGTAGCGTTCGTCCCGGTTCCAGTAGCAGTTTACCTGCACCATTTCAATCTGCCCCAGAATGCCCGAATCCACCAAGGATTTGATCCACACCGAGGGCGGTGAATAGCGGTTCTGCATCACGCAGAACACTTTCCTGCCCGTTTTACGCGAAACCTCCACCATCCGGTCGGCATCGCGCACCGTGAGCGCCATCGGCTTTTCCACCACCACATGGGCGCCGTATTCCATCGCCTGGACCGCAAAACCGGCATGCAGACCGTTGGGTACACATATATTGACCACATCCAAGCCGGCTTCTCCGGCAAGCATCTGGGTGTAATCCTGATAAAAAGCGGCCTCATAAGCCTCCATGCCGAGGCTTTCCCTAGGCTTTATATCGCAAAAAGCCTGCATGCGGCAAGCCCCGTTGCCGGCAATCATCGCCGCATGGCGTTTGCCGATATAGCCGCAGCCGACAATTCCGAAATTTATCATAAGCGTACAAAAAACGGGTAAAGTTACGCATTTATAGTGTACCTTTGTAGTTCTATGGAAAACCTTCAACGCTATATCGAGGAAGCCTGGCAAAACAGGGCTTTATTGCAGGAACCTGCCCACGCGCAGGCCGTGCGCCAAGCCGTGGAGCTCTTGGACCAAGGCAAAATCCGCGTGGTCAATCCTGAAAACTGGCAAGTGAACGAATGGGTCAAAAAAGCCGTGGTGCTGTTTTTTCCCTTGTCTAAAATGCAGGTGATGGAGGTTGGCCCGTTTGAGTTCTTCGATAAGATTCCGCTTAAAAAGAACCTGGCCGATGCCGGGGTACGGGTCGTGCCGCACGGCATAGCGCGCTACGGCTCGTTTTTGGAAGCCGGCGCGGTGATGATGCCCTCTTACGTGAATATCGGCGCGTATGTGGGAGCGGGCACGATGGTGGATACCTGGGCCACGGTGGGTTCCTGCGCCCAAATCGGCCGGAACGTGCATCTGAGCGGCGGCGTAGGCATAGGGGGCGTGTTGGAACCGGTGGGTGCCGAACCCGTGGTGGTGGAAGACGATTGCTTTATCGGCTCGCGCTGCATTCTGGTGGAAGGCGTGCATATCGGAAAGGAAGCCGTGTTGGGTGCCAACGTCTGTCTGACCCAATCGACCCATATCATCGATGTGAGCGGTCAGGAACCCCGCACCTACAAAGGCATGGTGCCGCCCCGTTCGGTGGTGATTCCCGGCTCGATACCCAAGGAATTCCCTGCCGGCACCTACCATGTGGCATGCGCCCTGATCATCGGGCAAAGAAAGGCTTCCACCGATACCAAAACCACGCTGAACGACGCCTTGCGCGACTTCAACATCTCTTGCTAAAAAACTTTATATGAAACGGATATTCTTATTGGCAACCGCATTTTTGCTCACCGCCTACGCTTTTTCGTGTTCGGCGCAGAACCCCGCGCACGTCAAGTACCTGAGCACCGCCGACTTTTTGGAAAAGGTTCACAACTACAAGGACAATCCCGATACTTGGCAATACAAGGGAAAACTGCCCTGCCTGATTGATTTCTACGCCGACTGGTGCCGTCCCTGCAAGATGCTCGCGCCCGTTATGGAAGAATTGGCGGAACAATATGAGGGCAAGGTTATCTTCTACAAAGTGAACGTGGATGTGGAAAAGGAACTTTCGGCGGCTTTCGGAATCCAAAGCATCCCCAGCCTGCTGTTCGTTCCCCTGAACGGGCAACCGGCCATGAATGCCGGCGTGCTGCCCAAAGAGCAGTTGAAATCCTATATCGAATCGTTCATCCTCGGCAATAAGTAAAACCGGGGTTCTTCCTCACTTTCGGCGCAGAGGGTCAGCAAGCTGTCGCCTACCGATACCGGCGTGTTCCCGTAGGGGGCTATCCGGCCGTTTCGGAAAAGGACAAAGGTCTGCAAAAACAATTCCGTTTCTCCGCAGCGGGCATGGTTTCCGCATACTTCATAACGGCGCATTTCTCCGCCCAAGCCGCAACCTATCTGTTTGAGGAGGCTTTCTTTGGCTGTCCAGAGGCGAAAAAAGCGAATCAGCCTTTCTTCTTCGGTGGATGCCTCCACCTGCTTGATTTCATCGGGAAGGAAAAAACGTTCCAGAATGCCTTGAATGGAAAGCGGACGAATCTTCTCTATATCCACGCCCACAGGACGGCTGTCAACCGCCACCACCGCCATATCGCCCGAATCGCTGTAATTGAAGAACAGTTCCGGATCATCGGGAAGATAGGGTTTGCCCTGTTCCGTCCGTTCTATCCTTATGGGGTGAACCTTGCCGGTCTCAGACTGCAAGACTTCTTGCCGAAAGGCTTCCGCCAAGGATTTCCTTTGAGACTTGGTGGTTTTCGGGGGAAAAGTTTTCAGATAAAGGCGGGGCATATTTTTTCCTTTTCCACAAAGGTAGGGTTTCTTTTTTATGAAAAAGAAAAGCCCTCCGGAATGGAGGGCTTGTTGTGCTTGTTTGTGGAGTATAGGGGAGTCGAACCCCTGACCTCTTGACTGCCAGTCAAACGCTCTAGCCAACTGAGCTAATACCCCGAAAAGAGGTGGCAAAGGTACGCTTTATTTTTGAAACGGCAAAATTTTCCGTTACAAAGCCAGCACCCGCGCCACTTCCAGCATTTCCTTGTCGATCTGCTGGTGATGTTTGGTGGCCTTTTCGAACGGCACATGCACGATTTTGTTGTTCACCTGCCCTATCATCACGCAATTCTTGCCTTCCAAAAGCGCCTTGACGCTGTAATAGCCCAGACGGGAAGCCAGCACCCTATCGGCATACGAAGGCGTGCCGCCCCGTTGTATATGGCCAAGAATGGTTACCCGGGTCTCATAGTTCGGCAAGCGTTCCTTTACCATCTTGGCCACCTGCGTGGCACCGCCCATTTCCTCGCCTTCGGCCACGATGATGATGCCCCAGGTCTTCTGCTTGCGCTGGTCGTATTCCAATTTGGCTATCAGGTTGTCGATATCGGTTTGGGTTTCAGGAATCAGAATGTCTTCACTACCGGTGGCGATACCGCCGTTGAGGGCGATAAAACCGGCATCCCTGCCCATCACTTCCACAAAGAACAAGATACCGTGCGAACCGGCGGTGTCACGTATCTTATCGACCGCATCCACCACGGTGTTCACCGCCGTGTCGTAGCCTATCGTAAAGTCGGTGCCGTACAAATCGTTGTCGATGGTGCCGGGAAGCCCCACGATACGCACATCGGGATGCCGCTTGTGCAGGGCCAACGCGCCACGGAAAGTACCGTCGCCGCCAATGACCACCAGCGCATCGATGCCCTCGTCCATCAGGTTCTGATAGGCGGTGTCCAGCCCCGCTTCGGTTCTGAACTCGGGACAGCGCGAGGTCTTGAGAATCGTGCCGCCCCGATGGATGATGTCGGCCACCGAATAGCCGTACATATGCTTGAACTCTTTGTTCACAAGTCCTTTGTATCCGTGTCCGATGCCTTCCACCAGCAATTTCTCCGACATGGCGGTGCGCACCACCGCACGGATGGCGGCGTTCATGCCGGGGGCGTCGCCCCCGGAGGTCAAAATCCCGATTTTACGGATCACGTCTTTATTGTTGGCTTGCAGGTTCATCGTGCTTGGATTTTATTTTTTGCCCGTGGATTTTGACTTGCCCGCCGGGCTCTTTGGGGCAGTGGAGGACTTGGCGGTTTTGGCCGTAGCCGTTTTTGCCGCACCGCGCTTGGCTATGGCGGCAGCCCGGCGGGCCGAACGCATGGAGGGCTTTTCCTCGGCGATAATCCGCCGGCAGTCTTCCAAGGTGAGCAAAGACGCATCCGTGCCTTTTTCTATCTTGTAGTTCTTGTTGTCAAAGCTGATGTAAGGACCGTAGCGGCCGTTGAGCACCTGCAAGGCGGGTTCTTCGGCAAAGGTGCGGATCACTTTCTGTTTTTCGGCTTCGGCCTTGTTGTTGATGAGTTCCACCGCCCTTTCTACCGAAATGCTCACGGGGTCATCGGTCTTGGGAATCGAGACGAACTTGCCGTCGAAGCGCAGGTAAGGGCCGAAACGCCCTATGGCGGCGGTAATCTCCTTGCCCTGGTATTGCCCCACCACCCGCGGCAGCTTGAACATCTCCAAGGCCTGTTCCAAGGTAACCTCATCCATCGAGACACCTTTCTTCAAGCCGGCAAAAGCAGGTTTTTCCTCGCTCTTGGTATCGCCTTTCTGCACCACCGGGCCAAAACGACCCAACTTGACATAAATCGGCTGACCGCTCACGGGGTCTTTGCCCAACAGCCTTTCACCGCTCACCTTTTCGGAATTCTGCGCGGTGGATTCCACCTGCTTGTGGAAAGGCGCGTAGAATCCGGCGATCATCTTGTTCCACTTCATCTGCCCTTGGGCTATCTCGTCGAACTGTTTCTCCACATCGGCGGTAAAACCGTAATCCACGATATCGGAGAAATATTTGATAAGGAACTGGTTCACCAGAACCCCCGTATCGGTGGGGAACAACTTGGCCTTTTCGGCCCCCGTATTCTCCTGCAGGTTCCTTTCCTCCAGCTTGCCGCCCTGCATCTCGAAGGCGCAGTAAGGGCGCACATGTCCCGGACGGTCTTCCTTCACCACATATTCGCGCTTGAGAATCGTTGAAATCGTAGGCGCGTAGGTAGAAGGACGGCCTATACCCAACTCTTCCAGTTTCTTTACCAAAGAGGCCTCCGAATAACGCGGAGGATGCTGACTGAAGATTTCCCGCGCCCCCATGCGCTTGAGGGTGAGCACTTCGCCTTTCTTCAAGGCCGGCAGGCGGTTTTCGCCGTTTTCTTCTTCCTCATCGTCTTTGCTTTCGGCATATACTTTGAGAAAACCGTCAAACAGCACCACTTCGCCTTTGGCCACAAAGTATTCGGGGCGGCCTTCCACGATGATGTTTATCTGTGTCCGCTCGATCTCGGCA
Organism: uncultured Bacteroidaceae bacterium; assembly: GCA_964451895.1. GTDB lineage: Bacteria > Bacteroidota > Bacteroidia > Bacteroidales > P3 > Pullibacteroides. The sequence continues at coordinate 3,996 of CAYVJX010000011.1, read as the reverse complement.
TCCGCCATCTGCGAGGCCACGGCACGTTTCCAGATCAGGTCGTAGAGGCGCACCTGCGAGGCATCGCCCGTAATGGCGGTCCTGTCCATATAGGTGGGTCGGATGGCTTCGTGCGCTTCCTGCGCGCCCTTGGTCTTGGTGCTGAAATTGCGCGGTTTGCTGTACTTGGCTCCGTAAGCCTTTTCCACCTGTTCCTTGGCCATGTTGATCGCCAAGGAGGAAAGGTTCACCGAGTCGGTACGCATATAGGTGATAAGCCCTTCTTCATAGAGCTGCTGGGCCACCATCATGGTTTTGGAAACCGAAAAGCCCAGTTTGCGGGAGGCTTCCTGCTGCAAGGTGGAGGTAGTGAACGGAGGCGCCGGAGAACGCTTGGCAGGCTTCACATCCAGGCTCGACACGCTGAAAGATGCCGCGCCGCAGGATTCCAAAAAGGCTTTGGCTTCCTGCCTGGTCTTGAAACGGGTGTTGAGTTCGGCGGTGAAATTGCCGAAAGAGGCCATTACCTTATAGGAAGATTCTTCCTTGAAATTCTTGATTTCTTCTTCGCGTTCCACCACCAGGCGCACGGCCACCGACTGCACGCGGCCTGCCGAAAGGCTGGGACGGACCTTGCGCCACAACAGGGGCGAGATTTCATAGCCCACCAAACGGTCCAACACGCGCCTTGCCTGCTGGGCATCCACCAAATCGTAGTCCAGCTGACGGGGATTCTCAATGGCATGCAGAATGGCGGTCTTGGTGATTTCGTTAAACACGATACGCCGTGTTTTGGCAGGGTCAAGTTTGAGCACCTGATCCAAATGCCACGCGATGGCTTCCCCCTCGCGGTCCTCATCGGAAGCCAGCCACACGTAATCGGCGGCTTTGGCGGCTTTCGACAACTGGCTTATCAAGGCTTTCTTTTCCGGCTGCACGATATATTCAGGCTGAAAATCGTGGGCGGTATCGATACTGATATTGTTTTTCGGCAAATCGCGGATATGCCCGAAACAGGACAACACGTGATAGTCTTTTCCCAAAAATTTCTCAATGGTCTTGGCTTTGGCCGGTGATTCGACAATGACTAAATTTTTCGACATCCTGGTGTTTTTTGCAACCGCAAAGATAGTTTTTTTTCATTTTTTCTTTTTGAAGAGCTCATGCATCAATTCCTCATACACATATTCCGCACTTTGTATATACAAACCCGATTTCTCGTTCTGAAGGTTCTCGTATGTCCGCGAGTTAAAGTGCGATACGGTACCATGAAAAGGGAAGAGACAACTTGCCTCCTCCCTTTTGAGCGTGCTATGGACGAAGATTACCGTACAGACACTTTGAGGCGTTTGCCGTTGGTTACTTTTGGTAAATATTGCTAAATATTGGTAACTTTGCGGAAACAATCCATAGAAGATATGAGAACGACATCGGTGGCGCTTGGCAGTTATTTTGAGGATTTTATCAAAACCAAGATTTCGCAGGGACGTTACAACAACGCCAGTGAGGTTATCCGCGCCGGATTGCGGCTGTTGGAAGAGAACGAAGAGCGGATGATGATCCTCAAGTCGGCGATGGACGAAGGTGTGAAAAGCGGCATTGCCGAAGAATTCGATCCGCAAAGGCACCTTGCATCGCTGAAAAAGCAAAGAAAACGCGCCAATGGCTAAGTATCTTTTAACCAACAAGGCCGTAGAAGACCTTGCCGACATCTGGAACTACACGGTTGAGGCGTGGTCGGAGAAGCAGGCAGATGATTACTATCATATGCTGATAGCTTCATGCCAAAAGATAGCCGACCACCCTGCATTGTTCGGAAAACGATACGATGAACTGTTGGAAGGCCTGCGGGGTTTCAAAGCCAACAAGCACATTATATTCTATAAAGTCTTGTCTGCCGACAGGGTAGAAATAATCCGTATTCTCCACAGCAGGATGGATATCCCCAATCGGCTGGAGGAATGAAACCCCTCGGGGCCAAGTCTCAGCACGTTACAATCTTCTACCTCACCATCACCTTGAGGCGGTGGTTGTTGACCACCACGATATACACACCACCCTGCGGAACGGGGATGGCCGTGGCGTGGCCATTATAGACACATTGGCCGGACATATTATATACCTGCACCAACCCCCGGTCTTCCGAAAGGTGAATCGTGCGGTCATGCACATATACGCGGAAGTTGTCCGCCTCGGGGCTCTCGTTGGCGGTGGGGTCGTCTCCCTCCTTGGCAAAAATGGCCGTAAGCGTGATGTCGAAGGCAACCGTCAAGGTGCGGGGATTGTCGGTATTGCCGTCGTCCCAGCGGACGAAATAATAACCCTCCTTCGGGAAGGCTTCCAGCGTGATTTCCGCGCCGATTTCATATTGCCCGCTTCCTGTCACACTACCCATAGTGCTATCGTTGGGCAACACCGTTATCAAACCTGTTCCGTCAAATCCGTTTTCGTATATCGTTGTGAACTTGCTCCATTCATCCGCCGTTTGATAAGTCTCCTTACAGCCACGCGGCACGAAAAGCGGGACGGAATAATTCCAAAAAACGGAGGAGACACAAACAGGCGGATTTTTGGCCAAAGAAGTCACCGAAGTCAAATCTGTGAAAAAAGCATATTCTCCAATAGTGCCCACACTTGCTGGAATTGTCACCGAGGTCAACCCCGTACAATCCCAAAAAGCCCAATCCCCGATAGAGGTCACACTCTCGGGTATCGTTACCGACGTCAAACCGCTACATTGTTTAAAGGCACGGCCCGCTATCGATTGTATGCCGGACGGTATCGCATATTCGCCGCTGTAATTTTGGGGCATATAGGCAAAAATCTTGCTGTTGTACAACGGACTTTGGATAGATGTACAGCCCTGAAAAGCCCCAACCCCGATAGAGGTGACACTCTCGGGTATCATCACCGACGTTAAACCGCTGCAATTCTGAAAAGCCCCAGCCCCGATAGAGGTCACGCTATTGGGTATCGTCACCGAGGTCAAACCGCTACATTCCAGAAAAGCCCCATCCCCGATAGAGGTCACGCTATTGGGTATCGTCAGTAAGGTCAAGCCGCTGCAATTTTGAAAAGCCCACTCCCCGATAGAGGTCACGCTATTGGGTATCGTCACCGATGTCAGACCTATACAATACACAAATGCACCGCCCGCTATCGATTGAATGCCGGACGGTATCGCATATTCGCCGCTATAATCTTGGGGCAGATAGGCGAAAATCTTGCTATTGTGCAACGGACTAGTGATAGATGTACATCCATAAAAAGCCCCTTCTCCGATAGAGGTCACACTTTCTGGTATCATCACCGAGGTGAGTTTATCCATCCCATAACACAAATAGGCTGGGATATGCTCCACCTGATTCCCGAAAGACATGGTTGTTATATTATGACAATTATCAAACGGTACGTCACTGATATCTGTTGCATTGGGGATCTGACAGGCAACGGCATTCCATTCCACTGACCTCAGACTTGTACAACCCGAAAAAGCCGCCCTCCCGATAGAGTCCACATTATTGGGAATCATCACCGAGGTCAAACCGCTGCAATTATAAAAAGCATATTCCCCGATAGAGGTCACGCTATTGGGTATCGTCACCGAGGTCAAACCGCTGCAATTCCGAAAAGCATAAGACCTGATAGCGGTCACACGATAGGTAGTACCGTTATACGTCACCGTGGCGGGAATAACCACCGAGCCGGTATATTGGCTATACGAATTACCGGATGATGTTACCGCCACCTGACCGTCCGCGCCGGAAATACCAATGTAATAAATGCCCTTGTCCTCAAAGTATTGGGCACGCACGCTGAACACGGTCAGTAGCGCGAATAGGATAAGATGGATTGATTTTTTCATATTGTAGAATTTAATTAAGGTGGTAAAGGTAGGGATTTTCGTAACCCGAAAAAATACGTAAATTATATGAAAACCAATATTTTATTATTATAATAGAGCACGGGCGGTGAGTTTGGCGAGGTTTCGCTGAAATATTGACAGCTGGAAATCAA
>CAYVJX010000010.1:0-22760 GCA_964451895.1 uncultured Bacteroidaceae bacterium | reverse complement strand
TCATCAAGAGCCGAAAAAGTCTTGAAGAAATGGAAAAAATCCAATCCCGCCGCATTCAAGAAATTCAAGGATATCCTTCCGGAACTTGAACAGCATCCACGAACGGGAACAGGGCATCCGGAACCATTAGTCGGTGGCGGAGACATTACCTATTCCCGCCGCATCTCTAAAAACGACCGGATGATTTACGATATCTATGACGAAACTGTAAACGTACTGGTATTTAAATTAGAAGGGCATTACAACGACAAATGATATTTAACTGGCAATTGCTGTGGCGGAATCTTATTTTACAAATTTTCCAGAAGCAGTCACGGTACTGCCTGTAATAATGTTATAAATGTAGAGGCCATTGGGAAGACGAGAAAACGACAAGCTCCCGGCCGGTCTTTCCGCCCTCATCACGCACCGGCCCCACACATCAAACACCTCCAATCTATCTATTCTAATACCGTCATCCAGCACAAGATTTTGATTGGCGATATCATAGTAGATATTACCAACTCTCCACAAGGTTCTGTTTCCCGTGGCATCACCCCCAGTCTCTATTTTTTGTATCGTCTCTATTTCCAATTCAAAATAGGTGCAGTTCAGAAAATCTATGCAGGCCGACAACACCCCCTCAATTTCCACACTGTCACCCACTTCGTAGTGAACCCCACCTATCTCCACATCTCTCCAAAACCAACCTTTGTCAACTAAAACATATTGTTTCCCGATACATTCAATTCCGATAACCCCGCCTGGTAAGCAAGGATTTGTATTGGCAGGATTGGGCATATCAATTAATCTGCCCGTATAGGTTCCCGATACTCTTTCCTGATAAGGACTTGTTAATTTATTAATATTTACAATTTCAAAGGCAGAGAAGGCCTTATGGTCATCAGAAACGCTGTGAATATATCCCGAAATTTCCGCACTGTCTCCTATCAAACAAATTTGTCCTACAATTTCAAAATCTCCTTTTCCGAAAAGAAAAACACTGTCGGCTGTCAACACGTAAGTCACGGAATCGGTTTTCAATCCAAAAACCGCACAGGCCTGCCCGTCTCCCACCGTTCCCCATACCGCAAACTCCGGAACATAGACGATTTTTCCGCTACGAATTTCTTCCTGTGCCCACAAATTAGACATGATAAAAGCACATAAAACAGATATTCCTATTTTTTCATGACCCTGTGTTTTTTACATACTCATCCGACCACAAATATATTACATTTATACCAGCGGTGTCATGTATAAAGGAAGATAGATGATTCCGTTTTCTTCCTGGAGGTCTTTGTTCTGGAGGATGTAGATAATCGCTATTAAATTGATTATGTATTGACTCTATTTCCATGCTAAGGTAATGCTATATACGTTTTCCGCATCGGTTAAGGTTTTGTTGTAGGCATATTTTTATCCTTACCAACAATTATTAATAATTTTGCGGTGTTTACACAAGGACATTCGGTGAAAATTTGTCAGTACCATAGTAAATTATTATTAATCAACTAAAATTCAAAAAGATGAAGAAACTGTTTTTTGCGTTTTTAGCCCTGTTGTTAGGCTTCGGCCTGACGTGGGGGCAGCCGCATGAAGTAACGATTCATGGGTCGATCACCGCACCGGCGGGTTTGCCGTCCGATTTAAAGATTTGGGTAGGGACGGCAGGTGATAGCCCTACAGAGTTACAGCAGATTTCGTTGCCGGCAAACACTTACAGTTTTACGGCGACAGTGAATCCGGGATCTAATGTATATTTCAATTTAGGGTATGATAATAACTGGGCTTTATATCCCAGTGGTGACGAATATAGGTCTCAGGATTACTTTTTTGAAACGTCTGACGGCCAGAAGAACCGGCATTACTTGCGCTTGGAAGACTGGGACAATCCATTGGCGACTGAACCTGAAGGCGGCTGGTACGACTACACCTTTCATCTTACGATAGTGGCCAAGGGGGGAGGAGCCAAGGCCTCGTTGGTCGGCAAAGTTGTGGACGAATCCACGAATTGCTTGATGGAGGCTACCGTGGAGATAAGCGGCGGTGATTATTCCGCTCAGACAAGCACGCAGTATATGGATTATGACAAGTATTACTCGAAACTGAACTGTGCGTACGGGTATGAATTCAAAGATCTGGAGGTAGGTACCGAATATACCCTTACGTATTCCAAGTATAACTACATTACACAGACGCAGACGATTACGATTACAGAGGCCGGAGAAACGATGGCGCCTTCCGTAACTCTGGCGGCGAAGCCTGTAGAATATATTTTTGAAGGGGTTCTCAAATATGTGGATGCCGATAATACGGAAAGGAAAGTGGAAAGTGCCAAAATAACCGCCTATGATGGATATGGCGAAGACGCCCAGGTATTGGCTACAACCTACACCGATGCGCGAGGCCAATGGTTGATGTCTTTGGAATGTAAAGCCAATGCAACCATCTATTTTGATGCAGAGCATCCGGACATTGTCGTTACTCAAAGAGCCGCAGGATATGCGGTTTTCCAAAGCGGCAATCAGGTGAACATCCAGTGTCTTGAATATGTCCTTCCTCTGCTGGGACCGGAAACCTATAAACTGAAACAACTGGAATCAGAGGACGGTCTGCGTGTGGAATTGAGCTGGACATGGCCGCAGGAGTTGATTGACAACTATAACACGGCCCCCGATGAGGGAATCTACAGAATAACTGCGATAAGGATTCTCCGTCCTGCCAAAGTGAAGATGGCGGACGGTACTGAACCATGGGCCGATGGAACGTTGGTGGGCGAGATACAGCCGGCGGAATATGCTTTACCGGCAACCTCTTTCCTTGATGGTGTTGCCCACGAACTTATTTTGAATAAAGAGTTCACGTACAGTATGGAAGTTGTGTACAGCAAGCCTGCATTGGGAACCGTTCAGGTACCCAACGACGAGTTCCTTACGATAAACTTGGCCTCCACACCGGTCAAGATCGATTCCGTTGTCCTGACCCTTAATGTGAACGATCCGGCCATGGGCACAGTTACCGGAGCGGGCAAGTACGAAAAGAACACGATGGTGCCTGTTCAGGCTCAAGCCAATCCCGGGTATCGGTTCGTGGCATGGAAAGAGGGCGACAATACTGTCGCCGCCACGGCCAAATATACGGTAACCCTTACCGAAAACAAGGAACTGACGGCCGTGTTCGAAGCCAGGCCCGTGGTGCTCGATTCAGTATTTCTGGCGATTGATGTAAACAACGCCGAGTGGGGTTCCGTGCAGGGGGCCGGAAAATACGCCAAAGGCGAAGAAGTTACGGTCAAGGCGGTTGCCAACGCCGGCTATGTTTTCAAGCAGTGGAAATCGGGCAATACGGTTCTTTCCTCGAAAGCCCAATATACGTTTGTATTGAATACCGACAGTACGATTACAGCGATATTCGGACGTGAGGCAAAATACCGCGGCATGACCGATTGCTCGGCCAAACAGATACAGGGGGGAGATTCCCCCGCCGTGCGCCTGTCGTGGCAATGGCCGGAAGAATTGATACAGGATTATGTTACCGCTACGGGCGAAGGTGTTTACGAAATTTCCATGGTGACGGTAACGCGTCTGGAATACGGCGCCGCACTGGGAAACGCACTGCAGACATTCAGGATTATCCCCAAAGACTATACAGTGCCTCCCACAACCTTTGTGGATAGCCAGCTCATGGTGAGTAAAACCTATACATACTCTTTTGAAGTAGAGTATATTCAGCCTACATACAAATCCATTTCCGTAGATGATCATGCCAATCTTACCGTAACCATCGTGTCTTCTCCCGAGGCTATCGAATGGACCGACTTGGTGCTTCTGATGGCGGACAGTTCCATGGGTACGGTTACCGGTACGGGGCAATACGAAAAGAACGACTCGGCTACGATTCTGGCCACCCCAAAGGTGGGATATGCGTTCAAGGCCTGGATGGAAGGAAACGATACACTTGCCCGTACGGCCCGACACCGGATCAAGATGACCGAAGACAGAACCATCACGGCCTTGTTCAAGATGGATTCCGTTACCTTGACCCTTTTGCTAAACGACACGGCGATGGGCACGGTTACCGGCGCGGGTAAATACCGGAAAGGCGAATCGGTCACCATTGCCGCCAATGCCCAAAAAGGATACAAATTTGAATCTTGGCGGGAAAACGGCAACCCGGTTTCCACCAAGGCTTCCTACACAATCAACAGTCTTGCCACAGACCGCACCCTGACGGCGGTATTTGTGCCCAGTGTCGATTCGGTAACCTTGACGCTCGAAACCGACGGCAACGGCACGGTGGAAGGCGCGGGAAAATATGCGCTGAACAAAGAGGTCACCATCAAGGCCACACCCAATCCAGGGTATGTCTTCAGCGCATGGAAAACCGAACAGGGGGTTGTTTCGCGTTCGGCGGAATATACGTTCACCCTCTCCAGGAATATCACCCTTACGGCGGAATTTGCGGTTCAACGCGACTCCGCCACCTTGACCCTTACACCGAACGATTCCGAAATGGGGTATGTTTCCGGTGCGGGCCGATATGTAAAGGGTGCGGAAGTTACGATTACCGCCACGCCCCGGGCAGGCCATGGGTTCGAAGCCTGGAAGGCAGACGAGACCGTCATCGCCACCACGCGCACGCACACGTTCCGCTTGAACGGCGACAGCGCCCTGAGGGCGGTATTCTACGCCTATCCCGATTCCGTTGATCTGACCCTTTTGGTGAACGACCCGGCGATGGGTACGGTTCAAGGTGCAGGCAGATACCCCAAGAACGGGGAGGTTACGGTAAGGGCCATCGCCAAGGAAGGTTACTCCTTCAAGGCTTGGCAGGCCAATGACGCTAACGTTTCCCTGAGTGCCGAATATACCTTCATGCTTGACGAAGACCTTACGCTTACGGCGGTATTCATTGCCCAATCCGTGGCGGATGATTCGATAACCTTGACTCTCAAGGTCAACGATGACAGGATGGGTATGGTTCAAGGTGCGGGTCGATACGAAAAGGGCGCGGAAGTTACGATTAAAGCCATTGCCCACGCCGGTTATGAATTTGTGGCATGGATGGACGGTGGCGAGATTGTGACCAAGACCGCCGAATATAAACTGGTGTTGAACGGCGATATGACACTTACCTCCCTCTTTGTGGAAGAAACCGCCAACGAAGGGAACGAACAGGCTGCATGGAGCGTATCCGCCGAAAACGGACAGCTTATATTGCGCAGCAACGACGCCTGCCGCTACGAAGTATATACCGTGTCCGGCACCCTACTCGAACAGGTTCGCGGCAATGGCGGTGAATGCCGCATCGCTGTGAATAACAGCGGCCTCTATCTGATCCGCCGTACTTCCTCCACCGGCATCTCGGTGAAGAAAGTGATGGTACACTAACAAGGTTGATTGTTAATTAAGGTGAAGTCCGGCGCGGCAATGCCGCGCCGGTTTTTTTATTTGCCTTCGAAAACGCCCTTATAGACGGCTTCGGCTTCCTGATACCATTCTTGGCCGTAACATTCGATGAGCGGTTCTTTGAGAAAGCGGAAAACGGGAATCTTCTTGCGGCGGCCCGCCACCTCGGCATCCCGGCAGATATCCCAATGGAAATAATTGACCGCGTCGTATTCGGGATAATGCTGCACGCGAATCGGAAAGAGATAGCACGAAACCGGCTTGCGGAAAGGAATCCTGCCCTCGCGGAAGGCTTTTTCCACGGCGCAATAGGCAATGCCGTCCTGCCCGTAGGTAAGGTAAACGCAGTCGCGCTGGTTCACCAGAGGCGTCACCAGACTGCCGTCGAGTTCATACACCTCGGCGAAACCTTTCGTTTCTACAATCCGCCGCGCTTCCGGGCACATATACTCGCGGTATGCCGGATAGTATTTTTCCAACAGCTCGCGCTCGTGTTTTTCGAGCGGCGCGCCGGCATCACCCTCTATGCAACAGCAACCCTTGCATTTGCCCAGGTTGCAGCAAAAATGTTCGGTAAAGACCTCATCCGAAACCAAGGTGTTCTGAATGGCAATCATAAGCCTTTTTTCTATATCCCCAACATTTCCCGTGCGGCAACACGGTCTTGACTCAAGCGGTCTTTCAAGGCCTCAAGACTTTCGAACTTCCTTTCTCCCCGGATAAAGGCCATAATCTCTATCCGCAGTTTCTGCCCGTAGAGATCGCCGTTGAAATCAAACAGATGAACCTCCACGCGCCGTTCTTCGCCAAGATTTACGGTAGGACGGATTCCCACGTTCATCATGCCGTGGCAGACCGTGCCGTCGTTCAAAGTGGCGCGGCAGGCGAACACGCCCGCCGGCACCACCGTTCCGTTGTCGATTTTCAGGTTGGCGGTAGGAAAACCTATCGTGCGGCCCAAGCGGTCGCCCTGTACCACGGTTCCTTCAAAAACCGAGCCCTTCATCGCTTCACTATTCAACCGTGAGGATTTCGGGCATACGCGCCAATACCTGCGGTTCACTCATATTCAGTATTTCGGAAAGATAGAGGTAGGCTTCCATGCCCGCCTGGCCGAAATGCTTTTGGATATACGATTTGGCCGAACGGGCTTCCATATCGCCCAACAGTTCGAGAATCTGTTCGCTGAAGCTCTTTTCCTTGGGATATTCCACCAAGGAATATTCGCTCAACTGCGCCAATTCCGCCGCGCCGGCAATGGCCTGCTGCAAACCGCCCAGCTCATCCACCAATCCTATTCCTATCGCGTTGGCGCCGCTCCAGACACGACCCTGGCCTATCGAATCCACCTGAGCGGGCGTCATGCCGCGACCCTGGGCCACCTTACCGATAAAACCGGCGTAGATTTCTTCGATACTCTGCTGCATCACCGTTGCCTCGTAGGAAGTCATGGGGCGGAAAATGCCGCTCAAGGCCGTTGAATTCCTGTTGGTTCCCACTTCATCCACATGAACGCCGATCTTGTCGGTAAGCCCCTTGACACTGGGGATAACGCCGAACACGCCGATGCTGCCCGTAAGCGTGGTAGGCTGGGCATAAATCTTGTGCGCCATGCAGGAGATATAGTAACCGCCGCTGGCCGCATAATTTCCGAAAGAAGCCACCACCGGCATCTTTTCTTTTACCTTCATCAGTTCCTGATAGATGATATCGGAGGTAAGCACGCTGCCGCCGGGAGAATTGACACGCAATACAATCGCCTTTACGTTCTTGTCTTTGGCGGCTTTTTCTATCTGGGATGCCAGATCGGTGCCGATATTGTCGGAAGCGCCTTTGCCCATAACGATTGTGCCTTCGGCATAGATAACGGCAATCTTGTTCTTGGCTTTGTTGTCGGGTTTGAGGGTCTTGGCGTAATCGGCCCACGAAACCGTATTGGCCTTTACGCTGTCGGCAAGCCCGGTGCGCACGGAAAGCAGGTTTTCTTCCACCATGCTGACGGGAACCAAGGCATCCACCAGACCTGACTTCAAGGAACCGGTGGCGGTAAAGCCCGAAAGGGAGTCGGCTATCTCGTTGAGACGTGCCTGGCTCAGACCCCTCGAAGCGGACACGTCCGCAATCACCTTGTTCCACATGGAGCCCAGAAGCACGTTATACTGCAAGCGGTTGGCCGGGCTCATATCGTTGCGGAAATAAGGTTCCACCGCGCTCTTGAACTGCCCGTGGCGCACCACCTGCATATCGATGCCGGCTTTCTTGAGGAAATCGGCATAAAACATCAACTGCGCGCCCAAGCCTTGCCAAGATATGGAACCTTGCGGCTGCATGAACACCGAATCGGCCACCGAAGCCAGATAATAGCCGCTTTGGGAATACATGTCGGAATAGGCATAGATGAATTTGCCGGCTTCCTTGAAATCGAGCAGGGCCTCGCGCAATTCGGTGGCCACAGCCCAGTTCACCACACCGTTGTCGTATTTGACATAGATACCTTTGATACGGTTGTCTTCTTTGGCCTGCCGGATAGCCCGCAACATTTCATTCATCCCCATGGTCTTTGAAAAACCGGGCACGGAAAACATTCCCATGTTGTTGCCCTGGCTTTGGCTGCGGTCAGAAATCACCTTGTCGATGCGGATTTCCAGCACGCTGTTGTCCTTAACGTTCACCGCCGGCTTGGAATTACCCGAAATCATCGCGCCCAGCGAACCGAGAAAGATGAAAAACATAATCAAGCCTACAATCAGCATCCCCACTACGGTTGCCAAAAGGTATTTGAAAAACGATTTCATGGTTTTGTGTTTTATTGTTTTTGTATTAATATAATTATTATGCAAATTTAGGAAAATCTCAGCTATTTCCAACCGCCTTACGGGCAGCGGCGGCAATTATTTCCACTATCCGGCGGTAATCGTCTTCGTTGTTCACGAAATCCATCTCGGTGGTCTCGATAATCAGGCTTCGGCGGGCGGGAAGCGTGCGCATGTAATCCATATATCCCTGCTCTATCTTCTGCAGGTAGGTGGGATCCATATTGCTCTCGTACTCGCGGCCGCGGCGGCGGATGTTCTTCATCAGCCGGCTCACATCGCTGTGCAGATACACATACAGGTCGGGCTGCGGCAAGGTGGTGAGGATTATCTTGTAGAGCCGCGAAAAAAGGCTGTACTCGTCTTCCTGTAAGGTGTTCTGGGCAAAGATGAGGCTTTTGCTGATGGAAAAGTCGCTTACGATGAACGGGCTGAACAATTCCTGCACGAAGTCTTCTTTGGCCTGCCGGTAGCGCTCGGCAAGGAAAGTGAGCTCGAGCGGAAAGGCATAGCGTTCCTTGTTGCGGTAGAATTTGGGCAGAAAGATGTTCTCCTCGAAGCTTTCCGTAACCCATTTGGCACCGAACTGCTTGGAAATACGGCGGGAGAGCGTGGTCTTGCCGGCACCGATATTGCCTTCGATGGCGATAAACCGGATGCCTTCGGGAAATGCCGGTTCCAGGCCGGTACCGGTGGCGTTCCGTGCCGAAACGGAAGAATGGTCGTAAGGCCGCACCTCCTGCACCCCGTCGGGGCATTGTTCGAGCAGCTGCCGCACGGTCAGGTTCAATTGCGGGTGAACCGTATCGGGAGCGATTTCCGCCATCGGCACCAAGGCAAAGGCGCGCTGGGGCATGAGCGGATGCGGGATGCACAGCTGCGAGTCGCAGATAACGGTGTTTCCGTAAAACAGGATGTCGATGTCGATAATCCGCGAGGCATATTGTTTTTCGGCACTCTGAACCAGCGGACGCACGCGCCCCAGATCCTTTTCGATTCCGAGCAGGACACGCAAAAGCGCGTAGGGATCGAGTTCTGTCTCAATCACCAAGGCCTGGTTGTAGAAAAGGTTCTCGGACTCAAAGCCCCATGCCGGCGAGGTATAGAGGGAGGAAGCCTGCACGATCTGCCCGGCGCGTTGGCTGATTTCGCGCCGCGCCGCACCGAAAGTTTCCACACAATTGCCTAAGTTTCCGCCCAATAGCAGATATGCCGTTTGCTTGCTGTCCATAGGGAGTAAAGATACAAAAAATCGAGAGCAAAAGAAAACCAAGGTTTTCTTTTGCCGAGATAAAGTACAAAAAATAGACAACAACGGGTGGGGATTTATTACGGAAACTCTATCGCTGTAAAATCCATTCATTTTACTTGGCGACTTGGGGCATACGCCAAAAAAAAGTAAATTTGCCTAACAATTGTTACAAAAATGGACTTAGAAAAAATTCTTACGATTCCCGGCAAGCCTTCGCTTTACCGCTTGATTAGCCAGAGCAAGGTTTCCGCCATTGTAGAAAACCTGCAAGACAAGAAGAGAACACCCGTCTTCGGCTTGGAAAAAGTGAGCTCTCTGGCTGAGATAGCCATCTACACCCAAGAGGGTGAAATGGGACTGCCCAAGGTTTTCCGCGCCATGCACAAGGTTCTGGACGGCAAAAAGACAGAGGAATTGGCGCAAATCAAGAGCCTCAAGGAATATTTTGCCCGGTTCGTTCCCGATTTCGATACCGAACACGTTTACGACAGCAACATCAAGAAGGTTCTGTCTTGGTACAACCTTCTGCTGGAAAACGGCCTGATTGACCAGGAACTTTCCGAACGCGAAAAGGCGCAGTTGGAAGGCATGGCGGAACATGAAGCCGAAGAAGCCGCTCAAGCGGAAGCGAAACCCGCCAAGGAAAAGGCGGAAAAAGCCGCCAAACCCGCCGCCAAGGCCAAGAAAACGGAAACCAAGGCAGAAAAACCGGCTACGGAAAAAGCGGAAAAAACTACCAAGGCCGCTGCCAAACCGGCTGCGAAAGCCGCCGCCAAACCCAAGGCCGCCGCAAGCGCCACCACCAAGGGCAAAGCCACGGTAAAGAAAACTTCGGCCAGTGCGAAATAAACAAATCATTGATTTTACGGTGCTGCGCAAACAAGCGCCGGCACAGGGTTTTACCCGTCTTTTATTACAGACAGACTGCAAACTGCCCGAGATTGTTCCCGGGCAGTTTGTGCAAGTACAGATACCCTCTTCGATTCACGGTTGGCTGAGGGTTCCCATATCCATTCATTTTGCCGATGTATCCAAATCTCAGCTCGGGCTGTTGGTGCAGGAAGTGGGCGAGGGTTCCGGCTTTATCGCAGGTCTGAAAGAGGGCGAGAAAATAAACCTTATCTTGCCCTTGGGCAACGGGTTTTCGTTGCCGGAAAAAACGTCTGACAAACCGCTGCAAGCCCTCCTGACAGGCGGCGGTTGCGGTGTGGCTCCCCTGTATTTCTTAGGCATGAAACTCAAGGAAAGGAACATTCCTTTCCGCTTTCTGTTAGGTGCCAGAAGTAAGGAAAGACTGGTGCTGAAAGAAGAACTGGAAAGACTGGCCCCCGTGGAGATATGCACCGAAGACGGCAGCGTGGGGTTCAGGGGCTTGGTAAGCGAACATCCGCTCTGGCAAGAAAAGGCGTATTCGCACGTTTATACCTGCGGCCCTACGCCCATGATGAAAGCGGTGGCGAAGTTGGCCCGACAGACGGACGCATATTGCGAGGTAAGCCTCGAAAACATGATGGCCTGCGGCTTGGGCGCCTGCCTCTGCTGCGTGACCCCTACCGCCGATGGACACAACACCTGTGTCTGCACCGAAGGCCCGGTGTTCGACAGCCGCCGTCTGGACTGGCAATAAAGGCATCTTATGGAAACGCGTACAAACATAGGTTCTCTGGAACTGAAAAACCCGGTGCTGACAGCTTCGGGCACTTTCGGCTACGGGCTTGAATTCTGCGACTTTTTGGATTTGAACGCCTTGGGAGGCTTTATCGTGAAAGGTACCACGGCCAAGGCGCGCGAGGGCAATCCCTATCCGCGCATGGCGGAAACGCCGCTGGGCATGTTGAACGCCGTGGGATTGCAGAACAAGGGCGTGGATTACCTCATCGCCCATATCCTGCCGCAAATCAAGGAAAAGATAGATTACACGCAAGAAACGCCTACCCGCCTTATCGTAAACGTTTCGGGCTCGACGATGGAAGAATACGTGGAGGTGGCGCAAAAGCTGGATGCCTGCGCGGAGGTGGACGCCATCGAGGTGAACATCTCCTGCCCCAATGTAAAACAGGGCGGCATGGCTTTCGGCACGGTTCCGGCTATGGCGGCGGAAGTGACCCAGGCCGTGCGCAAGGCATTCAGCCGCTGCATGATTGTGAAACTCTCGCCCAACGTTACCGATATAGCCGCCATGGCAGAGGCCGTGGAAGGCGCGGGCGCGGACTCGGTGTCGCTCATCAACACGCTTTTGGGCATGGCGGTGGATGTGGAAAGGCGCAAACCCGTGCTGAGCACCGTAACCGGCGGACTTTCGGGCCCTTGTGTAAAGCCGGTGGCCCTCCGCATGGTGTGGCAGGCGGCCAAACGGGTCAGGATTCCCGTTATCGGGATAGGCGGCATCTGCAACACCACCGATGCATTGGAATTCCTGATGGCCGGCGCGAGCGCGGTGGAAATCGGCACGGCCAATTTCGTGAACCCCGCCATTACGCGGCAAATCGCCGAGGGATTGCGGGAATACGGCATCAGGAAAGGCATCGCCGATATTCAGGACATCATCGGCATTATTTAATGTTTTGAAATGAGAAAAAAGAAAAACCAAGCATCCCATAAAACCAATTCTTCCCAAAGAAAACGGGGCGAACGCGAGGCGAAACGCCAAAGTTCGCGGCAACGCCAAAGCCGGCGCGATAAAAACCAGAACCGCCGCCGGCACATTCCCGAAAGCCTCCGGAGCTATATCACCGGCACGGTGGATATGAAATCCACGGGCAAGGCCTATATCCTGCCCGACAACAAAGAATTGGAAGACATCTTGATTATGCCCAACAACGTGGGGCACGCGCTGCACGGCGACCACGTGCGGGTGCTGATCTTTCCGCAACGGAGCAGCATGCGCCATATCGAGGGGCAGATTACCGAAGTGCTCCAACGCAACAAGCAGAATATCGTGGGAACCGTGGAATTTTCGGGCAGATACGCCTATCTGGTTCCCGACAGCCAGAACATGAGGGTAAGCGTGATCCTGCCACCCGAGGCCCTGCGCGGTGCCAAAGAGGGGCAGAAAGCGGTGGCGCGCATCGTGAGCTGGCCGCCCCATCTGAACAGCCCTATCGGCGAGATTACGGCGGTATTGGGCGAACCGGGAAACAACGATGTGGAGATGCAGAGCATCCTGGCCGAATTCGATTTTCCGCTCGAATATCCCAAGGAAGCCATCCGGCAGGCACAGAAGATGAACGGGAACGTTACGCCCGAAGACCTCAAGGAACGCCGCGATTTCCGCAACATCTACACCTGCACCATCGACCCTGCCGACGCCAAGGATTTCGACGATGCCCTCTCCTACCGTCTCTTGGAAGACGGCACGATGGAAGTGGGTGTGCATATCGCCGACGTGAGCCATTTCGTGAAGCCGGGAACGCCTATCGACCGCGAAGCCTACCAACGGGGCACTTCGGTGTATCTTGTGGATAGAACCATTCCCATGCTGCCGGAACGCCTCTGCAACGACCTCTGTTCGCTCAACCCGAACCAGGACCGTTTCTGCTTCAGCGCCGTGTTCAAGATGGACGCGCAGGCCAATGTGCTGGATTGCTGGCTCGGCAAGGGCATCATCCATTCCGACCGCCGCTTCACCTACGAGGAAGCGCAGGCCATTCTGGAAGAAAACGGGCTGGTTGAACCGGACGGAAAGGTAAAACCCGCCAAAAAATCCAAGAAAACAGGCAACAGACAGGATATCGAGGCGGTCTGCGCCCTGTTCAGACTCTCCGACATACTGCGCGAGAAACGTTTTAAAACGGGCTCCATCAATTTCCATTCGCAGGAAGTGCGCTTCAAGCTTGAGCCCGAAACCGCCCGACCCTTGGGCGTTTATATCAAGGAGAGCAAGGAAAGCAACCACCTCGTGGAGGAATTCATGCTGCTGGCCAACCGTTGTGTGGCGGAGAAAGTGGGCAAGGTGCGCGGCAAGGCCACGGCCAAGACTTTCGTTTACCGCATCCACGACGAGCCGAATCCCGAAAAGGTGTCGGCCCTGTCGCTGTTCGTGGGCAAATTAGGGTACAAGATGAACCTTAAAAGCCGCGCCGGGCTGGTGAAGTCTTTCAACAACCTGCTGGAAGACATCCACGGAAAGGCCGAACAGAACATGATTGAGAGCATCGCCATCCGCACGATGGCCAAAGCCTGCTATTCGACCCACAACATAGGGCATTACGGGCTCTCGTTTCCTTTCTATACCCATTTCACCTCACCTATCCGCCGCTATCCCGACCTGATGGTGCACCGTCTGTTGGAACGCTACCTGCAAGGCGGCCAAAGCGTGGATGAGGAGGAATACGAAGACTATTGCCGCCACAGTTCGGATATGGAGAAACGCGCCGCCGAGGCCGAGAGGGCTTCGGTCAAATACAAGCAGGCGGAATTTCTGTCGGACAAGGTGGGGCAGGTCTTTTCGGGCGTTATCTCGGGCGTGAGCAAATGGGGCCTTTATGTCTGCTTGGACGAGAACTATTGCGAAGGCATGGTGCCGCTCCGCTCGCTCAACGATGACCGCTACGAACTGGACGAAGACAACTACCGCGTGGTGGGCGTTCACACGGGGCAGACCTACAAATTAGGGCAGCCGGTGCGCATCAGGGTTCAGGAAATAGACATGAACCGCAAACAGCTCACGTTCTCTTTCGTGCGGTAAGAATCTATCTGCAAAGGACTATTCGTAACGCAAGGCCTCGATGGGGTCGAGGTTGGCCGCTTTCTTGGCGGGATACCAGCCGAAGAACACCCCCGTTACGGTGCAGACCGCAAACGCCAGCAGAACCGACCAAGGCTGCACAAAGATAGGCCATCCGGCCATCTGTTTGACCGCCAGAGAGGCCAGGATGCCTAACAGAACGCCTAAAATGCCGCCGCTTACGCTGATAAACACCGATTCTATAAGGAACTGCCAGAGGATATGCCGCCCCTTGGCGCCGATGGAAAGCCGCAGGCCTATCTCTTTGGTTCGCTCGGTTACCGAAACGTACATGATGTTCATGATGCCGATACCGCCCACCAACAGCGAAATGCCGGCGATGCTGGCCAACAGCACCGTAAGCAGGTTTGTGGTGGAACTGAGCATTGTGCTGAGTTCTTCCTGCGAACGGGCTTCAAAATCGTTGTCCGCGTCTTCCTGCAACTCATGGTTGCGGCGCAGGATGGCGGTAATCTGTTCGATGGCGGCCTGGCTTTCTTCTTCCTTGACCGCGCTGGCAAAAAGACCGCGCAGGTAAGTGATTGCCAGAATCCGCTTCTGCACCGAGGTATAGGGCGCCAGCACCAGATCATCCTGGTCCTGCCCCATGCTGTTGTAGCCTTTTTTCTTGAGGATGCCGATAATCTTGAACGGCGTGGAATTGAAACGGATGGTCTTGCCCAACACTTCCTCTCCCTCTTCGAAAAGGTTGTTGACAACGGTCTGCCCCACGATGCAGACTTTCGCCAAAGAACGGATGTCTTCCTGACTGAACATCTCGCCCTGCGCCACTTCCAGCTTGCGTATCTCCATATATTCTCCGTTGACCCCGTAGAGCGTGGAGGGCGTGTTCTTGGAACCGTAGATAAACTGCCCGCTGCTGCTCACCATAGGCGAGACATGGCTCAGCAAGGAGGCTTCTTTCTTGATGTCTTCGTAGTCTTTGAGCTTGAGGGTCTGCATCTCGCCCGCGCTGAGCCTTACCCCGCCGGCACGCCGGTTTCCGGGAAAGACCATAATCACATTGGAACCCATTTCGGAAATCTGCGCGCGTATGCTCTGCTTGGAACCCTGCCCGATGGCCAGCATCGTGATGACCGACGACACGCCGATAATAATGCCCAGCATCGTTAGGAAGCAACGGAACTTGTTGCTTTTCAACGAGCGGAACGCCATTTGTATCAAATTCTTCCAATTCATCTGTGTCTGAAAGTTAAAGGGGCTGCTCTTCCTCTTGGGGAAGTGAATCCAAAACGGTTCTGGCCGAGCGGATGTTATCGTTGCGGCGGTCTTCGGTAACGCGCCCGTCCTTGAGCACGATGTTGCGGCTGCTGAAGCCCGACAGTTCGGGATTGTGCGTAACGAAGACGATTGTCCGCCCCTCCCGGTGCAAGTCCTGCAAGAGGCTCAATATCTCGTAGGAAGTGCGGGAATCGAGGTTTCCGGTGGCCTCGTCCGCCAGAATCAGCACCGGTTCGTTCACTAAGGCGCGGGCAATCGCCACCCGTTGCTGCTGGCCGCCCGACATCTGGTTGGAACGGTGCGCCATGCGGTCTGCCAAGCCCACCTTGCGCAGGGCCTCTTCGGCACGCTGGCGGCGTTTGGAGGCATTGACCGACTTGTTGTACAGCAAGGGCAGTTCCACATTCTCGAGCGCAGTGGTTTTGGGAAGCAGGTTATACGACTGGAACACGAAACCGATCTTCCGGTTCCGTATGTCCGCCCGCTGGTTCTTGTTCATGCTGCGCACCGAAATCCCGTCCAGACGGTATTCTCCCGCCGTAGGTGTATCAAGACAGCCCAGCATGTTCAGCAAGGTGCTCTTTCCCGAACCGCTCGTGCCCATAATCGTAACGAATTCGCCCTCTTCTATCTCGAAGCTCACGCCGCGCAAGGCGTGCACGGTTTCCCCGCCCACCTTGAAATCGCGGCGCAAATCCGAAACCTCTATGATTTTTTTAGAAGCCATGGCGCGTTATTTTTTGCGGTTTTTGTTGCCGCTCCCGCCCGGAGGTCCCGGCATGAAGGGGCTTCGTGCCGCAGGCCCGGCCGCATCCTGAGCGCCGGCAACGCCCATGCCCACACATACCTCATCGCCCTCTTTCAAGCCATCCAGCACCTCATAATAGATACGGTCAGAAACGCCCACGCGAACCATTTTCGGCTGCACGGCCAGTTCGCCCTCACAGGCCTCACGGTTCATCACGAAAACGATTTTCCGTTCACCGCCCACGGAATCCGCACAGGCTTTCCCTCTCGGCATGGGCGGTTGCACACCGCCATCAGGGTTTTCGGAACGGTTCCGCCGCATGGAATCTTTCGGGAACGGCTTGCCGCCCGGCATTTCCTTGTTTGCCAGTTCTATCGGACGGAAACGGGTGGCCTTTACCGGCAGGCACAAAACGTTCTGCCGCCGCATGGAATAGATGCTCACATTGGCGGTAAGGCCCGGCTTGAGCTTCAATTCGGGATTTTCGGCAAGTATCACCACTTCGTAGGTAACCACATTGTTGTTGGTGTTGGCCTGCATGCGCACCTGGTTCACCCGGCCTTCGAAAACCTCTTCCGGATAGGCATCCACGGTAAAGGTAACTTCCGCGCCTTCCTTCACCTGACCTATGTCGGCTTCGTCCACATCCGCCACCACCTGCATGCTCTGCAAATCGTTGGCTATCGTAAAGAGGGTAGGCGTGCTGAAAGAAGCCGCCACCGTCTGCCCCACTTCCACACCCTTGGAGATGACGATGCCGTCTATCGGCGAATAAATCGTGGCATAACCTAAATTGGTGCGTGCCTTGACCTCCTGCGCCAACGACTGTTCGTAGGCTATCTTGGCGCGATTATAGTTATACTGGCTGGTCTCGAACTCGCTTTCGCTGAGCATCTTCTTTTCATACAGACGCTTGTTCCGCTTGTGGTTCTTTTCTTGGTACAGAAACTCGTTCTTGTTCGATTCCACGCTCAGACGGGCGGTCTCCAATTCGGCCTGCAACACGATCTTGTCTAATTCGGCGATAACCTGCCCTTTCTTGACACAACTGTTGTAATCCACATAAATCTTGTCGATGATGCCCGAAACCTGTGTGCCCACCTCCACCTGCTCCATCGGTTCCACCGTGCCGGTGGCGGTAACGCTGTTTTCCATATCGCCCCTTGCGATAAGGCTGGTTTCATAAACCGGAGCGGCGCATCGGCTGTTCTGCCTCAAAACAAAGAACAGAACGGCCGCCAGTACTGCCAAGACGGCAATAACGATAATCCATGTTTTCTTTTTCATATCAGAATGTGGCGTTTTCTTGGTTGGTGTAAAAATGAAGAACATGCAAGGACAGAACGGTCTGGTATTTGGCTTTGAGCATCTCTTCCACCGCGGAGAGATACACCGATTTTTCGGTGAGCATGTCCACCAGCGTTTTTCCGCCCGCTTCGTATTCTTCCTGCGCCAGACGGTAACTCAATTCGGATGCCTGATGCTTGCTCTGCGCCGCCAGAAAACGGTTCTGCGCCGAATAGGCCTCTTGATAAGCCTGCTCTACCTCCTTGAGCACCTGTTTGCGTTCACCCTGCAAGTCCAACTGGGCCTGCTGCATGTTGATCTTGGCCGCCTCAATGGAGGATTTAGCCTGCCGCCGCTGGTAAATGGGAATGGAGATGCCGATGTTCACGTTTTCGTTGAGGTTGTTGTTCAACTGGTTCAGGAACGCGAACTGCGCCGAAGTGTAGTAGCCCGTTCCCACCGAAGCGTTGAGCGTAAGGGAAGGTATCCTCTGCGAGCGCGCCGCCTTACGGGCATAATCGGAAGCCTGCAGACGGAGTTCAGAGGCGCGGATTTCGGGCATGTTCCTGCCCGCCTGTTCGTAAATGGAGGCCGCGCTGGGCAAGGGAAGCAGCAATTCGGCAAAATCGGTGGTGCAGGGCTCTATCTCCAAGGATTCTTCCGGTTCCAGCTCCAGCAGCTGCCTCAGATCCAGTTTCCGGTTGTCCAAGGTGCTTTGCGCCACCACGTAATTGTAGCGGTCTGTCTCGTATTGGGACTGTATCTGAGCGAACTCTATCTGCCGTATCGCGCCCGCCTCGTAGCGTTCCTGCGCCCGCTGGAGCTGCGCCTGCGAATTCTCGAGCACCTGCCGGTCGGTATTGAGCGTTTCCATGGCGTAAAGCACTTCGAGAAAAGCCGCCGTTACCGAAAGCTCTATATCGTTCTTGGCCTTTTCCACCAGCAGTTTGTTGGATTCCTGCAAGAGTCTGTGCTGCTTGATGGTGTTGTTTATCTTGCCCCCGTTGTAAAGCACCACGTTGGTACCCAACTGGTAAGTGCCCGTATATTGTGAACGGACGGCGCGCACGCCGTTTTCCTGCATGCTGTAGCCGTTGGTGAAGCCTTGGGTGGAGTTGAACGAGAGCGAGGGCCAACGCGCCGCCTGAGCGGTCTTCAAGTCGTTTTGGGCACTTTGCAGGCTCAACTGCGCCGACTTTACCTGCAGGTTGTTTTCCCGCGCGTAATCGATACAGGCCTGCAATGTCCACGCCGCCGGCTTTGCGCCTTGCAGGGCGGCGCTGTCGGTCTGGGCGCGCAGGGAAGCCGTTCCAAGCCCCAGAATGGCCCAAAACAACGCCTTGACGGGATATGGGGGAATTTTTCGATGCCGAATCATGATAGATATACCTCATTTAAGCTCGGTAAAGGTACGGAAAATATCCGATTTATCCGACCCAAAACGCAAGGATTACCGGCAAATCTCCCCGTGGAACGGCATAAAAAAAACGCCGCGAGATTCGCGGCGTTTTTTTTAGAAACGGCTTGGCGTCCTGGATTATTTCGCTTCGGCCTCGCCTTCGGCGGCGGGAGCAGCGGCAGCGGCAACCGCGTTGCGGGTGGCCTTGATGGAAACCACGGCGGCGGTCATATCTTCCATAATCTTGAACTTGTCGTTGCAAAGGTCCTTTACCTTCACTTCGTCGGCGATGTCCAGCTTGGTGATGTCAACCACGATGCTTTCGGGCATGTCGGCGGGCAAGGCGCGCAGACGCAGGCGACGCATACGTTTCAAGAGCTTGCCGCCCTTGAGTACCCCTACCGAGTTGCCGGTAAGCACCAAAGGCACCGCCATCGAAATGGGGCGGTCGTCGCGCAATTCCAGAAAATCAACGTGCAGCAGGGTGTCGGTAACCTTGTGGAACTGCACTTCCTGAGGCACGGTCTTTACTTTCTGGCCGTTGATGTCCAATTCCACGAAACATACTTCGGGTTTGTTGAACAATTCAATCAGATCTTTGGCTTCGGCGTAGAAACGGATTTCCTTTTCACCCCCGTAAACCACGCAAGGAACCTTGCCTTGCAGACGAAGATCACGCGCATCTTTTTTCCCTACGTTCTCCCGGAGAGAACCGCTCATAGATACAACTTTCATGATTCGTTATTGTTTTAAGTTTATAAAAAGCCCTTGCCTCCGTTTTCGGAAACAAGGGCGCAAAGGTAGCACTTTATTGTGAATCTTACAATGTGTAGAGGTCGGAGATGCTTTCGAAAGCCTCGATGCGTTCAATGACCTTGGCCACCAGACCCGCCACCGACACCACGGTTATCTTGTCGGAGGGACGGCCCAGAGGTATCGTGTCGCTTACGATAAGCTCGCTGATATTCGATTTTTCGATGCGGTCGATGGCGTTGCCCGACAGCACCGGGTGGGTGACGACGGCGCGGACACTCTTGGCTCCGTGTTCCAGAATCAGGTCGGCGGCCTTTATCATGGTGTTGCCCGTATCGAGGATATCATCTAAGAGAACCACGTTCTTGCCTTCCACGTCGCCGATAAGCTCCATACGGTCCACCACGTTGGGTTTGCTGCGCTGCTTGTAGCAGATGGCGAAGCCCGTTCCGAAAATCTTGGCGTACATGCTGGCCCGGCGTGTTCCGCCCGTATCGGGAGAGGCCACCATGAAATTGTCTAAGTTGAGGGAACGCAGGTAGGGAACGAACACCGAGGAAGCGTAGAGGTGGTCCACCGGCGTTTCGAAAAAGCCCTGAATCTGGTCGGCGTGCAGGTCGATGGTGATGATGCGCGACACGCCGGCGGCCGTCAACAGGTTGGCCACCAGTTTGGCTGTGATGGGAACGCGGGGTTTGTCCTTGCGGTCCTGACGGGCGCATCCCAGGTAAGGAATCACCGCGATGATGCTGCGCGCCGAAGCCCTTTTGGCGGCATCGACCATGAGCAACAACTCGAACAGGTTGTCGGAGGGGGCGAAAGTGGACTGCACGATAAACACATCGTTTCCACGTACATTTTCTTCGTAAGAAGGCCTGAACTCGCCATCGGAAAAGATGGCTACATCCGACTGTCCGAGCGGCGCCCCGTATTCTTTGGCGATTTTGTCTGCCAGATAACGGGTGGCACGGCACGAAAAGATCTTGACCTGCGGTTTATTTTCCATTTATAGAGAGTTTGAGGGGTTTTCTTCCGGGAGCGGTTCGCGCCGCGAAAGTACTTTTTTTCCCCTTGGCTTGCAAATGGATTTATGAACAAATGAACAAAATGTCTTGCAACGCACTCCCGATAACAAGGCGCAACCCGAACTTGCACATATCAAAAACTTTCCATATCTTTACAACTGTTAACTGATTATTTACTAAAAACAAAACCACGAGAAACACGCTCCGGCCCTAAGAATCAAGGCTAAAAACAAACTGTACAAACCCAAAATATTAACCATTAAAAAACTAAAGCCATGAAAACAATACATTCAATCATATTATTGATTGTCTTGTCGGTTTTGGCCACCTCTTGCGATATCTGCAGGAGCAGGGTGGTTGCCCGTGTTAAATTTACTGAAGAACAGAAACAATGGGTGCCGTACAAAAAGGGAGCTGTTATAAAATTTACCGATAATAATGGACAGCCCATCGATTTCAAGGTGACGGAAAACAAAAAGGATTGGTTTGAACAAGACATGGAGTTTGAAAGCAGATGTGCCGACTATGTGTTATTTGAAAAAAGACATACTGTATTAGAGTCTTCGGCCAACGATTTCAAAATAACATTCTGGATGAATTTAAATACTAAATTTTCGGTTAATTGGGACCGGCTATGGGATGGTTCTTGCTCAATCTATGTAAATATGAATCTGATTCCCCAATGGAAAAACTATTTGGATTTTGAGCTGTATGCTACCAAGGAAGGGGTTATTTCTTCAGGCGAGTTCCATGAAAGCCTTGAAGTCAACAATCATGTTTACCAGGATGTGATCGAAATAAGCAAAACGATTGAAGATACTTACAACCGACAGGTTCCCGTACAGCTTTTCTATGCCAAAGACTATGGAATCCTCCAAATCAAGGTTAATAATGAGAATGTACTGATGTTGAACCATGAATCTTTTGAAACGCTATGAAAAACAAAAGCAATACGATAAAAACAACCTGTTTGTTGGGATTACTTTTGTTGGGGGTGAACCCGTTTTTGGCGGCGGAGACCGAAAAGGAGTTTGATTCGACACAGGAGGTTGCGCAGATGGAGTATTGGAAGCAGTCGCCGCACAGCATGCTCTTAAGTTGCGGAACTTTGATGTACCACAAGGAAGCCTACAAAATCTTCAAGCAGATGCCGGCCCTGAACTTTTCTTTGGCATACAACTACGATATTCCTTGGCGGTATAAGCGTTCCAATTTCTTTATTCTCGCAGGATTTGCCTACGAAGGATGCCGCCGGAACGATAAGCCTTATCAAGCAAAGAATAAAATGGTATATGAGAACTATATATTTGATGATTTTCATATTTTCATGGGAGTGGGATTGAAAGTGCGCCTAACCTATTTTTTAGATTTATCTTTTTCTGTCGCTCTTGATGAGGCTTGCAGTTATGAATTTGGGCGTTATCCAAGTTTATATGGAAAACCTTTCCCGGCTGACCGTTATAACTATTTTCGCCGTAATCCGGATATACGGTTTGAGTTTCAAAATTCATTTTCCCTTGGTTTAGCTTACGAGATTAAAAATATCCGGATTTTTGCCGGTTGTCAATTTAATGTCGGATATGAATACGGATACAGAGATCGTTTAAATTGGCGAACAGGCACCCCCCTAACTTCTTGGGTAGTTTTCGGAATTGGATACCGTTTCGGAAAACCCTTAAAAAAATAACGCTACGGTAAGAACGACACATTACCTAAGTTGATACCGTAATCTTTGCCAGAAACCGGGAACGAAGCCCTTGACCGTAGGCGGTCGCATCGTAGATGCGGCCGCCTACCCTAAAAATTGAAAGCCATGAAAAGAATACAATGGATTAATCTTTGCTGGGAAACGGGTATGTAATCCTTAACAGAGACCGCCGCCCTTATTTTTTGTACCTGCTGATAGGCACAAAACGGGAATTTGCGTAAATTCGCGTCTTATGCCCAAGCCGCTTGAAGCGACGAAAAACATCATTATCAAAGATGAAAAAACACGTTGATTTTCTGATTATCGGAACAGGCATAGCCGGATTAAGTTATGCGCTGAAGGTTGCCTCCAAAGGCACGGTCTGCATCATCACCAAGGCCAAAGCCGACGAAACTTCCACCAACTACGCCCAAGGCG
>CAYVJX010000009.1:0-23555 GCA_964451895.1 uncultured Bacteroidaceae bacterium | reverse complement strand
GAGTTTTTCAAAACTACACGGGGGCGAAGTTAAGGAATTTCAGCGACTAAGACAACATCACGGCCTTAACGCCGTCGATCACCATGTTCGTGCCTATGATGGCGGCGATCAAACCCATGAGCTTGCCCAGCACCATGATGATGTTGCGCCCCAGAAACTTAAAGATACGCTCGCTGAAAATAAAGGAGATATAGGTAATGAACATTACCAGCGCCAACATGAGCGCGATGACCGCCATGCCCGCATAATCCTGGTTGGCGGTATAGTTCATGGCCGCCACAATCGTGCCGGGGCCTGCCAGCATGGGGATGGCCAAAGGCGAAACCGCCACGCTTTCGTCGAAAGCCTCCGGTTCACCCGTATTGCTCTGGATGCTCGATTTTTTGGAGGAAAGCAATTCAAAACCCACATAGAACAACAGGATCCCCCCTGTGATACGGAAGGCGGGAATCGTGATGCCCAGAAAATCGAAAATGGACTTGCCGAGAATCAAAAAGACAAATACGATACAAAAGGCCGTTACCGTTGCCATCCTGGCCACTTTCTTCTTGGTGGCGGCATCGGCGGTAGCCGTGAGGTCCAAGAAAATGGGGATGTTCACAACCGGATTCACGATCGCGAACAAACTGGTGAACACCGTAAGCGCCAATACGCCGAGATTTTCCATATTGTTGGGGTTTTAACCTGCCTCTCCACTTAAAAAGCCGGAACGGTTCGCGCCCCGGCTTTCGATAAATTCTTTTCTTATTATTTCTTGCAGGAAAGCGCCGCCAAAGCGATGGAGTACAACTTGGTGTTGATGCTGTCGCCACGCGAGGAAAGCACGCAGGGAACGCGCGCGCCCACCACCATGGCCGCCACTTCGCCTTTGCAGAACTTGGTGTGCGCCTTGTAGAAGACGTTGCCCGATTCGATGTTGGGGAACAAAAGGCAGTCGGCATCGCCCGCCACGGGACCGCCCACACCCTTGATTTCGCAGGCTTCCTTGTCGATGGCCACGTCCAGAGCCAAAGGTCCATCCACAAAGCAGCCTTTAATCTGACCGCGCTCGGCCATCTTGGAAATCAAAGCGCCATCCACGCAAGCCTGCATACCGGTGGAAACCTGTTCGGTAGCCGCCAAGACCGCCACTTTGGGCTTTTCGATGCCCACGCTCTTGGCCGTGGAAACCAAATAATTGCAGATAGCGGTTTTCTGCTTCAAATCGGGAGCGGGAATGATGGCCATGTCGCTCACCACCAGAATCTTGTGGTAGAAAGGATTTTGCAACAGCGCGATATGGGTCAGCATGGCCTTGGGGCCGGGCATCAGGCCTTTTTCTTTGTTGAGGATGGCGCGCATGTATTTGTCGGTGCTCACCAAACCTTTCATCAACAGGTCGCCTTCGCCGTCGTTGATCAATTGAACCGCCTTGGCGGCCGCCTTGGTATCGTCGCTTTCCTGTACGATCTTGAACTTGCTGATATCGATCTTTTCTTTTTCGCACACTTTCTTGATGGCGGCTTCGTCGCCTACCAGGGTGGCATCCACGATACCCAAGTCAACGGCCTTGCTTACCGCGCAGATGGTATGGTCGTCAACGGCGTAGGCCGCCACCAAACGTTTTTTTCCTTTAGCCTTGACCATGTCAAAGAGCTCGTCCAATTTTGTAATAGCCATATCTTATATGTTTTAATTTTTATTGCGTGCGAAAAACGGGCACAAATTTACTACATCTGAAACAAAAAAACATAGCCCGGAACGGAACACTTTCCAAAAAGTAGTATATTTACGCCGCCGATGCCGGGGGGCTATTTCCCTGTACCGACACAATAATAGAGAAACTCACGGTTTTAAACATTAATAAACCCGAAACACTAAATTATATTCATCATGAAGAAAATGAAATTTCTGCTCGGCGCGCTTTCGTTCGTGGCGGCAGCTTTGATGGTTGCGCCCTCACAAGCGCAAATCAAGACCTACATCTCGGAAGACTTCAGCAATGGCTTAAACCCTTCTGTCTGGGATGTGGATGCCTGCACCCCTATCTCTGCAAAGGTAGGCCCTTTGTACTTGGTACAAACGAGTGACGTTGATTTCTGGGGCGGATGGATTTATGACCCGAACGGGTCGATCCTGGAGGGAGGTGCCCCCGACCAACTGGATGGCGACTATGAAATCGTTGCCCAACCCATACAATTGGAAAGCGATGCCATAAACATGATTTCCGTAAATTATATGTACTGGGCTCAATCCTCGGGAACCCGTTCTTTCGGTATCCGGGTAAGAGAGGAAGACAGCACCGCCTGGACTGAAATCGGCAAGCTTACCAGCATGGGAACCAACAAAGAAAGTATGCTCGTAGCTACATTGGATTCCAAGTGGAACGGCAAAAAAGTAGTGGTGGAAGTTTATTTTTCAGCCAAACACAAAGCCAATTCGGCCTATTACTTCCTGATGGGCGAAATCAAGTTCGCCGCATACTCCAAAGAACCCAACGTCTCCACTAAATTTTCTTCCGCTCCGGTAGCTTACGGAAAAAATTACGATGTAAAGCTGACTATTTCCAATATCGGGGCTGTTCCCGTAAATAGTTTGGAATACGCCTACGTAATTGACGACAACGCCAAAACCGGCACGATTCCCGCAAGTTTCAACACGGCACTCGAGCCTCTGACCGGCATGGCGGGAGGTACGGTTCAATTGGATATCGATGGCCTCCAGTTTGGGGAACACACCATCAAGTTCCGTCTTTCACAAATCAATGGCGAAGATGTTACGGTAAACGATGAAGAAACGTTGGTATTCTATCTTGTAGATGAATCAAAACTTACACCGCAATACGTACCTTTGTTCGAAGGTTTTACATCTTCCACCTGCCCTCCTTGCGCTACCGCCAACAGCTATTTCAATCCCGTTCTGGCTCAACTGCAGAATGAAGGTGCCATCAATGTGATAAAATACCAAATGAACTTCCCCGGAAACGGAGATCCCTACTATATTGCCGGAAACCAGACCCGAATGCAGTACTACGACGGTATTTTCGGCTGGGATAATTATTGGACTGTCCCCTCGCCGATCTACAACGGTATGGAAAACATCTTGGAATGGAATGCCCAATATTGGTCTGATATCGCCGGTCAACTGAAAGACAAAGCCACCGATGATCATAAAAAGAAAGCCGTCATGGCTATTGATATAACTAAAGCGGAAGTGGATTTAGAAACCAAGAAAATCAATCTGGAACTGACGGTTACCT
This sequence comes from uncultured Bacteroidaceae bacterium, assembly GCA_964451895.1. Lineage (GTDB taxonomy): Bacteria > Bacteroidota > Bacteroidia > Bacteroidales > P3 > Pullibacteroides. The sequence continues at coordinate 20,317 of CAYVJX010000009.1, read as the reverse complement.
CCAGTTTAAACATCAAAGGCCGTGTGTTCGCCATTGTAGTGGAAAAGACCACTACAGGCAATAAAGGCACCAACGGAGAAAAAGAATTCCACAACGTAACCATGAAATTCGCCAACAATGCCGCCGGAGTGGAAAAATTGTTCGTGTCCGGGGAACCGGAATCTTTCAGTTACACTGCTCTCATGAAAAGCTCCAAGGTGGAAGAAATGACCGATTTGCAGATTGTATGTTTCGTACAGGATGAAACAAGCGGTTATATCTTCCAGTCGGCATCCAGGGATGTTTTCGCCGTAGCCAACGAAGCCAACGAAGTGATGGGCGATGTACGCGTATATCCCAACCCGGCTTCCGAATTCGTGAACATCACGAACCTGGAAGGTGCCGATGTTGAGATTTTCGACCTCACCGGCCGTCGGGTTTACGCCCACAGCAAGGTGGAAGGCGATCTGGAAATCGCTTTGGCTTCTTTCGCCAACGGCACCTATGTGGTTCGCCTTACCAAAGACGGTCAGTCGGCTCACCGGAAATTGATGGTCGTAAGATAGTCTTTGCCGGTTCAACCGCATAAAAAAGCAGGGGAAAATTTTCCCCTGCTTTTTTTATATCTTTACATCATTAAACACACCATTAAAAATAAAGGCTATGGGAAAATTCAGATTTGAATCGATTGTATTGAGCGTGGCCGTTATCGCCATGGGTTGGTTTATCGGCTACGGAATACTGGCGCGCAACAACGACCGAACCGTTACCGTGCGCGGGCTTTCCGAGACCACGGTACAGGCCGACAAAGTTACCTGGCCTATCTGCTTCAAGTCCTTCAGCAACGATATAAACCAACTCTACGCCGACATTCAGAAAACCCGCAACAAGGTGCTTGAATTCCTGAAAGAAGGCGGCATCGGAGAAAGCGAGATCACGGTCAAGGCACCTATGGTCGAAGACCGCAAGACCAATATGTACAACGATGAAATCAAGGCCGGCCAGTCGCGTTTCTACGCCACCTGCATCATTACCGTAACCTCCACCGATGTGGATGCCGTGCGCAGGCTCATCAGCAGTCAGGAAAAGCTTCTCTCGCAAGGCATCGTGCTCGAAAACCAAGACTGGCGTAGCGAAGTGTATGAGTACACCTCCTTGAACAGCATCAAACCCGGCATGATTGCCGAAGCCACGCAGAATGCGCGCGAGGCCGCCGAAAAATTTGCCAAAGACAGCCACAGCAAAGTAGGCAAAATCAAAACGGCGAGCCAAGGTTCTTTCAGCATCGAAGACAGTGACGCCACTACGCCCCATATCAAGAATGTGCGTGTGGTGACCACCATCACCTACCTGTTGGATTAATGGGCCTTTTCAAGAAAATCCTGCTGGTGTGCCTGTCGCTTGGGGGTGGCATGGCCTGGGGCGTGGCCTCGCCCGTGCGCGGCACAAGCCCGGTATCGGAAGATTCCGCGGCCCTGCGGCTTGCCGAACTGAACCGGCTTTTTGCCAAAATCTACACCTGCCCTGCCGACCATCGCTGGAACGCCAGCGACAGTTTCCGTTCTTTGGCGCAGGAAACGCTGGAGCGTTACCAAGACCAAGATTTCCCTTTTGAGAAGGTAAAGAACCTCAATTATTTCAAAGGCGAAGACAAGGAATTCCGTATGCTCAACTGGGGCGTTCCCGACCCGGACGGCACGGTGTCATACAAGGCTTTGGTGCAGGTAAAACGCGCCACCAAGAACGATTACCTGCTGTACGACCTGAACGATATGTCGCTTTACCAGCCTTTTCCTGAACAGCTTGGCCTCACGGCGGAAAACTGGTGGGGGGCTTTCTACTACGAATGTATCGCGCACAAGGTAGGCAACCGCACCTACTACACCCTCTTGGGCTGGAACTCCGGGCAGGAGCTCTACCAACAGAGCGTTATCGAGGTGATGTGGGTCAAGCCCGACGGCCAGCTGCAGTTCGGAGCGAGCCTGTTCGCCAACAAAGGCCGGGTTCCGGGCAGCGCAAGGATAGATAAAAGCCGTAAGGATTCCGAACTCAAACGGGTGGTGTTCCGCTTCGGCAAGAAAACCGGCATGATACTGCGTTACGACTGCCAGTCCTACCTGCAAAAGAACCGACAAGGCAAAAAAAAGGAGAAAAAGGCGAACATGATTATTTTTGACCGCCTGATGCCGCAACAGACCGCCATGGCGGACGACTACGCCTACTATGTGCCCGAAGGCGGCATCTATCAAGCCTATGTGTTCGAAAACGGCAAATGGCGGTTGCACGAAGAAATCATCGCCCGCAACCCCGACCCCAAGAAACGTAGAAAAAACGGATAGTTCTTTTTTCAAAAAACCTTATCAAAAACATAAGACCATGAACATTTTCCTTTCCGCTTTCGATTTGAAGAAAAGCACGGTGCGTTCCGTGCTGCTTATTCTGGCAGGTTTGTTTTTCTGCTTCTTCCCCAACCTCACCCCCCAGCTTCTCGTAACCATCACCGGGGGCATCGTGCTTTTTATCGGCGCGGTTTCCTTTCTGAGCGTCCTGACAAGCGGAAATAAACTGGCCGGCATGAATTACTTTAACTTAGGGCTGAGCCTCGTGGTAGGATTGGCCTTGATTCTCGCTCCCGGATTCTGGGTAAAGTTCGTAATGATTCTCTTGGGCGTGTTCCTTGCCGTGTGCGGCATCAGCCAACTGGCTTCGCTTATCAGTATCAGCCGTTCCGGCATCAAACCCAGCGCCGCCGAATATATCTTGGGCGCGTTGCTGTTGTTTCTGGGCGTGTTCATCTGCTTCCGCCCCATCGCTTTGGAACAGACCCTGATGATATGGGTGGGCTGCGGCTGCATCTTCTACGGCATCACCAACCTCATCATGCTGCTGCACATCCGCTCCAAACTGAAAAAAGCCGGAAAACATATCGTGAACGACACGATAGAGGACATCGACTTTGAATTGACCGAAGACTAAAGGAGGTTTAGAGCGACACGAGGAAGTTCAGAACATCCTCACCGTCCGCCCAATCGGAAAGGCCGGGTTGCTGGGCAGAACCGAACGGCAGCCCGCCTTCTCCCACCACGCACTGTATCTGCTCCCGGTTCGCATACAGCAAGGCCTGCAATTCTTCCTTGTTCCTGTAATAGCCGTAATACACCACCGACATGGGCGAGGCCATGCCCTCCGACTCGGTAAAGAGCGCCGCTCCTGTGTCGTAATGCGGCCTTCCGTTTACCAGATATATCGACTTGTAATAATCGTAATTGTTCTTGTAGCCGTTGTTGGCGGCCAGTTCCTGCGTGTAGGGAGCGAAAGCATCCACCAAGACCCTTATGTCGTAGCCTTTCGGCAGGTAGATTTTTGAAACGTTGCGGCATCCCAGACCGAAATAGGCGAACACGTCGTCCGCCAGTTTTTCCAAATCCGCGCGGCTCTCATTGCCGTTCAACACGGCGCAGGAGGTGCGGTTCTTGCGCAACAGGTGCGGATATTTTCCGAAATAGTAATCGAAATAACGGAAGGTATTGTCGCTGCCGGTGGCGATAATGGCGTCGAAATCCTTGACACTCTCCTGCGTGAAACGCACGGCGGAGCCACTTTCCATCCTGCTATGGAGAAACGGCAACAAAAAAGGATCTTTGGAGGAAAGCTTCACCTGGGCCGAATATCCGCACAGCAAGGCGCAAAGATAGTCGTGAAAGCCCACCAAGGGGATATTGCCCGCCATGACGATGGCTATTTCCTTCGGCTTGTCCGGTATCTTGTCCGCATAAGGTTCAAGCCATGCCCGCAAACCCTTTTCGTTGAGCAGGGAGGCCCATTGCGCCACCGCCCTTTCGATATTGCGGGGCGTAAAGAAACCGTTGGCCGCACAGGCCTTATCGACCACCTGCCGCCAGGAGGCATCGGAGGCCGCTTCCTGCAGATAATCCCCCAAGGCGCTCAACTCCCGTATGCGTTTTTCTATCAACTCTCTCATTTGAAGCCGTCTATTTTTACCCGGCACGCAAATTTAGGCATATTTCCGGCTTTTTTCGTACCTTAGTTGTTTTGAAGCGTACCCTTATGGCTTGGTTCGGAAAGCTTTTCAGACGGAAACAAAAAACGGCATTCATCGATTTGAGCGGAAAAGCCGTCAGCGATGCGGAATACAACCGGATCAAGCACCAGCAGGAAGCCTACGCCATGCGCCTGTTGCACAAGGTGGGCGAAAAAGGCAGGGAAAGCCTGAGCAAAGACGAACAGGAATTTCTGGAAGCGTACAGCAAAAGCAGTTATCTGAATTAAATCCATGAGTGCCAAGAGAAAGAAAAAAGGAGGCTGGTTGCACCGCCTGGCGTTCCTGCCGGCGGTAGCGGTGGCGGCAGGATTGCTGCTGTGCTTCGGCGTGCGGTACATCCAGCCCGAAAGCCTGTTCTTTCCCTCTCTGTGCGGATTGGCATTCCCCGTCTTGTTGCTTCTGGGCATGGGGCTGACGATTCTCTACCTGACGTTCTTCCGTTGGGAGGCCTTGCTTTTTGCGCTCTGCGTGGCATTGAACTATACCAATACCGTGAGCCTGTTGCGCGGCAAAGGCCACAGCGAACCACCCAAAAGCGAATGGATGGCGCCCGACCGCTTCAAGGTGTTGACATATAATGTGCGCCTGTTCAATTTCTACGGGGAGATTCCAGGGGAAAAAGACGCCATCAAGAACCAACTGCTCGACTACGTGAAGGATCAGGATGCCGACATCGTATGCCTGCAGGAATACTACGAAAGCAAGAACGGCAGTTTCTCCCTGGGCACGGTGCTGCCCGATGCCGGCTACCGTTACCGAACCGAACCGGCATCCAACCAGAACTTTTATTACGGCAACATCATCTACAGCAAATACCCTATCCTGCAACAAGGCAGTCTGGAGGGCATGAGCACGTTCGATGTGGTGTTCGCCGACCTGCTCATGGGCAAAGACACCCTGCGGGTCTATGACATCCATCTGGAATCGAACCGTTTTGACAAAACCGACCGTGCTTTCTTCGAAGCCTTGCGTGCGACTTCTTCCAACCCCGCCAAAGACCGCAATTATACCCACGGCGCCAAGCGCATGTTGGGTAAGATGCGCAAAGCCACCCTTACCCGGAGCACGCAGATACGCCAGATTGCGTTGCACGCGCAGACTTCGCACGCGCCCTCGCGCATATTGGTGTGCGGCGATATGAACGACCAACCCGTTTCCTACGCCTACGGCCATATGCGCCGCAACGGTTTTGAAGATGCCTTTGTGGATGCCGGCAGCGGATTCGGACAGTCTTACCGGGGCTACTATCCCTCCTACCGTATCGATTATATCCTCTATCGGGGTAATCTGGAAACGCTTTATTTCGACACGCGCAACGTCGATTATTCAGACCACAAGCCGCTCACGGCGGTATTCTCGCGGAAAAAGACCCAAGAATAGTTATTTTTCTATTTTTCCTGCCCCTGCCAGATATTCCAGGCCGCTTCCGCCTGGCGGTGCAGCATGTCCAATCCGTTCAGCACCTTGGCTCCCTGTTCGGCACAGCGGCGCATAAAGGCGGTGGTTTCGGGATTATATACCAAATCGAAAGCATAATGGCCGGGACGCACCGCCCGATAAGGAATCTCCGGACAGGAATCCACTTCGGGAAACATGCCCAAACGGGTGGTGTTGATGATCAAACGGCATTCTTCCACCACTCGGGGCGTGATGTCGGAATACGAAAAGGTTTTTCGGGGACGGAACGCCTTTCCGTTTTCCGGCAGCGGATGACGGCACAACAGAAAATACTCCCTGCCGTGGCGATGCAAGGCGTACTGCACCGCTTGCGAAGCCCCTCCGTTGCCTAACACCAGCGCCGGCGTTTCCATCTCTTGGGGAATGAAACGCACCAAACTGTCGTAAAAACCGGTATAGTCGGTATTGTAACCCGTCCAACGCCCGTTATCTTCCACCTTGACGGTATTGACCGCCCCTATCTGGGCGGCATCGGGTGAGAGGTCGTCTAAGAAACGCATGATTTCCTGCTTGTACGGCACGGTAACATTAAAGCCCCGGCAACGGACGTCGGCTTTGAGCGCGGGAATCCCGGCATCCAGATCGGGCAGATCGAAATTGAGGTAGGAAAATCCCGGCAAGCCCTCGTGCTCGAACTTCCTGCGGAAATAAGCCGCCGAGAAGGAGTGCCCCAGCGGATGCCCTATCAGGCCGAAAACCGAGGGTAAATCATTCCTGTTCATCCGGTCCATAGTAAAAGAGAGGTTCTCCGTCTTCCGGCTCATAAGGCATGGAGATACCGTTCATCGAAGATTCCAACAGAGACTTTATCCGGGTGTTCTCCGTCACGATTCCGGGAAACATCTCGGCCAGGTCGCGCATCGTGCGCGGGTCGGCGCTGAAGGCAAGCGCGAACAGCGTGCAGGCTTCCTCTTCCTTTCCCGTATAATAGGCGAACACGGCTCTGGCGAACATCAGTTCCGCCATCTTGCTTCCGATCACCTCCCGGTCGTACAGATACGATTTTATCTCCCGGTCCCGGCCTTGGTCAAGGCAGTCCGCCACATAAGCGTAGAGGTGAAAACGGTGTTCCGGGTCGGCTTCGCAGGCCATGCGGCTGTATCTGAGCCCTTCTTCGGCATTACCCATATTGAAATACGTGCGCGCCGCCCCCCGGTAAATCTTGGCGCGGTTGCCATGCTCCTCCTCGCCCGGTTCCCCGGCTTCCAAGGCCTGCTTGAAATACGCCAGCGAAGAAATGTAGGAACGCCTGAAATCGGCTATCACGCCCAAACGGAACAAGGCGTATTGGCGAATCGCCGGCACATCGGAGAGGCGGTGGTAGTATATCTCGGCCCGCTCCCAAGCGGAATCCAGCTCGTATTCCTGCGCCACCCGCAGCATGACCGCCGCCTGAAAGCCTTCATCGCCGTTCTCCACGGCTATCTTTTCCATCCGCAGGTAGAAATCAAGGCGGCTTTCCTCCGTATCCACATTCTCGAACAGGTTGAACTTGTTCTTGAGCGTTTCCAAGTCGTCGGGAGCGATCGCCAAGGCGAATTCGCAAGCCTCCAGCGCCTGTTCGTAGCAGGCGGCGGCCTCGGCCAGTTCCACCAGCATTTTCCAATACAGCAATGAATACGGGTGTTCCTTGAGCAGGTTGCGCACCCACTCCATGGCCTCGGGCAGTTTGTTGCCCTTCTGCGCCAGGTCGATAAAACGGTTGCCGGTCTCTATCGTATCATTTTCATAGCCGATGATTCGCTGCATGTGGAGCCAAGCCTTGTCGGGATTGCCCGCCTCGATTTCGGTCTGCGCCAAACCCATCTCCACATCCACTTTCTCCGCGCCTTTCTCGCCTGCCGTGAGGAAACTTTGCCGCGCTTCCTCAAACCGCTTCAGGCAGAGCAAGGTATGCCCCTTGACGATATAGCAGTCGTACAGGTATGGTTCCACCTCCTCCACTTCCGAAATCAATTGCAGGGCACGGTCCAGAAAGTCCATCTCGAGGCATATCTCAGCGTGCTTGAGCTTCAGTTCCACGGCTTCGGGATACTGCCCCTGGGCCAGCGTGAACACTTCCGTGGCTTTGTTCAGGTCGCCGCTCCATATAAAAGCGTCTATCAGTTCCACATACTCATCCACATCGTAAAAACCCAGGTTGCCCGTAGCCGACTGCTGCGTGAAACGCTCCAAGAGGCGCGCCGTTTCCTCATCCATGTAATCTTCCAACGAATCTTCCACTGCCCTTCCTCCTATCCTTTGATAAGTTCCCTGGCGGCTTCCAGCGCCGCGTCGGTAACCTGTTCGTTGCTCAGCATCGAGGCAATCGAAGCGATATGTTCCTCTGGCTCCAGACGGCGTATGCAGGAAACCGTCCTGCCGTCTTCCTCGGCCTTATAGACATGAAAATGCGTGCCGGCCTTGGCGGCGATCTGCGGCAGGTGCGAAATGGCGATAACCTGCATGTAACGGCTCATCCGCTGCATCATGGCGGCCACCTTGCCGGCTATCTTTCCCGAAACGCCGGTGTCTATCTCGTCGAAAATAATGGTGCCCAACAGGTTGCGGCGATGTATCACCGACTTTATGGCCAGCATCAGGCGCGAAAGCTCGCCCCCCGAAGCCACTTTGGAGATTTCCTTGGGCTCGCTGCCCAGATTGGCGGTAAAGAGAAACTCCACCTTGTCGCTGCCCGTGGCGGTGAACTGGCCGGTATCCGAAAGCCTGATCTCAAGGCGCGACTGTTCCATGCCCAAATCCGCCAAGGCGTTCACGATAGCGGTCTGCAGGCTCTGCGCCGCCGCCCCTCGCCTGGCGTGCAACTGCACGCACATCTGTTCCAGACGGATCTCGTAAGAGGCCAATTCCGCTTCCTTGGCGGCGATTTCTTCTTCCGAACCGTTTATCTTGCCTAATTTCCGCGCCAATTCATCCCGCAGGGCCATCAATGCCTCATCGTCCTCCACCTTGTGCTTGCGCTCCAGGCGGTACAGCGCATCGAGACGTTCCTCATATCGGGTCTTGACATCGGAATCCGTGCCGTCTTCCTCGCTCCAGCGGTTCAGATCCGCCCCTAAATCCGCCAGTTCGGCGGCAAGCGACTGCCAGCGCGGCAAAGAAGCTTCCACGCCCTTGTGATAGGGGGCTATTTTCTTGAGGGAACGCAACAGGTTGTCCACCCGGGAACGCAGGCTCATCTCCTCCCCGTCCGTTTCCGCCACCGCCGCCGCCAAAGTGGTCTGCAACAATTCAGCATGGGCGAGCCTTTCCAGCGTGTCTTCCATCTGCTTCTGCTCGCCGGCCTGCAGGTTGAGTTTGTCCAGTTCATCAAACAGGAACTGCCAGTAATCCTGCTCCCGCGCCGATTGTGCCTGTTCTTCTTTCTGCCGCTCTATCTGACGGCGCAATTCTTTGTAAAGGCGATACACCTCGGCGTACTCCGAAAGCAGGTCCGAGGCATCTTCCATATAACTGTCCAAGAGTTGAAGCTGGAAACCGGCTCGCCCCAAGGTAAGGGTCTCGTGTTGGGAATGGATATCGATCAGCAAAAAGGAAAGTTCCCGAAGCACCGGAAGCAACACGGGCGTATCATTCACAAAGGCTCTCGACTTGCCGCCCGGCAGCACCTCGCGCCGCAGAATCAGCAGGGAATCGGAGGCATCGAAATCCAGGTCGTTCTTGGCGAAAAATCCCGATAAATCCAAGTTCTCGATATTGAAATGCGCCTCGATAACGCACTTCCTGCCGGAATCCGACAGAATGCCACTGTCGGCCCGCTGCCCCAGCACCAACCCCAAAGCCCCCAGCAGGATGGACTTTCCCGCGCCCGTCTCGCCCGTAATCACGCAGAAGCCGGAATCCATATCCACGTCCAGGGAGCGGATAAGCACGTAGTTCTCTATGCGGAGGTGTTGCAACATGAAAAACGGATTATAGAACCGCTCAACGTGAGCCGGACATGATTTTACGGTATTGCGCCACGTTGGAAGGATCCACTTCCACAAACAGATCGACCGCTTTCTGGCGTTCTTCCTGAGGGGCGGGCTGGAAAATATTCACCAGTTCGTCCGCACGCGATTCGAGAAACAGCTGCACGCATACCAGATTGTTCCGAAGCCTCTTCAAGCCGTTGAGCTGGGTAATGGCCTGCACTATGTTGACACGCGCCTGGTCGGGGTTGTCATACATCATGTCCATGCCCAAACGGAAATAGCGGTACAACACCTCATGTATGGCCTGATAATTGCCGTTGTTGTAGTTTTCGGCTATCCAATAGCGGTTCCTGTCGTTCTTCTCGCTCGGCCGCCAGCCCTGTTCGTTGAGGGACTGCGCCTGCATGACGATATTCTGCGCCCTTTCGAAAAACACTTCCCCGCCACGCGGATAACCCGAATCCATGTAGTTGCCCAGAATGATGTAGGCGTAGAAAGCGATGGTGGCGGTAAGGTTCGTTCCGATGCTGTTGTCGTTGTATTCCAAGGGGTCGTTCTTGATGTAGCGGAACGTAAAGTCTTTGTCGATGATGTTGAGCATCGTGCTCGAATAAGTGGATTTAAAGCACGGACGGCGCAGCTGCACCGAAAGGTATGCCTTTATCTGCCCCGTGCCCTGGTTGTATTCCTGGATGTCGATGGTCATCGAGCAGGGAATGCGTTCCTGGCTCTGAAAAGGAATATTGCTCCATTTACGCCCGTTCACGAACTGGTTGAGCGCTTTGGAAAGCACATCGAAAACGGTTTTGTCTCCGGAGGTGATTTTGGTGGAGACCACCGAAAGGCGGCAGTCCAATTCCTGTGCCGATGCCTGGTGCAAGCCTAAACCCATGCACGAAAGGCAAAGCAGCAGGAGCGTGTATTGAAACCGTTTTTTCATGAATTCTCGATTAAAGTTTGCCGTACAATGATTCCATACAGTCGGCCAAATCGGCCGCCACTTCTTCCTTGCTCTTGAGCGGCATGGGGCTTACCGTGCCGTCCGGGGTAAGAAAAGTAACGCGGTTGGTGGGTTGTGCAAAACCCGCGCCGCTATCTTTCAAGGAATTGAGAACCAACAAATCGGCATTTTTCTTATGCAGTTTTCCTGTGGCGTTGGCAAGTTCGTTTTCCGTTTCCAAGGCGAACCCCACCAACAACTGCGTTTTTTTCTTGCTTTTGCCCAAGGTGGCAAGGATATCCTGCGTTTTAGACAGTCTTATCTGCAGGCAATCGTCGTTTTTCTTGATTTTTTCCTTGCTCGGTTCGGCCACCGTGTAGTCGGCCACCGCCGCCGAAAGCACCGCCATGTCCATATCCGGCCAAAGTTCGGTGGCGCACTGGAACATCTGCGCCGCCGAAGTAACGGCTATCTCCCGGAAAGGCTTCCGCTTGGGACTGGTCTGCATCGGGCCGTGCACCAGATACACTTCCGCGCCCCGATGCGTCAGTTCATCGGCGATGCAGCACCCCATCCGCCCCGTGGAATGGTTGCTGATGTAGCGCACCGGATCGATGGCTTCTACCGTAGGCCCGGCGGTAATGAGGATTTTCCTGCCTTGCAGACCGCCGCAGGGTTCCTGAAAAAGGGCTGTTATCCGTTCAAAAATCTCCTCGGCTTCCGCCATCCGCCCCTCGCCTTCCGTGCCGCAGGCCAAAGCCCCCGTGGCGACAGGCATCAGATGAACGCCCCACGAGCGGAGCTTCCGCAGATTCTCCTGGGTGGCCGGATGTCGGTACATGCGTGTGTTCATGGCCGGAGCCACGAGCACCGGTTTGTTGAACGCATTGAAAAGCGTGGTGAGGGCGTTGTCGGCAATTCCGTTGGCGAACTTGCCCAAGGTGCCTGCCGTAGCCGGCGCCACCACGAGCAAATCTCCCCAGTCGGCATAGGAAATATGTTCCGTGGCACATTCGTTGCGGTCTGAAAACATATCCGAATACACCGGGTAGCCGCTCAGCGTGGAAAGGCTCAAAGGCGTAACGAAACGCAAGGCGGAGGGCGTGCATACGCAACGCACCTGAGCCCCTGACTTTACCAGCAGGCGGACCAGCGTAAGGGTCTTGTAGGCGGCTATTCCACCGCTGAGCCCCACGATGATGTTCTTGCCCTGCAACGACATCCCGCAAGATTAAAGCCGGCTTTCTTCCGGTTCGGCATTCGCGGCGCGCCTGAACTTGAGCGTGCCGTCCAACAGTTCCTGCGTGGCGATCAGGCTGGGCTTGGACAACTGTTCGTAGTAGCGGGCGATCTCAATCTGCTCGCGGTTTTCGTAGATTTCGTCAATCCCGTCGCCGCCGGCGTTCTGGGCGGAGAAATCGGCGATTTTGTTCACCAGTTCCTGACGCAGGGAAGAAGAAATCTGATTGGCGCGCTTGGAAAGGTTCACCACCGTTTCGTAGATATTGCCCGTTTCCTGATCGAAGTTGGAAAGGTCGCGGGTAACCGCTTCGTGTGTCGCTTTGATTTTTTTGTAATCCATTTCTTTATTGATGTTTTCAATTATTCTCTTGTATAACCGCCTCACATCTTGGCTTTGGCCTGCTGCACCAACTTGTCCGCATCCTCGCGGTAGCGCGAATCCGCATACGAGCGCAGGAACAGGTCGTATATATCCATCACCTTGCGGTAGCGTTCCGGTTGCAGATGCTTCAAACTGTTCTTGGCGTACAGGTAACGGCTTTTGAGCATCAGGAACATGGCCTGCTCCCGGTCGGGCGATTCGGGAAAATCGCGCAAGAAATTGTTGTAGGAAATGGCGGCGGCGTTGTAAAGGCTGCGCTTGTAGTACATGCCGGCAATATTGAAGGCCTTGGTAGCCAGCTTGCGGCGCATTTCCACAATCAGGCGGGAGGCCTCTTCCACCCGACGGCTGTCGGGATAATAGTTGATATACAGCTGCAACTGCTTGATAGCCTCTTTGGTGGCACTCTGGTCAAGACGGTAGTCGGGTGATTCCAGACTCTTGCAATAGGCCGACATATAGGTAGCTTCCTCCACCTTGACCCCGTTGGGGAACTGGCGGGAAAGCGTGCGGAAATAATAGGCCGCCATAAAATAGTCCTTGTCGTAGAAATACGAATAGGCCAGATTGTAGAGCAAGCCTTCCAATGCGTCCTTGCCCCGGAAAAGCGGCAACAGTTCCTCAAAGACCGCGCTCGACTTCTTGTAGTCTTGCCGGTCGTAAGCCTTGAGGGCAAAGTTGTACTTCTCCTCTATCGTACCGCTCTTGCTAACCTGATTATACTCTTTAAGATAAGAGCATCCCGAAAGCAGCACGGCACAGCAGAAAGCCGCAAAACACCTTAATTTAGTGCAAAACATCCTGCGAAAATACAAAAAAATCTTTAAGACCTCGCCGCCCCAGGGCTCACACACGCAACTTCAATCCGGCAAAAATGGTGTCGGGCTTGAAAGCGAACACGCAGGCCATTTCCCCCGCCATGCAGAAACCGCAGTTGTTGCAGATATCCGTGCCGTTGCCGATGCACAGTCCGCGGCTTCCGTCAGGATAGATGAAATTGGTTACCCAGCAACGCCTCTTGAAGTTTCCGGAACGCATTTTCCTGAGCCCCGAAACCGAGTTCATGATGGGATACCCTTTTTTCTTATAGGCGATCACCTTGTCGATAATCTGCTGGCGGCGTTCCCTGTCGATACTCAGGTATTCGGTTCCCGGAAACGGTGTGTGGAAATTGATGCTTATCGACTCGATATGCGGATTTTCCTTGGCATAGGCTATGGTGTTGTCCACGTCCTGCCAATTGAGGGTGTTCACCACCATATTAACGCTCAGATGGGGATGAGCGGCGGTGGCGATGTTCTTTTCCAGACGGGCAAAAGTGCCCTCGCCGCGCACCGCTTCGTGGTATTTTCCCGTTCCGTCCAGGCTCACCCAAATGGAATCCGCCCGGCATCCGCCAAACGGCAACTGGGCGTTGGTGGTGATGGTGGCCGAAAAGAAGCCCATCTGCTTTGCCAAATCTATCAGGTCGTTGATATTCTTTTCGCCGTCGCGCCAAAGCATGGTTTCCCCGCCCTCGAAATCCACGAAACGCGAGCCCAAGGCATACGAATACGCCAGGTGTTCCCTTACCTGCTCAAAGGTCATTTCGTGCGGGTTTTCCTTTTGGTAAACGCTACAGTGCTTGCATTGCAGGTTGCAACGGTCGCCGATGAACAGAACGGTCTGCAAGGGCGCGCGGCGACCTAAGAAACGGGCGCGGAAGAACCACTGCGCCAGGTAAAGCATCTTTTTCATTTCTACCATGTTTCAGGAAATATAAAACTTACCGCCAACAGAATGAAGCAAAAGAACATGATGATGTTGCGGGATGTGAGCCAACGGAGCATGAACCACTCGATGCCGGCCTGGCGGTAAGCCTCGAAATCTTTCTTGGGGGCGACCCACCAGCGGGTCTGCATATTTTCTTCTTTCCTGCCCGAACAAAAGGCATGGAGGGAACGCACCAGCCATATCGAAAGCGGAAAGACCGCCCACACGAAAAGGTAAGCCCAATGCAGTTGCTTTACCAGCACGCCTACGGTAATCAACACGTAGGGAACAAAGTTGAACACGCCTGAAAGCAGGAGCTGACCGGTGGTTCCGCCCATCAGGTGCGCCATGGTGCGCTTGCCCATGCGCCGGTCGGGTTCGGCATCCATAATGGAATGGGTATAGATGATATTGGCCACCAACAGCCCCACCGCTACCGAAATCCAGGCTATCTTGCCCGAATAGACTCCGGTGGCGGCATAGAAAACGCCCGTCATGCAGAGCGGACCGAACATCAGGAAGATCACCGCTTCGCCCCAGCCTCTGAATGCCAAGCGGAAGGGCTTGCCGGAATAGGAAATCCCGATAACGAAAGCGGCCAGCGCCAGATAGAGGATGTCTATACCGCGCATATATACCAATACCGCTCCGATACAGGCCGCCAGCAGCAAGAAAACGGCGGTGGCCGTCAACAGTTGCCGAGGCGTGGCCTGCCCTGAGGTGAGATAAGGATATTTGGCAACGCGGGCGCGGATGCCGTCGGAGGCAAGTTCCTGCCGCATTTCTCCGAAATGCACCTTGTAGTCGAACCAGTCGTCCGCCAAATTCATGCCCAGATGCGCCAGCCCTACGCCCAACACCGCCAACACGGCCGGAAGCCAGGAAAAACTTTCCGTTCCGGAAGCCGCCGCCAAGGCGGTGATGGCCGGCAGCAGACTTTGCGGCAACGCGATAGGCCGCGCGTTATGATACCAAAAGGCTATCTTGCTCATCATCGTTTTTTTTGAAAAAGTGTGCGAAGATACAAAATGGTAAAATTTTTTCTATCTTTGCAGTCGCTTTGTAGGGGCATTACCGCTTGCGGTAGGTTCTCCTACGGTATGGTTGTAGGGCATTACCGCAAAGCGGTGATACCCCTACGGTCGGAAAAAACATAGAAGGTTATCGCGAAGCGATAACTTTTGACAAGGCGGAAGAAAAAAAAGAAAAGGGATTTTCTTTTTTTTCTTCCGCCTTGTCGGGGCGGCTGTCGCCGTGCTTCTATGTTTTTTCCTCTCTCAATCGGGGCATTAGCTCATCTGGTAGAGCGTTTGGTTCGCAATCAAAAGGTAGTGGGTTCGAGTCCCATATGCTCCACAACAAATAAGGCGGCTAAAAAGCCGCCTTATTTGTTGTATTTATCTATAATTCAAATGATTTATCTCCAAGACATCCTTTCCCATATTGTTAATTCAGAAGTCGCAATTAAACATAGATAAAGTGGCGGTGTCATCAGGGGTGTATTTTTTCAAAATCGTAAGGGTAAGCTGACAATCCAGACGGTGGGGCGGCAAACCTATTTCAGCGCGGCGTTCGTCCAAATGCTCCACATCGCATATCATCTCTTTCCCCACATTCACATACATTCCATAGGGAAAGCAACTGTCCGCCCGTGCCCTGCTGTCGAACATATTGCCGAGCAATTCTGGCGGACAATCCCCGTTTTTCACACATTGGTAAACAATAGGAACCAAAAACTCCATATATACCGAATCGTTCCAATGGATAAGCAAAGGGGAAAGAGCCGTATGCATCCGGCCTCTTTGTGCGACATTCAACCGTTTGCTTTGCGCAATGGGGAAACCGTATTGCGCCAACAATTCCTTGAAACGGTAAAAATTGCAACTGTCCACATAGCGTAAACCTGCCAGAGAGGAATCACTCAAAGGCCATTCGTTCAGGGAATTTCTATAGGCCATATCCTTTTCGAGAAGTTTCCACATCTCTTGCAGCAAAACGCTGTCTGCAGGGATGAAGTCTGCCTCCGCCTTTGCCAAGGCGGAAGAATCGAAAAAAGGCTGGCGTTTCAGTATGTCGAAATTTTTGTAGCCTTCGAAATCCGTAACGGAAAATCCGTGGTCACGCACCAAAGAACTTATATAGGCATAGGCTTTTTCGTAGTCCTCATAGCGCAGACATAGTTCCGCCAACATCGGCATTTCATACGACTCTATATTATTCAAGAGGGGAATTTCGGCTTCCAAATCCAACAGAATCCGATACGCTTCCGCAGAGTCTTCCTGCAAATAGGCAAGTTTTGCCTCCGCCACCCGTGTGTAATAGCGGCTTCCTATGTAATCGGGTGCGGTTTCTGTATTCAGGGTGGCCGCCATGAGAAAGACTGCCAACAGGATGGAAAACAAGAAAACGGTTCTTGGAGGATTCATAGCTATTAGATTTTGCGTTTGTAAGGCAAAGTAAAAACAATTTACTTGCAAAAAATGCAACCGAGATAACATTGGGCTTCCAACGTAGCAGATTACCGCCCAAAACGCTTTTTTGCGGAAAGTGAGGGATTCGAACCCCCGGAGACTCGCGCCTCAACGGTTTTCAAGACCGCCGCAATCGACCACTCTGCCAACTTTCCAATAGACTGCGAAGTTACATCTTTTTTTTTCAATTCTAACTTTTGTACCCCATATTGTACAAAAACTTTTTTCTTGACCAGAATGATCGATTAAAAGAGCAATTGAAGTAATTAAGGCATTTTATATTCGCCCTTGCCATCCTTTGATTTTATAACCTTATCTTGTCCCATTTCTATATGGGATCTTCATTCTACTTTTGTCAACTAAGCCCCCAAAAAAACATTGGGTGGTATCAAAAAACGATACCACCCAATATTCTAGGATTCTCTCCCTGGCTTTTTTCCTACCTTACCACTACCCTTCTCACCGTGGTGGCGGTGCCGTTGGTGAGACGGATAAAGTAGATGCCGCTCCGGTCAAGGCGGATTTCGTTCCTGCCGGCCACCAGTTCTTCGCTGCGGAGCACTATGCCGCCCAGCGTGAAGATTTCCATGCGGGCGTTGTCAGCCACCTTGATGTAAACCACCCCGTCGGTGGGATTGGGATAGACTTCGGCTTGCAGTTCCAAATCCTCGTTGGCCGTTTCTATCTGGAAGTTCTTGCCTTTGGCCCATACCAGCTTGCCGTTTTCGCATACCGAAGCCACCGCCCAGCCGTATTCCACATTGGGTTTCACTTCTTCCCCGAAGGTGTATTCGGTGGCGCTGAGCAGTTTCGTGAACACGGTGTCTTTGCCGTCCTTGGAGAGCAAGGCCAGTTTGTATTCGTTGGCGCTGCCGTTCCATTTTACGGTAATCTTCGTGCTGCCGCTGTACGTCAGACCGGTGGGCGCTTGGCAATCTTCATCGTCTCCACCGCCGGCGGCGATGATGTCTTCCTTCACACGGGGCGAAAGCTGCACCGTTTCATCATAATAGCCGACCAGGGCAACCATATCGAAAATATCTTCCGGTTGTTCTTCCCCGATAAGGCTACCGCCGCTCAAGGTGCGGATAATGATTTCGTTTTCATCTTCATCAAAAGCCGTATAATTGGTGGATTTTTTCCATACCCCTTCGGCTTCGGACAAAGCCAGACCATTGATTTTTACCAGACGGGAACTGTATTCGACCCCTTTTTCGTTCAGTTCCTGAACCGTCATCACCTGCGGTTCCACCGGATTACCGTGCGTGGAGGATTGCGGCAGGTTACCGGTCGGCACCAGTTCAAGCAATCCCTTATAGGCGGCCAATTCACCGTAGAGCCCGACAATGCCGTCGCCCACCGCATATTGCGTGCTTGACACTTTTTGGTTGTCATATATCAAGATAGCGCCGGTGGCGTCTTGCGCCCAAATGGAAACACCATCGATGGCGGTAACCACCGCCTGGCCTTTTATCTTATAAACCGTACCTTGCGTGCCGGCGCGGAAAGCGGCTATATTATCCACTTCTTCAACCGAAGTGGCGAAAGCCCTTACCATAATCGTTTCGTGGAGATCTCCGCTTTCGAGTTCAATCTTGGCGCTGTCGGCGGCCACACTCGCGTTGAACGTTACGGTAAGTTCGGCACCGTTTGTGCCCATCACGGCTTCTTTGGTCAAGGAAACGGCGGAAACACGGAAGTTTTCGTGCGCCTGCAGACAGGTTACGGTAACATCGTTTTCAAGATTGCGCCCTTTTACAGTAACCTTTTGGCTTACAGGATTACCCTGAACCGTTTTCAGTTCGAACATGTCGGGCAAAACGGTAAGATTGGCCACACCGACCTGTCCTTCCTTAATCTTGATGTTGTCGAGGATAAAACGGTTGTTGGCACCCGTTCCCTCAAACTTGATCTTGGTGGTGGCGGTACCGTTGTCAAAATCAAATTCGTAAGGCTGCATCTCAGCGGTCAGCTCTACCGGAACGGTCTTGTCGCCTACCGTAAGATTGAAAGTCTTGACAGCCTCGTTGCTGTTCCATGCCTTCGCGTCGAAAGTCAAGATAAAGTTGCCGTCGTTGGTGCTCAAATCGATGGCTGGCGTTTGGAGAGAACCCGCATTCTTGCCCGTACCTACCCTTACGCTACCATCGTTTCCATATACATTGGAGGCCGTCCAACCGGGCATCTCCGTATTGGCATCCATTTTGGCGGAAATATCAGAGGTACCTTTCACTTTGTCGAACGGTTCATAGAACAGAACGCCAAGGTCGGATTCAGACCCGGGATCATCCCCGGTGGAGCGTTTTACGGTAAACTCCTTTTCTACTTTTACGGAGGGCTCCAAATCCGCGCCACTCATATCCACCAAGGTAAAAGTTGCATAGTAATAATCCGCCGGCAGATCCAGCGTAAGCGTGGTCGATGTTGTGGTGGCGGTGGTATCTATTTCACTTTCATCCCCTAAAACTTCGTATTTCAGCTTGCCGTCGGTGCCGAGTATAAAGTTGGTGGTGACAAAGGTGAAGGTAACGGAACCGGTATAGTTGTTGCCCTCCATCTCACCGGCTATCGTCACGTTCAGGGTTTTGGCATTTGGATCCAGGGTTTCAAAGGTTCCATCCACAGACTCGCTGAAAGATGTTTCACTGCAAAGGGAAACAATTTCATACATGTATTCCGAAGATTGGGCAAGACCGCTGTATGTATAGGTGGTTTCTTCTACGGTATCGGTCTTTACCTCCTCCGTATCTTCATTATAAATGGTTATCTTATAGCCGTTGGCGGGTCTGGGGGACGGAGCTCGCCAAGTGAGGGTAACGGAGCTTTCCGTTACGCTTTCCTGCACGTTGGAAACCGGATTGCAGGCAGACTCCGTTCCTGTTCCTTGCTTTTTGTAGAGCGCGACAGTTTTTTGTGTGGCCGCATAACAACGAAAAGGATAAGCTTGCGATGCCGTGGTATTTCGTTGTATTTCAAAAACCTTGTCTTTGTCAGCAGAAGCCGTGGCCTTCGTTGTCGCTATTATCTGATGTTTACCTGCTTCAATTTTAATCTCCCAATCATAGGCATCTGTAGATGTGGACATTTTATTTTTTACATTAGGGAAAGCAAGATAGTAGTTTTCCACAACATCATAAATCGTCCACATTCCATTGTTTCCCTTTTTTAGAGTCAAGTCGTGTGGTGTAGAAGCTCCGGCCACTGATGCAGGGGTACAACTGATAGAATTATTACTAATTGTAACTGCGGCTGTATTACAACCGATACCATTATAGTCGGACAAAGCCCCTACCATTCCAGCTTCTTCACAAACAATCAAGTAGGTTCCGTCTGTCAACTCATCGGCCGAGGTGATTTTTGTGTAGGTGTCTTGCGCCCGGAGCATGCCGTTTCCGAAACTGAATAAGAACATCGCGGACAGCAGGAAACATCCCGATAGCCGCAAAAAACGTTTCACATTTTTCATGATATGAGGGGTTTTGGTTTTATATCTGGATTACAATAAACTCGGTTTTACTAAAACACAACCGCCCACAGGGATAGTCCTGCCGGCATCATCACGGCTCCAACCAACAACCTTACAAAGATATCCTATTATAATATAAGAAACAAAAAAATACACAAGTTTGGCTTATGCGGTCGATTTTGTACCTTTGGAAAATATTAAAACCGACTAATTCTTTCGGATCATGAAAAGATTTATGGTCTCTTGTGTCCGTCCGGCCCTGCTCGGTCTGGCGGTCTTTCTGCTGACGGTCTTCGGAGGAAGCGCCGCCGCACAGAAGTATGTCCGTGTAACTTCGGCAGACGTATTGTTTGACGGAGCGGAATGCATCCTCGTATGCGAAAGCGAAGGCAAAGCCATGAAAACCGGTGCGTCCAACAGTAAGTATCGGGATGCCGTAAACGTGACCATCGACCGAAGCACCACGCCCTATTCCATATCGATGGGCTCGGAAGATGTGAGCGTCATTACATTGGAGCAGGCCTCCAGTGGCTGGTATCTCCACAACGTGGATCTGGACAAGAACGGCTATCTCTTTGTATCGACCTCAGGAACGGATTTAAATACAGGGGTAAACACCAACCGTGCCGTATGGACGATTTCGGCCTCTG
>CAYVJX010000008.1:12765-23993 GCA_964451895.1 uncultured Bacteroidaceae bacterium | reverse complement strand
ATGGTGTCCGCCAGATCGGAATAGAAAGCGTCGATAAGCTGCACCCGGTTTTCGGGGGAACCGTCTTTGGTTACACTGTGCAGCATGGCGCCGCTCGTATGCCCGAACTTGCGGAGAACATCTCCATCTTCGTTGATGATGAACAGTGTGTCCCGACACGAAGCGGGGCCTTCCTGCCCTTCGGCAAAGCTATGGACGCTCACCAGAAATTCCTTTTTGGCGTCATAGTTGAAGAAGCGGGTGGAATAGTTTCCCATAATGTTGATTTCCTGGGTTCTGGAAGGCGTATTGATGGAAAATGACTTGCCCGGCTTGAGGTTTTCATCGAACAAGGTATAGGTGATGCCGCTGAAATACCAGCTCGTGGGCGAGAGGGTGCGGTATTCCATGGTGACAAGCAGTTGTTTGCCGTCTTCGGCAGAAGAAAGCATGCCCCAATAGGCCGTGTTCAGCACCGTATCGACCGTGAGGTCGGCGGTGGAAGCCTTGCCGGCGCTTTTCCTTTTGTGGGCTTTGAGCGCCTTCTGCAAGGCCAAGTTTTCGGAAAGAGGACGCATCTTGACCGCCACATCCATCTTTTGGGAAAGGTCGGTGTAGGCGGACAGCCTTGAAACGGGCTGATAGGGTATCGCCTCGGTCTGTCCCTGGAAGGCCGCCATCTGGCGCAATTCCAGTTGTTCTTGATCGGTTCCCGAGGGAATCAACACTTTTTGCGCCGCAAGATGCCCCGCCAGGCCGAGCACCAGCATCGCGAACAAAGAGAGAATAATCTTTTTCATCGAATAAATTTATTGGTTGTTTGGTTGTTCTCTTTATGTTTAATAAGACCTCTCCGCCGGTCGGTTTCCGGCAGGGCGTGGTCTTGCATTTTGCAAATATAGGGTTTTGATTGAAATTTAGGATTTTTCTTTCAAGGAGCGCAATCCGCTCATTCCATCTTCGTAAGCACAACGCAACACGTTATTAATAAATTTTTACCTTTGCAAGCAAGAGATTGTTTGCAACCATGGCGATTCTTTCAAGAGAAACAAAAAGCAAGGACGGCAAGGCTTACCGAAGGGAAAAGACCTTTTGCCGCCATACGCTCTGGCTTGTCCTTCTTCCTTTGTTTTCCTGCACCTGCCGGCTTCCGGAGAACGCAACGAAAACGTCTGCACCCGCGCCTATCTTTCCGCATTACACCGACGGCATCCATATTCCCTGCAATATCGCGCCCTTGAATTTCGTGCTGCCCGACACGGTGAAGAAAGCCATCGTCGGCATCACCTCATCGAGCGCGCGGAAAGTGTTTTCCGTAAAGCAGAAGGTATCTATCCCGATGAATTTCTGGAAAGAACTCCTTGCCGCCGCCGAACAGGGAAAACAAGACACCGTAAGGATCGAGATAGTCCTGCGCGGCGCATCGGGGCACTATACCGCCTACCCGCCTGTGCGTTGGATTGTCTGTCCCGACACCATAGACCCCTACCTCACCTACCGCCTGGTACAGCCCACCGCCGGAGCCTACAGGGTGCTGGAACTGCGGCAGCGGTGTCTGGAAAACTTTGAGGAATCCGTTCTGATCTCGAATCAGGAAATGGGCGGAAACTGCTTTAACTGTCACACCTACGACCAGGGGAATGCAGACCGCATGATGGTTCACCTGCGCAAACCTTCGGAAGGTTCTTTGTTCTTTGAAAACGGAAATGTTCAGAAAGTGCGTCTGCCCGAAGCGGAAAAGGCCT
This sequence comes from uncultured Bacteroidaceae bacterium, assembly GCA_964451895.1. Classification (GTDB taxonomy): domain Bacteria; phylum Bacteroidota; class Bacteroidia; order Bacteroidales; family P3; genus Pullibacteroides. Next base: position 22,269 of record CAYVJX010000008.1, on the reverse strand, counting down.
TGGCGCACCTGCCCGATTCGTTGCGGATGCCGCTGAATTTCGTCTATGCCGCCTGGCATCCCCAAGGAAAATATATCGCTTTCTGCACCGATATTCTGGGCATTACCGGCTATGCGGCGCACCGGCAATACCTCAACCTGCTCGACAGCGCTTCGAACATTCTTCTCTACCATCCGGAAAAACGGGGCATCTCGTTGCCGCCCGCCCTTTGGACGGCCGATTACGAAGAGACCTGGCCGGCCTGGAGCCCCGACGGGAAATGGCTCTATTTCTGCCGCGCTCCCAAAACCAGCCCCGACACCGTGGCGCGTTATCCCGAATGGGGGGAACGGGTACGGCATATCCATTTTGACTTATGCCGCATCGCTTTCGATGCCCAAACGGGTACGTTTGCCGATTCGGTGCAGGTGGTGCTCGTCTCGGAACCCGGCAAAAGCTATTCGGTACCGCGGGTTCACCCCGACGGCAGACACCTGTTGCTGTGCCGCAGCCTGTTCAATTCCGTGCCTTACCAATCGGAAGGGGATCTGCTGTTGCTCGATTTAGAAAATCCCCGGGAATCCCTTTCCTCTGACGACAATCCGGCGGATATACTCAACTCTGCCGAAAGCGAGAGCTGGCACGAATGGAGCTCCAACGGAGCCTGGGTCGTGTTCGGCAGCAAGCGGCAGGACGGGCATTACACCCTGCCTTACATCGCCTATTTCGATGGGAAGAAGTTTGAGAAGCCTTTTGTCCTGCCGCAAAAAAGCCCCCGTTTCTACCAGACCAACCTGAGGGCTTTCAATCTGCCCACCTTTGTGCGCAACGCCTCTCCGGTCACACCCCGCCAAGCGGCACAGGGCAAAGAATCGCCGGCGCTGCCCATCGGTCTGCTGTAATCATCCGTTAAAAAATCCATCCGTAAGACCCCTTCAGGGGAATGTGACGTGTTATTAATAAAACGCTAACTTTGCACATTGCCTATTGAACCGGTTTCGGTTCCACAAACGGGCTTTTGCAAAGGATGTCCGGACAAAAAACACGTGTTTCTCTCTCTTATCTGGCGGCGGCCTTGCTGCTGGCGGGCGGCGGTCTGTGTTTCTACGAGCTGTTTCTGAACGTGGGGCGGCACACTTTCTTTACATTCCAGTCGGATTTCCTGGCCTGTTTCATGCCGTGGAACGCCCATCTCTACCTGTATCCGGGGCAGCCTTACGGTTTGGGCGATTTGCTCACGGCTTTTGCCGGACAGTTTTACCGGGGCTGGGGTGTGGTGGTCTATCAGGTGGCGGCGGGGCTGCTGTTTGTGCTTCTGTTTACCTTTCTGTGCAAGGTGTCGGGGGTGAACCGGATGCGGGAAGGTGTCGGGAAAAAGATAGCGGTATGGGGGCTTCCGGCGTTTTGGGCGTTGGTCTTTACGGGATGCCAGGTGTGGCTTGCCTTCTCGAACCAAAACTCCTACTGGGGCTTCAAGGATTACAGACTCGGGCGGATCCTGATGAAAACGGAACGCTTGGTGATGGACGGCCGTTATGAAGAAGCCCTGCGGCTGGCCGACCGGTACTGGTTCTCGCATCCCTGTTCCATCGACGATGTGGTGACAGGCCGCAACTCGCTCTACGCAGGCTTGTCGCAAACCGAGATTCTCTTCCGCTTCGATCTGGCGGCCTACACCCGGGTGGCGCTCTTGGGCGCGCATCGGCTCAACGAGGATTTCTTTACCTACTACCGGGTTCCTGAAATATACGGACAAATCGAGGAAGCGGGCGCACCGGCAGGCACGTTGGTATCGGTGTTCCGGAGCCGGCTCACGGGAAACCATACGGCGGTCTATAGTCAGATCATGAACGTGATGGAAACCGAGGGAATGAGTTACTTCCTGCTGGAGCAGTCGGTTTTCTCCGCCTTGGCCTGCCATCAATACGGCTTGGCGGACAAATACATCCGCCTGCTTGCCAACACGCTTTTCTACCATAAGGAAGCCTTGCTTTACCGGCAGGTTTCGGAATACCTGCAGAACCCGACCGCGGCGGCATCCCCCGAAACACGCGCTTTGGCGGAGCAAATCGAAAGGGAACGGAACAAATCGTTGACAGACTACATCTACACCAGCGGCAGCGGAGAAGCGGAGGCGCGTGAATTATGGCGGCAACGTCCGGCGGCATCGCTCGAAAACCTGGAATACATTTCTCTGATTGACCTGCTCTACAAACGCACCGACAGCGTGATGGCGCGCATCGGAAACTACCTGCGCCTCAGCGGTCAGGAAAGGCCTCCTTACCGATTGCCGGCGGCCTGGCAGGAAATGCTGTTGGTGGCCGCGGAGGAACGTCAGGGGCAACTGCCGCCACACGTGGCGGAATATATGCGCAATCTGGCGTGGAACAACGCGCTGGTAAAGCAGTGCCGGATGTTTTACGGAGAAAGGGAACGCCTGCGGCGCGGTATGTCGAGCCCGCAACAGATTACGCAGGCTTTCGGGCATACTTTCGCTTACAACTACTATTTCAGCCGTTTCGTGAACCCGCAGAGAGACGGCAACTACGCTTTGGCACACTGACGGATGAAGACTCTCTTTTCTTTTTGGGGCAAGACACTGTATTTCGGTTGGCCGTTGCTTTTGGCTTCCTGCCTCTGCCGCCTGCCGGAAAACGCGGTTCAAAGCCTCGGATCCGCACCTCTTTTTCCGGATTACGAAGACGGAACGCATATCCCCTGCAATATCGCTCCTCTGAATTTCACGCTTCCTGACACGGTAAAGACCGCCTGGATAACCATCGGGTCGTCTTCGGTGCAAAAAACCTTTAAAACGGGCCAAAACGTGGTTTTTCCGTTAAGATTCTGGAAACGGCTCACCGCGGCCGCCCAAGAAAGGAAAGACACGGTGGAACTCCGCATTACCGTGCGCGGCATCTCGGGAAACCTTACCGCCTATCGGCCGGTGCGTTGGATTGTGTGTCCCGAACCGATAGACCCCTACCTCACCTACCGCCTGCTGCCTTCGGTGGAAGGGGCTTACAGTGTGGGAAAAGGCGGCTATAACGTGATGGAGCTCCGCGAAAGGTGTCTGGAGGATTTCGGGGAACGGGTCTTGCTTTCCAATGCGAGCATGAAGCGGAACTGTTTCAACTGCCATACGTCGCCGGAGGGGAATCCCAACCGAATGCTGGTGCATCTGCGTAGCCCCTCGGAGGGTTCGCTGTTTTTCGAAGGGAAAGACGTTTCGAAACGGGTTCCCACTGCCCTCGGAAAAGCATGGGCGGAATGTCCCGACTCCCTGCGGATGCCCCTGAACCTCGTCTATCCGGCCTGGCATCCGGAAGAAGAATGGATCGCTTTCAGCACCAACATTCTGGGCATCAACGGTTATACGCCGGAACACCAGTACGTGGACATTCTCGACAGCGCCTGCAATATCGTGCTCTACAACACCCGTACCGACCGAATCGTATTGAACCGGGCGCTTTGGACGGCCGATTACGAAGAGACCTGGCCGGCCTGGAGCCCCGACGGGAAATGGCTCTATTTCTGCCGCGCTCCCAAAACCAGCCCCGACACCGTGGCGCGTTATCCCGAATGGGGGGAACGGGTACGGCATATCCATTTTGACTTATGCCGCATCGCTTTCGATGCCCAAACGGGTACGTTTGCCGATTCGGTGCAGACGCTCCTGCACGCCGCGCCGGGTTGCAGCTATTCGATGCCGCGCGTACGGCCCGACGGCCAAGGCGTGCTGCTGTGCCGCGCCCGTTTCAATTCCATTCCCTACCACGCGCTGGGCGATCTGCTGTACCTCCGCACGGAGGATTGGGAGGAAAAAGGCAAGATTCCGGCCGGGCAAGAGAATCCGGCGGATATTCTGAATTCCGCCGAAAGCGAGAGCTGGCATGACTGGAGCGGAAACGGTGCCTGGGTGGTGTTCGGCAGCAAGCGGCAGAACGGCCACTATGAACTGCCGTATATCGCCTATTTCGACGGGAAGGATTTCGGGAAGCCTTTCCTGCTGCCGCAAAAGAGCGGAAATTTTTACCATGCCAACCTGCGGCTGTTCAACCTGCCCACTTTCGCGCGGGCGGCCTCGCCGGTCTGCCCCCGTCTGGCAGCCCAGGGCAAAGATTCGCCGGCACGGGAAATCGGGCTGGAACTTCGGGCAAGATAGCGGCTATTTCCGCTTGAGAAGCCGTTTTATTTCGTCTAACTTATTGAGTGCCTGAATGGGCGTAAGGCTATCGACATCCAAATCCAGAATCTCGTCGCGGATTTTTTCGAGCAAAGGATCATCCAATTGGATAAAGCTGAGTTGATAGGGTTTATCCGCTTTGTTATCAGTGTTTTTACGGCTTTCCGAAAGGGGTTTTCCGGGGGTTTTGGCCTGCGGAGAATCGGCTGTGTCTTCGGGCGCGGGCATCGGGGCGGCTACAGAAGCGGCAGAAGAAGACAAAATGGCAGGAACTCCGCCTTCCAGATGACGGTCGCGTTCCAGGCCGGATAGAATTTCCTGCGCACGGTCGAGCACGAATTTCGGCATCCCGGCCATCTGCGCCACATGAATCCCGAAACTGTGTTCCGAACCGCCTTGCGCCAGGGTGCGCAGAAAAATCATCTTGCCGTTCTCTTCCTTTACCCGGATATGGTGGTTCTCGATATGCGGAAATGTCTCCGCCATACGGTTGAGTTCGTGGTAGTGCGTGGCAAAGAGCACTTTGGCTTCCTTTCGGGGCTGCTCGTGCAGGTATTCGGCAATCGCCCAGGCAATGGAAATGCCGTCGTAAGTGCTTGTGCCCCGGCCGATCTCATCGAGAAGAACCAGAGAGCGCGCCGTTAAGTTGTTGAGGATATTGGCGGTTTCGTTCATCTCCACCATGAACGTGCTTTCGCCCAAGGCGATGTTGTCGGTGGCACCCACACGGGTAAAAACTTTGTCAACCAAGCCGATAACGGCTTCCTGCGCCGGTACGAAACACCCCATCTGCGCCATGAGCACAATCAGCGCGGTCTGCCGCAGCACCGCCGACTTACCCGACATATTGGGCCCGGTAATCATCATGATGCGGCAAGCATCGTGCTTGAACGTAATGTCGTTGGGTACGTATTTCTGCCCTGCAGGCATATGTCTTTCGATAACCGGATGCCTGCCCTGCTTGATATATAAATCGTAGCTGTCAACCACCTGGGGGCGCACGTACTCATACTGTGCCGCCACATCGGCAAAAGACAGCATAACATCCAAGAAAGCAATATTCTGCACCGATGCCTGCATACGTTTTATAAAGCCGTTGGCAAAGGTCTGCACGGCTTGGTAAAGACGGGCTTCCAGTGTTGTGATTTTTTCCTGCGCCGTAAGTACTTTTTCTTCGTAAACCTTCAGGTCTTCGGTGGTGTAGCGCTCAGCGTTGGTGAGGGTCTGTTTACGTACCCACGAAGCGGGCACTTTGTCTTTGTGCGACTGGCTTACCTCAAAATAATAGCCATAGACGTTGTTGAAGCCTATCTTCAGTGTGGAGATGCCGGTATTCTTCTGTTCTTGCTGTTGAAGTTCAGACAGATACTCCCTGCCCGAAAAGGCTATCTTGCGCAGTTCGTCCAGTTCGGCGTCCGCACCCCGGGCAATCACATTGCCTTTGGAGAGCATGGCGGGGGCTTCGGCATCGAGCCATTTTTCAAGATACTCGGAGAGCTCCCGGCAGGAATCTATATCTTTTATCCTGCTGTACAGCACATTGTCTTTGGCGGAGGTGATGTTTTCCTGAGCCCAGGCGATGATTTTCTGCAATACGTCCAAAGACTGTTTGAGCTGCCACAGCTCGCGCGGCTGTATCTTCATGGCCGCCACCTTCGACAGCATGCGTTCCAGATCGCCGATCTGCGCCATATAATCACGCAGGGCGGCGGCGTGTTCGCGGTTCTGGAACAGGTATTCCACATGCGAAAGCCGGTAATCGATTTCCTGAACGTCTTTGAGCGGCAGGCATATCATGCGGCGCAACAGGCGCGAACCCATCGGGGTGTTGGTCTGGTTCAGCACCGCATACAGCGAGTTCTGTGCCTGCACATCGGCATCCACATAGGTGGCTGATGGTTGGAGAAGTTCCAGATTACGTAGGGTGAAAGCATCCATCCACACGTACTTTTCTTCTGCGATTTTCTGCAAGGAAGATACATGCGCGGAAAGTTCGTGCTTGCTCTCGATCAAGTAGTGCAGACAGGCTGCCGCCGCTATCTGCGCCGCCGGCATATCCTCCACTCCAAAACCTTTCAACGAATTGGTATTGAAGTGTTCCAACAAGAGTTTCTTGGCAAAGTCGGGCTTGAAAACCCAATCTTCGAATACCGTAATATAGTAGCGGTTTCCGAAAAGATGGCAGAAGTCGTCTCGGTACGTTTTGGGCATCACAACTTCGGAGGGCTGGAAATTGTCCAGCAACTTTCGGATATATTCTTCGTTGCCTTCCGCCACAAAGAATTCGCCCGTACTTACATCTAAAAAAGAAATGCCGAAGTTACTTTTTTTCGTCTGGGAAAAGGGCGCGAGGCCGCAGAGGAAATTGTTCTTTCCGGTTTCCAGCAACCGGTCGTTCATGGCGATGCCCGGTGTGATGAGCTCGCTCACGCCCCGCTTGACAAGTTTCTTGGTGAGCTTGGGATCTTCCAGCTGTTCGCAGATAGCCACTTTGCCGCCGGCCTTCACCAGTTTGTAAAGGTAGGTTTCCAAGGCGTGGTGGGGAAATCCCGCCAGTTCGGTATAGGTGTGGGCACCGCTGGCCTTGCGGGTCAAAACGATGTTCAGCACCTTGGAGGCGAACACGGCGTCTTCGCCGAAAGTCTCGTAAAAGTCGCCCACCCGGAACAGGAGAACCGCTTCCGGATGCTGCCGCTTGATTTCGTAATACTGCTTCATCAAAGGCGTTTCCACAAACTTTTCCTTGTCTCCTTTTTCCTTGGAACGGTTTTCCTTCTTCTCCTGCATGGCGTTGTTATTCGGACGGCAAAAATAATCTATTTGTTGAGCCAAATCAAAAGCACCGAAATATCGGCGGGCGAGACCCCCGGAATACGGGACGCCTGGCCGAGCGTGGCGGGCTTGATCCGGCTCAGTTTCTCGCGTGCCTCGTAAGAAAGCGACAATATCGACCGATAGTCGAAATCGGGCTTGAGCGGCAGGTCGTCGTATTTGGAAAGCCGCGCCGCGTTCTCTTCTTCCTTGCGGATATACGAGTCGTATTTCATACTGATCTCCACCTCTTCCAAAAGTTCGCGGTAATAGGGTCTCTCCCGGTTCTTCTCAATATAGGCGGCAAGCCCTTCATCAAGGCGCATGAGTTGTGCCAGGCTTATCTGCGGGCGTTGCAAGAGGGCTTCCAAACCCGTTTTCTGCACTAGGGCGGAAGTGCCGTATTCCAACAGCTTTCCGTTTACTTTTTCGGGCTCCGCCTTATGGCTGCCGATATACGTCTTTATTTTTTCGCCATACGATTTTTTCTCTTCCAGACGCCGCATCCTTTCCTCTTTGGCAAGACCCAAATTATAGGACAAAGGCGTAAGGCGTTCATCGGCGTTATCCTGCCGCAACAGGATACGGTATTCGGCGCGGGAGGTAAACATACGGTAGGGTTCGTCCACGCCTTTGGTCACCAAATCGTCTATGAGCACCCCGATATAGGCTTGGGAGCGGCTGAGCACAAAAGGTGCCTTGCCGTTTATCTTTAAATGGGCGTTGATTCCGGCCATGAATCCCTGGCCGGCAGCTTCTTCATAACCGGTGGTGCCGTTTACCTGACCGGCGAAATAAAGATGGTTCACCAACTTGGTCTCCAAGGTCGGCTTGAGTTGTGTGGGGTCAAAATAATCGTATTCGATAGCGTAGCCCGGACGGAAAATTCTCGCGTTCTCGAAACCTACGATTTTATGCAAGGCCGCCATTTGGGTTTCTTCGGGCAAGGAAGAAGAAAAACCGTTCAGATAATATTCCTGGCTGCCGCGGCCACAGGGTTCAAAAAACAACTGATGTCTGTCCTTGTCGGCAAAACGGTCTATCTTGTCTTCTATCGAGGGGCAGTAACGCGGCCCGCGGCCTTTGATCCTTCCGGCAAACATGGGCGACTTATCGAAACCCGTGCGGAGAATATCATGCACCTGCGGATTGGTGTAGGCCAAAAAACATGACATCTGCTCCTGCACGCAAGGGGTGTCGGTAAACGAAAACTTACCCGGTTCCTCATCGCCTTTCTGTTCCGCCAAAACCGAAAAATCCACGGTGCGGGCATCCACACGCACAGGGGTTCCTGTCTTGAGGCTTTCCACTTGAAAACCGCGTTCCCGTAATTGTTCGCTCAAACCGAAAGAGGCACTCTCGCCTATCCTACCGCCCGAATAAGATTTTTCTCCGATATGAATCTTTCCGTTCAGAAAAGTGCCGCCGGTCAAGATAACCGCCTTGGCGTAGATTTCCGCGCCGCAGAGGGTGCTCACGCCCACCACCTCATCCTGCTTCCAAAGAAAGGCCGTTACCGTATCCTGGCGAATGTCCAGATTCGGAACGGTTTCGAGCTGCGCCCGCCAATGAGCGGAGAAACGCCACATATCGCATTGCGCCCGCGGGCTCCACATGGCAGGACCTTTGGAACGGTTCAGCATACGGAATTGCAAAGTGGAAAGGTCGGTAACGATGCCGGAGTAGCCGCCCATCGCATCGATTTCGCGTACAATCTGACCTTTCGCCACGCCGCCCATCGCCGGATTGCACGACATATACGCCATGCGGTCTATCTGCATACTCAACAGCAACACCCGGCTGCCCAAATTGGCTGCCGCCGCTGCCGCCTCACATCCGGCATGACCCCCTCCCACTACAATAACATCGTATTTCATTCCTATCTTAAAATTCAAACCAAATGAAATGTTTCACGTGAAACACTTCCAAAACCGATTGTCTTTAAACGGCTTACAAAGATACATTGAAAAACCTTGCCTTCAACTATCTTTTTCAACATCCTGACCGACCCTCTTTTGAATCGGGATAACTTTTCTTTTCAACAGGATAACATCCCCTGTAATTTTTTTCATCGCGACATCATTCCCAAAAATCCTGCTTCTATTGCTTGGTTTCAAAAATCACTTTTTAGGAAAACAAGCCGCCAGCATTTCATCCTCTTTTTGATGGATGGCTTTTTCTTCTTTCGGGCTCTTGTCTTTGTAACCCGCCAAATGCAGCAAACCATGTATCATGACCCGATTCAATTCATCGATATTCCGCACCTGAAATTTCCGGGCGTTCTCCTTGATGCGTTCCACGCTGATGTAAATATCTCCCGAAACCGGACGGTACTTGGATGCCGTTTTGCCGGACTTTACCGAAAGTCCTATCGGGAACGCATCACCGGGCAAAGTATAGTCGAAAGTGATTATATCGGTAAAAGTATCATGGTTCAGATACTCCCGGTTTACCTTTAAAAGATATTCATCGGAACAAAAAATATAAGTGATGCCCGATGAAACGCAACCCAGGCGTTTCAAGACTTTGAG
>CAYVJX010000008.1:0-12665 GCA_964451895.1 uncultured Bacteroidaceae bacterium | reverse complement strand
AAAAAATATAAGTGATGCCCGATGAAACGCAACCCAGGCGTTTCAAGACTTTGAGCAAACAGGCACGGGTATCATTACGGCGCATGAACCCCACCCTGCCATCTTGTTCAATAAAGGTAATTTCTTTCATTTTAAATGTTTTATAACAATGTTTCACGTGAAACATCTTTTTTATCCTACCCTCTCGGAATCATCCAAACTTACTCCAGACTTCCGATGCTAACTTAGGCAAAACTATTTATTCGGATTTTTAAACAAAAAGTCCTGCACTTTTTTCTTGTAATACGGACGTAGTTCGGGATAGGAAAAACGAAGCAAATCGTTCCCCTGCATTTTTTTCTTGGCGGCGTTTTCCACACTGTCGCCCATAAAAGGAGCGAAAGGATTGCCCGCTTTCGATTCCCGCCTGTCGTCGCGTTCCCGTTTGAGCTCGGCATTCTCGGCTTCCAGCAAACGGCTTTCGATATTCTTTTGGCGCGACATCACGCGGTCGTTCAGAATGCGGTTCACCAAATCGCGTTCCGTTGTCTCCATATCGCCCAAAATACGATTGTAAAGTCCTGCCGCGTTTGGGTTCGCCATTTTATCCTTGCGCATCTGTTCCTGAAGCATACGCCTTATCATTTCCTGCTTGGCGGCAGCACGCGCAAAAGATTCCGAAACCTTTTCCTCCGAAATCTGTTCGCCTTGGGAATTGCCCGATTCACCCGGCTTGCTTTCCTTGCCCTGAGGAGAAGCTTGCGGCTGACCTTGCTTCTGCATCTGCTCCAGCATCTTTTTCAATTCATCCAATTGACGGTTCAAATCCTGCTGCATCTGTTGCAAGGACTGCTTGCCCTGTTTCATCATCTGCTGCAAGGACGGAATCGGCATTGAAGAACTTTTTTCGCCTGGTTTGGGGCAGGACATCTGCGGCTTTCCCTTCTGTTTTTTCTTGGAAGAACCGCTGTTTCCTTTCATATTCATCTGTTGCTGCATCCGGTCTAAAGACTCGGAAAGCAACAAGGCCAGGTTGTTCAGCGAAGTCATGGTGTATTGCTGGCGCGCCAGAGCCCGGCTGTTGGTTGTGTTGTAATGCGAATAATAGACGTTGTTCATCGCCAGCAGCAAATCCAAGGCTTCACGACTGTAAGACAGCATATCCTTTACCTCCCGGTCAGTGGCCAGAGCCACCTGCGGCTGCCGCCGGGCAATGGCGTTCACGCTGTCGGCCACAAAACGTATCTCGGTATTCAAGGCCGCCTGGGCACGGATCTGTTCCGCATAACGCGGATCATTCAGATGGGTCTTGCCCAAGGTTTCCATCAACTTTTCCTGTTGTACCGAAATACGCACCGTCGATTTGAGCAAGAGCCGGATAAAATCGGCATCCTCCGCCTGATTTTCCTCTTCAATCTGTTGCATCTGCCCTGACAGATTGTCGGCCAGCTGCTGTAAATCCTGTTCTGTTTTTTCCTGGCTCTTACGCGCCGATTTTTCATCTTTACGCTGCAAATCCTCCTGGGTGTTCTCAATATCCTGACGCGCTTTTTCCAAAAGGGAATCCGGCAGGGAAAACGAAGTCTTCTTTTCCAAGCCCTCGTTCAAATCCTCTATTTTCTGCAAATCCCTTTCCAGACGGTTCCGATCCTTCTGCAGATCTTCTTGCAGTTTCAACGCGCTGTCGGCCGATATATGCCGCATCTGCTCACCGGCTTCCCGGCTCTTTTCCGAAAGCGCCTGGGCGTCTGAAACGGCTTGCCGTAATTTATTTTCAAACTCTAATTGTTTGTATAAGTTTAAATTACGTTCAATATCACGGCTCAATAAATCCTTTTGGCGTTTCACTTCCTCCAAAGCGTCCGTAATCTTCTCGCGGGGAGCGTTCTGCCGCATGAGTTCCTGCAATTCCTGCAGTTTCTTCATCGTGGCGTCGTCAAAAAGCTTGTCCATAAGCTCCTGCAACTGCCGCTGTTTTTCCTGCAATTCCGGGTCGGCCTCTCCCAATTCGCTTTCCAGACGCTGTTTCTCCTTGATTTCCTCCGACAATTCCCGATAGGTTTCCCGCAGGTTTTCCTGCTGTTCCAACAACAGATCCACCCGCTTCATATCCTGCCACGAAAGCTGCTTCTTGGAAAGCAGATCCTGTACGAAATCCTGCAGTTCCTTGTCGAAATTCCGAACGGAACGCAACGAAACCGAAAACTTCTCATCCACCGAAGCCGAAGTCTTGCCCACTTCCTCTCTCACTTCTTCCTGCGACATCTTCCGGTAGAAAAAGGTTTGGGAATACACCGGTTTGAAAGGATAGAAAGCGTCGTTGTCGCGCAGTTCGAAGCCATAGCTCAATTCATCGCCCGGCTGCGGATTGAACTCGTTGATATCGAAGTAATAAGTGAATTCCTGACTCAGTTCGTAAGCCTTGACGGGCAAGGTGTCGTAAAACGCCCATTCATTGCCGGTGGCCGCGTTGGTGCAGGAAAGCTTGAAAAGCAGGGAATGGAAACCGTAATCGTCGCTGATCATGCCGTGGAAATAACGGCGATATATCCGGCTGCTGTCGAAAGACGGTACAACTTCGATGCGCGGATAAGCGTCAGGAAAAACCTCGACGGCAAAAGAGGCTGTATCGGTCTGAACATCCGTAAAAGCTTCCGGTATCAGACGGTAAACGCAAGACTTGAAAACCTGCTCGGAAAAGGAAAAGACAGGCGGCTGCGCCTTGGCTTCCTTGAACGGCATCACGCCCTCTAAAAGCGGTTCATCTGAAGAAAAAAAGCCGAACAGAAGATTTCGGGCATGGTCTATCCTCAACTCCCAGTCCACCCGCGTGCCGGCGGGAAGCTGCAGGTTGAGCGAATTATCCACCACCTCCGGTTTCCGGTTCATATACGGCGGATACCGAAGCGTTACCTTCATGCCCGACATCAAAGGTTTATAATTGACTTCCAACACATAGGGAGCACTCTTGTACTTTCCGCTCACCAGATAGAACACCACCGGCTGCCTTACTTTCCTGAACACGTACGAGAACGACACCGGAGAGTTTCGGCGGCACGGGAACAGGCGGCCATCAGTCTCCACAGACACTTCCGCGGGCAATATATCGCCTTCCACCCGTATATCGAGCGTAAAATCTTCTTCGTAAGCCACGCGCAGACTCTCGTTCCCGATAAGAACCGAAAAAGGAAACTCACGCTCGAAATAACGGCTGTAACGCACGATTCTTTCCGAAGAGCCGATAACCCTCGGATTAATGAAGTAAATGGCCGCTCCTGCCATCAAGACCAACAGAAAAGCCAATATGTAGCGCCAGTTCGCCTTGAACCTGACCGTCTTTTCGAACCGGTAGGCGACAAAACGGCGGCTTATCTGTTCGATGGCGGCCTCCAACAAGGCGTACAAAGCCCCGTTTTCCTGCAACTGCCGCTTTAAATCGAGCACGTTGTAGAGTTTGTCGTCCAATTCCGGATAATGCGAGGCCAGGTAACGCGCCGCCTTTTCATGGCTCATACGGGGAAACCATCTCCTGCCCTGCCCCAAAGGATAAAGCACCAAGATTCCGAAACCGGCTGAAAACAATGCGGTGAACGACCAAAAGACAAGCTTCCGCACGTTTCCCGGCAGGTAAAGAAGATATTCCAAGGTGCAGAACATGAGGAAGACCGCCAGAGAAGCAGCCAAGAGCGCGAAAAAGCCTTTCCACGCCTGGTTGGTGTAATACCGGCGGAGAAAGGCATCCAGTTTCGCGATGAAATCTTCGTATGCGGCCATGATCTACGGGCTTTCCAAGTTCTTTTCAAACAAAACGTAAAGATACGCCTTTGATTCCAAGATTGGGCAACCGGAGACCGCTCCATGCCTTGAATTTATCTAGTTTTCAACATGCAAATTATTGGTATTCTTAAATTTTTAAAAATTAAAAAAATAAAAAAGAATAATACCCGTAGTAGTAGGGCTGTTACCATGGTGGATAAATTTTCCGGCAGAATCTTATCATCCCTTATGCACAGCCAAACCCGTTTTATCAATATTTACTGAACAACAAAAAAGACTTTGAACCAATAATTTGTTGAATTTACAAACAGCTGTTCACAGTTCAGATCAGACCGTATTCAACAGCCTGGGATTTTAACATCCGTTAAGTTAAAAATGTTTAAAACCGTTTGATAAAACCTTGATGGCTGTTCATTTTCCGGCCGTTTTTCTCTTTCAACAAGTTTTCAATAAGATTTCAACCGGCTATGAACAGTTTTTTAACGCCTTTCCGGCATTTTGGAATCCGAAGACCTCCGGATTTCTTAAGATTTGTTAAATCCTTTCACTTACTTGATTTTACAGGTAAAGAATATTGAAGCGAAGTTTTTGTTCTATTCGATAGTTTTTGTTCTGTGTAATAAATTTATTACATTTGCGGTGATGAGATATATAATCCGTAGTTCCGAATTTGATGAGTTTTACCAGAATCTGCCTGTTTCCGCGCAGCAAAAGATTCTTTACGCGTTATCCGTCATTACGGAGATACGTATGGTAAGCACCAAATTGGTCAAAAAACTTGTCGGTACGGATTTTTATGAACTCCGCATATCGGTCGATAATGAATATCGGGTAATACTGTTCGCCATCGACCACAGCAATTTCATAGAAGCGGAGCAAATATTACTCTTAAACGGATTCATGAAGAAATCCACCAAAGAATATAAGAAAGAAATAGCCAAAGCGCAACGAATCTTAGATAATTTATAGCCATGAAAGCGAACATTGACATACAAAAACTCAAGAAACTTCCCACCGCCGAGGATTTGATTGCACAGAACTACGGCTCCAAGGGAACGGCAAGCCGCGAGGAATTCGATGCCAAAGCGCAAGCGTGGTATTATGCGGAGGTATTGAAAAACGCCCGCAAATCAGCTGGAATAACCCAACAACAATTAGCTGCCAAAATAGGCAAGAAACGAGAATACATAGCCTTATTGGAAAAAGGGGAAACCGATATGCAGCTTTCCACCTTCCTAAAACTTTCTCAGGCCGTAGGATTGAAATTCACGCTTTCTTAAGCGCAGTTATTCCACATAAAGCACCAATCCTTTGAGATATTCGCCTTCGGGATGGTAGAGGTTCACCGGATGATCCGCCGGCTGTGAAAGCTGGTGCAGGATCCGCACGTTCCTGCCGCATTGTGCCGCCGCGCTGAAGACGGCCAGCCGGAAATCCTGCCGCGAGACCGCCTGCGAGCAAGAGAAGGTAAAGAGGATTCCCCCCGGTGCGATATTCTTGAAAGCGATGGCGTTCAGCTTGCGGTAACCCTGCAACGCCTGATGCAGCACATTGCGGTGCTTGGCAAAGGCCGGCGGATCGAGAATCATCAGGTCAAAATCCTGGCCGTGTTCCCGCAGGTAATCAAAAGCGTCGCAGGCCACTGCCTGATGTTTGGCGCGTTTTCCGAAATTGAGCGCCACGTTTTGGCGCGTCAGTTCCACGGCCTTTTCGGAACTGTCCACCGAAACCACCTCCCGGGCACCGGCACGCAGGGCGTAGAGCGAGAAACCTCCCGTATAGCAGAACATGTTCAGCACCCGTTTGCCGGCGGCATAGCGTTCCACCAAGGCACGGTTGTCGCGCTGGTCGATAAAGAAACCCGTTTTCTGCCCATCCTCCCAGTCCGGATAGAATTTCAGACCGTTCTCCATCGCCACAGGGCGTTCATCCGCTCTTTTCCCCACTATATAGCCGTCCTGGGCATCCAGTTCCGCCTTGAAAGGAAGCGTGTTTTCAGATTTGTAATAGATATTCTCCACGATACCGGCGCATTCCTTCCGCAGCGCGTCCGCAATCAGATCCCTGTCTAAGTGCATTCCCGGCGAATGTGCCTGCATCACCGCCGTGTTCCCGTAGATATCCACCACTAAGCCCGAAAGGGAATCCCCTTCGCCGTGGATAAGGCGGAACGTGTTGTTCTGCGGCGTGATCAGGTTGAGGTTGCGGCGAAGCTCCAGCGCCTGGCGGATACGTTGACGGTAAAAGCCGGCATCGATGGCCACCGGCTCGAATGCCAGCACCCGCAGCGAAATGCTGCCCACCTGCGCGTGTCCCACACCGAGGAACTCGCCCTGGGCGGAATACACCTGCGCCTTGTCGCCTTCTTCGAGGGTTCCCCCCTCCACCTTGGCGATCGCGCCCGAAAAGACCCAGGGATGGAAGCGCCTCAAGGATTCTTCCTTGCCCGGTTTGAGGATGATTTTAGGATACATGGCGGCAAAGGTATGGGAAATATCCGTAAATTTGTGGTTACGTGCCGCAAGGTGCGTGGGATAAGTTTCAAACCAAATTTGTGCGTTATGGACTTTGTATCGGAAATCAACAGATTGCGCAAGGAAAAGAATGCGGTGATCCTGGCCCACTACTACCAGATACCCGAAATCCAGGACATAGCCGACTATATCGGCGACAGCCTGGCCTTGGCGCGCCGCGCGGCGGAGACCACGGCAGACATCATCGTTTTTGCCGGAGTTCACTTTATGGCGGAGACCGCCAAGATACTCAATCCTGAAAGGAAAGTGCTGCTGCCCGACCTCGAGGCCGGCTGCTCGTTGGCGGATTCCTGCGAGGCGGAGGAACTGGCGCGGATGAAAGCCGAGTTTCCCGACCACAAGGTGCTTTCCTACGTGAACTGCTCGGCCAAGGTAAAGGCGCTTTCCGATGTGATCTGCACTTCCGGCAACGCGCTCAAGATTGTGGAGACCTTTCCCAAAGACGAGAAGATACTGTTCGTTCCCGACAAGAACCTGGGAGGCTACATCAATACCCAGACGGGTCGGAACATGAAGCTCTGGCAAGGCAGTTGCCATATCCACGACATGCTGAATGCCGAAAAGGTGCTCAAACTCCGGCAGGCTCATCCCGAAGCCAAGGTGATCGCCCATCCCGAATGCAATCCGGCCTTGCTGCAGGTGGCCGATTTTGTAGGTTCCACCGCCGCGATGCTCAGCTTCATCGTAAAGGATTCCGCGCGCGAGTACATCGTGGCCACCGAGACGGGCATCCTGCACCAGATGCAGAAAACCGCGCCCGGCAAGGTCTTCTACGTGGCCTCGAACCAGGAAACCTGCGCCTGCAACGACTGCCCGCACATGAAGCGCAACACTTTGGAGAAACTCTACCGATGCCTCAAGGACGAAACGCCCGAAATCATCCTGGACAAAGAGCTCATGGACCAGGCGCGCAAACCCATCGAAACCATGTTGAGCCTGAGCTGATATGAGGCTTGCATTCCTTCTTTGCTTCTTCCATTGGTTCGCCGATGCCGACACTTTGCCCGCCGGAGCCGAGTTCAAGCAGTTCTTTCACGACAACGGTGTGGTTTCCGCCCAAGGCTATTTCGTGAACGGACAGCCCGAGGGCGTGTGGAAGAACTACGACGAGCAAGGCAACTTGGTGTCGGAAGGGGCGCGCAGAAACCTGCTACTGCACGGCAAATGGACCTTTTACCAAAACGGACACGCGTGGCGCGAGATCCACTACCTTTCCGGCAAGAAAAACGGCCTGAGCGTGAGCCGTTATCCGGACCGCACCGTCTATGAGGATTTTGTGAACGACACCTTGCAGGGCCTGCGCCGCGTTACCGATACGGCGGGCGTCTTGCTGCAGAGCACCCGCTTTTACGGCGGTCTGGAAAACGGCCTCGACAAACGCTACAACGCTTACGGCGATGTTTCGGTCTTTACTCTCTTCAAGAACGGCATGATGGTGTTCCGTCAGGGCGTGAACCGCCGCGACAAGGACGGCAGGCAACAGGGCGAGTGGAAAGACTTTTACGAGAACGGTGCGCTGCGGTGGGAATGCCCCTATCAGGACGGGCTCAAAGACGGCTACTACAAAGAATACGACAGTCTCGGCAATCTGCTGCTTCTGCAGAAATACGTGCAGGGCATCCTGCAGGAAGACGCCCCGGAAATCGCGCCGATGGAGGTTCACACCGAATACTATGCCAACGGGATGCCCAAGTTCCGTGTGGGATACCGAAACGGGAAACCCGAGGGGATATGCCGCCAGTACGACAGTCTGACGGGCAAGGTGGTGCAGGGCATTTTCTTTAAAGACGGCGTGATTACCGGCAGCGGCCCGGTGGATGAGAACGGCAACTTGCGCGACGATTGGAAAGAGTATTATCCCGATGGCCGTTTGCGCTGCACGGGGCATTACTTCAAGGGGCGCAAGTACGGCACCTGGCGGTACTTCTATCCCGACGGCAGTCTCGAGCAGGAGGGGCAGTTCCGCAACGGCAGGCACGAGGGGCGTTGGGTATGGTATTTTCCCAACGGCAACCTGCGTCTGGAACAGGAATACCTTCAGGGAAAGTTAGACGGGCCGAGCGTGGAATACAACGACAGTCTGCAGGTGATCGCCAAGGGAAACTTTGTGGATGGTCTGGAAGACGGCCGATGGGAATACCTCCACGGCAAGGAGTTCAGCGAGGGGAGTTACCGTCTGGGAGAAAAAGAAGGCGTGTGGCGGTCGTATTGGACGGAAAACGGCAGGAAAAAACGGCTTTCTTTCCAGGGTTCGTATTCGGGCGGCATCCCCCACGGGCAGCACCGCCGTTTCGATGAGAACGGCGTGTTGAGAGAGGAGGGGTATTACCGCATGGGCGGCCGGGTCGGGACGTGGATTCACTACGACCGGGACGGCAATCCCGAAATGCGCGTCAAGTACGGCGAGAACGAAGAAGAGATACGCTATAACGGCAAAAGAACCCTCACCAAGCAGGAAGAGGAACAATATCTGCAGGAACAGGGCGCGGAATAGCCGCATAAAAACGCAAGACCATGCAACAGGAATTTACATTGATAGCCGGCCCGTGCAGCGCCGAGAGCCGCGAACAAGTCTTGGAGACGGCGGCTTTTATGGCGCGGTACAACGCCTCCCATCCGCGGCTGCCGGTCAAGGTGTTCCGTGCCGGAGCCTGGAAACCGCGCACCCGTCCGGGCTCTTTCGAGGGCATGGGCGAAAAGGCCTTGGAATGGCTTTCGGAAGCCAAGAAAACCTACGGGATTCCCGTCACCACCGAGGTGGCGAACGCCGCCCATGTGGAACTGTGCCTCAGATACGGCATCGACCAGCTCTGGATAGGGGCGCGCACCACGGGCAACCCCTTTCTCATGGAGGAGATTGCAGGTGCTTTGGCGGGCTGTTCCAACCCCGTGTGGGTGAAGAACCCCACCAGTCCCGATCTGGCATTGTGGCTGGGCGCCATCGAGCGCGTTTCCCGCCATGCCAAAGGTCCGGTGGGCGCCATTCACCGGGGTTTCGGCATGTATAACTCGATGCCTTACCGTAATGCGCCCCTGTGGGAGATTGCCGTGGAGATGAAGCGCAGCCATCCCGAGATTCCGCTGTTGTGCGACCCCAGCCATATCGGGGGAAAGCGCGAATATCTGGCGGAACTGGCGCAGAACGGCCTGGACCTAGAAATGAACGGCCTGATGCTGGAGGTGCATCCCCAACCCGCCGAGGCTTTGAGCGATGCTTCCCAGCAGCTGGATTTCGGGCAGTTCGAGCAGCTGTTGTCGGGCTTGGTTTTCCGCAAGGCCGATGGCTGTTCGGTAAAGATGGCGCGTATACGCCATATCCTCGATGAGGTGGATGACGAGCTGATACAGTTGCTCGCCCACCGTATGCAGCTGGTCAGGGAATTAGGGCAGCTCAAGAAAGAAGAGAACCTTTCGGTATTGCAGTTCGACCGCTGGAACCAAGTGGTGGAACGCATGACCGCTTCCGCCCAAAAACAGGGGCTTGACCTCGATTTCGTGCGGCAGATTCTCAACTGCCTCCACTCGGAAGCCATCCGCGTGCAGAAAGATATGGTGCGGAAAGAAGGTTGAAAAAACAATAGCTTTAATCTTGTACGCAACCGAAATATTAATATAAAAAGCTTCTCTTTTTCGTCTCTGAAAAAAGTTTAACACTCGTGCCGTCATTTTTAACATTTTTTTAAGAAACGCGCGTTGGGAAAGGGCTTACCTTTGCTTTGCAGACCAAGAAACCGTCCGCACCCTTACACCCCGACCGATGAACCACCGCGCCAAATCTTTACGTACCAAACTTACTCCGGCACAGAAAGAGGCCATCTACGCCCTCGCGCTGTCGGCGCAGTTCAGTATTGTCTATATCCACCCCGACAGTGGCTTCTCGGTGTATCAGCATCTGTTGGTGGACACTCAGGCTCCAGACTATTGGCAGATTTTTGAAGTGGCCAAGGCCTATGCCGCCGAGACGGATTGCTGGATCAACCCCGAAATCATGCCGCAGGCGATAGTGGCACGGCGCAAGATCTACCCCGGTATCGAGGACAACGCCAACCCCGATTTGACCACCGACAAGTATGGATACATCGACGTGAAATCACCGCATAACAAACGAAATATTGTCCGAAACGCCAATTCGGCCTGTTCCCAAGGGGCAATAGCGGTTATCACAGACCTCTGTTTGAGCGAAGAACTTTCGATTTACAAGGCGAAATCGATCACTTTCGATATTTTCTTCGGAAGGAACATAGACAGGAAAGGGACACCCAACTACATTCAAGACGAGGTGCATTGGTTCATAAACGGCACCCTATATAAGCTCAACAGGTCGAAAAAGTAATGAACTCTTCCGACCTGAGGTTATGCTACTTCGCAAGCAGCTTTCAACGGTTTTACTGTCTCTCCGTGGTGCAAAGGTACGGAAAGTTTCCGTTTCCGCCAAATTCTCCGGGTGAACCCTGGGGGCTCTGCCACAAAAATCCCAACCGGATTTCGAGGAAAATTTATTTTCGGGAATTTTCTCCTCCGAAAATCCCGAAAAAATGTCGGAAAAATCTCCCCAAAAATTCCCCAGAAAAAAATCCGGAAAATAAATTCCGGAAAATCGGGGGAAATTTCAGGAGGAGAGGATGCCTGTTTTTGGACAAAAACGCGGTCGTTTTCGGACGAATCGTAAGAAAAAGCAACTTATTTTTCGAAATATATCGCGGAATATGCCGAAAGATAATAGAATGCATTAAAAAACGCGAAACGGTAAAAAACGGTGTTTTGTGAAATCGTATGACGTATATTTTTTAAAAATCCGTTTTCTGTGATTCTGTGGTTTTATCTCCGTTTTTTCGGAATTTTCGGAAAACAGGAGGAGGCCGATTTTCGGTACCCCCCGAAAATCCCTAATATAATGCCAAAGGGATATTTTTCTGAGTTTAAATCATTGAGGGAACGGAAAGTGCGGAAACGTCGGAAATCTTTGGCGGACGAACGGCCGGATTCGGAGACCGAAAATTTTAGAAATCTTTGTAAGAATCTGAATGAAAGATAGATACAACGGTTTTTCAGGCCAAAAAAGTACCTTCAATGGCCCATATTAGGGAGTCGGCCAGGGAACCGTCCGGGAGGGTGTAGCCCGAGGGCTTGAGCGTGAAGGGGTACTCGGCCGGCTCGGGACTGCCCGTGGCCGTCACCGCGCCCGAGGCACCGCAGATCGCCGCGCCGCCGAACACCAGGTCCGTGCCCACCGTCAGCTTCTTGCTCGACGTGGCGCTCTTGGCCGTCACCGTCACCGTGCTGTAGTTGCCCCAACTGTTGCCGCCCCAGGACGTTACCGTGAACTTGCCCGGCGCGTCCGTGCCCCAGCAGGTCGCCTCCACCGGCGCTTCCGCCTCCATCCCCGCGATCACTTCTACTCCGCCGCGGATGGTTCCGAATGCACCCGGAATCCGCTCACAAGGCACTCCAGCCGGGTTATCGGCATGGGTCTGTGACCAGTCGGCATTACCCAAGCATCCTTCGGGGTAAGGCGCATATATGTTGCCATCTCCTAAAGAAATATTGAAGTTTGAAGTGGCAAGACCACAGTCATTAGCGGGTTGGTTATTGAACCTATGTTCCACATAGAAAGATTCTGGCTTGAAATATCTGAACCTCACTTTGTAAAGCGCTCGTCCATACCAAGTTTCTCCTTCAAAAGTTTCTATCTTAGTTACCGCATCAGCAATTTGTTCTTCAATACCGCCAGCAGGCCCACTTAAAGAACCTCCACTACAAGAACCTGTACAATTCCTAAAAGTTATATTACCCTTAGCTGCTTTTTCAAATGAGGTATAATCTATCAAACCTTGCATAGCTGAACTAGCGAAAGTTGCCACACAATTGTCTGGGGTGTTGTCTGGACGCAAGTCATCCGTTCCGTCTTTATATACTATTTGATATCCTTGCGTATTGGCAACAAAACCAAAATCCATAGATTCGATTTTTTCAGTGCTGGCATCCAATACAATCAATTTCTTGGTTACGTTTATACCCTCTACATTGAATTTGAACTCTACATCGACAAACTTTTGGTTAAACCAAGCATATACCCACAAATCTACGTATCCTCTCGTTACAGCATCTTGTGCTTCCTGCTTAGTAAATTTCTTTAATTCAATGCCATATCGCACCTTACTACCTGCCGGCATGGTAACGTTTTGTCCCCAAACCTTGCTAACCCCAAACAACAATCCGATAGTCAATAGGAAACTGAATATCCTTTTCATATTTAGATGATATATAATTCGATAAAATCTATGATTTTCCGGGTTCTCCCATGCTTCTTTTCCGTACGATTTTCCCGTAACCTGCAAAGATAGCAAATTTTTACTAACAGTGTGTTGATAACGG
>CAYVJX010000007.1:0-24044 GCA_964451895.1 uncultured Bacteroidaceae bacterium | reverse complement strand
GAGAATCTTACGAATCAGAGTTGGCTTTGAGTGGATTTTCAATACAAAAAGCCAACCAGCCACAACGGAATCTTATTGCCGTATCCGGATTCGATATCATCCGCCGCCACAAAACTGTCGGGTAGGTCTTTAATCTGATTGAAACTTTTTCTTGAACCACCCACCTCAAAGATATACAAAAACAATCCTTACAATAATCATTTTTCAAAAACGATTATTGCAATAATCATTTTAGGTGCCGACACAACATGGGGCGGTTTCTGCACCCTACTTATCGAAAAGGGGGGCATTGCATAAATAAGACATTGATTGTCGGACAGCATAATTTCGGCGGAATCTCACCAAACTCACCGTCCGCGCCCTATTATAATAACAAAATATTCATATACAGAATCATATAATTATGCCACCTATCGTGTGACCACTATCGAGAATTTTGCTTTTTATGGTTGTAGTAATTTGATGTCGGTGACGATACCGGAGAGTGTGACCTCTATTGGAAATTTTGCATTTGGGGAATGTACGGGATTGGCCTCGGTAACGAACTCCATCACCCCATACATATTGCCGTGGTCGGTAATGGCCATGGCATCCATGCCGAAAGCCTTGGCCTTCTTCATGAGGTCGGAGATCTTGGAGGCGCCGTCCAGAACCGAATAGCGGGTATGCAGGTGCAGGTGGGTGAAGTAGGGCATAAGGCTTGTACGGGAAATTTACTTTAGCTTGAGTTTTATTATTTTTGAAAAATAAAAAACGGAGGAGTTATATTTTATGCTTTTCAATACCATTTCATTTCTTCTTATATTCCTGCCCATCGTACTTATTCTTTACTATACGCTTGCCAAGATTAATTTTAAAGGTAAGAATAATGTACTCAATTTGTTGTTGGTAGCTTTCTCGCTTTACTTCTACTTTTGTAAAGGCACCCGCGCGTTGTTGGCACCTTTTATCATCATTGTTTGTTGGAACTATATTACAGCCCTTGTGTCGGAAAAATGGCGACCTACTTTGTTGATAGGGGTGGTTGGAAATATAGGGATATTCTTCTATTACAAGATTTTTTATGCACTTGCAAAGGTTTTGGCAGATTTATTTTCTTTCAACCTGTCGCTTTCGAAAATCCTTATACCGGTAGGCCTTTCGTTTATTCTTTTCCATTGCATCTCCTATCTTTTGGATATTTATCATGGAAAGGCCAAACCTAACCGCAATCTTATAGAATTTATCCTTTATGTGGTTTTCTTTCCCAAATTGATGCAGGGTCCCCTTGTAAAATATTATGAATTTGAACCGCAGCTTCGAGATAGGGTGGTGAACTTTGACACATTGATAAGCGGGATAGAAAGGTTTATCATCGGGCTTGGCAAAAAGGTTCTATTGGCCGACGTTTTGGGGAGGATAATTTGGGAAATACTGTACAAAACAGAATTTATGATAGATGCACCTACGGCATGGTTAGGATGTATTCTTTTTACAATTCGGATATATCTGGATTTCTCCGGTTATTCGGATATGGCTATCGGTTTAGGCAAGATGTTTGGCTTTAAATTTCCTGAAAATTTCAACTTTCCGTATTCTTCACTTTCCATATCGGAGTTTTGGCGTCGTTGGCATATTACTTTGGGCGCATGGTTTCGGGAATACGTCTATATTCCATTAGGGGGCAATAGAAAGGGAAATGTTTATGTTAATTTGTTAGTGGTTTTTGTCCTGACTGGAATTTGGCATGGTACGGGTATTGCGTTTTTGTTATGGGGGCTTTGTCACGGTCTGTGTGTGGCGATGGAGCGCTTCCTCAACAAAAGAGGGTGGTATGAGAAGATACCTAAAGCCGTCCGTTGGCTGTACACGATGTTTGTGGTGAGTATAGGTTGGCTGTGTTTTATGATTGCGCGCGAAGATGTGCTCAAGAACTATATCGGTCGAATGATGGGAAAAGGTATCGATATGGAAAAAATCAGCTTCCATTTTTCTTATTTCTTTACAGAACATCTTGTTTTTTTGACAGGGATTGCTGTGATAGGATTGATTGTGTTAAGCAATACGAGAGTATATTCGTTTTTACTCCAAAAATCAAAAGAAACCTTTTGGGGCTCAGCGATTAAGTATGTTTTGTTGTTGGCCATTTTCGTATTCTCCGTGAGCGGTATAATACATGGAACACATAGGCCGTTTTTGTATTTCCAATTTTAATATTCTCAGAAATGAAAACATTACCCAAGATATTTTTCGTTTGCTTGTGCCTTTTTATAGTTGTAGAGATAGGTTTCACCAACTTCAAGAAGGAGGTGCTCTCCGAAATGGACAACCGTTACCTCCAAGAGTGGCGGTTTGATAGAATGGATAACTATTTTCAAGACAGAATAGGGTTTAGAACAGAAATAATTGGTTTTGTAAAGTATAACTATTATTGTAAAATTTTCCATAAGTTAGTTCATGCACTGTATGAATACGGAACCGAGGGGCATGTGTATTATGCGATGAAACATGAATTGTATGATACGGTGTTTATGGATGACTTTTGCAGGTATATCAAACAGGTGCAAGATTATTGCGAGGCGAGGAACGTTTCTTTTTTATATTGTTTGAATCCCTCCAAGACAAGTGTTTATTCGGAGTTTCTTCCGAAAGGTTATGTTTACCGCAATCGTTTCTTTCAATATTTCACATCTCGTCTGGAATATTATGGGGTTCACTATATCGAGAACTTCACGGTGTTGAAGGAGAAACATTTTAGTGAACCTGTCTTTAACCGTCAATACGATGGAGGCCACTGGAATGATTTAGGGGCATTTTATGGAACCAATCACCTGTTGTCCGAATTAAAAAAGTCTCATCCGAAAATAGAATTGCTTACTACTGATGATTTTGAACGGGATAGCATTCAGCAACCCTATCTGGGGCTCAGCAAGATACCTATCAAAGAATGGGTCCCTGATTATATACCGAAATACGAAGATGTAAAAGATTATAGCAGTGATTATCAAGGTATAGAACTGCATCCTCAACATCGGGCTTTTGCCGCCCTTGTTACCGGCAAAGACAGTCTCCCCAATGTATTGTTTTTCCATGGCAGTTACTACAACCCGCGTGTCAAATTTTATCAAGACAGATTTTATAATACAGCAGTGGTGCATAACTACGAGAATTTTTTGAATTTCGACTATTATTTCAATATCTTTCAACCGGAATGCGTCATTCTCGAAACGGCTGAATACGCCACCAATCCTAGTTATTTTAGTCATAATGAAACAAATAGCAAAAAGTTAA
Source organism: uncultured Bacteroidaceae bacterium (assembly GCA_964451895.1). Classification (GTDB taxonomy): domain Bacteria; phylum Bacteroidota; class Bacteroidia; order Bacteroidales; family P3; genus Pullibacteroides. Next base: position 20,774 of record CAYVJX010000007.1, on the reverse strand, counting down.
ATAAGCCGTATAAGGAAGTTTGCACGCAACCACACCAAGAGCTTGGCGTGGGAGAGTTGACAGATGTGCAAGTGGATAGTATTTCCAAGATGTGCAAGCTCTCGTTCAAAATCAAAGACGGGGTTTCTTTCGGCTATCTTTTTTCGAAAGGAAGAGAATACGACCTTTCCATTGACCCGAGAGAACATAAGTGTACCCTTACCTTGATGGCTTGTGATTACGATGAAGAAACGGCCAAGATAGTCTTGTTTTAATCTATATCTGACGTCGTATACATCTTTAAGGGAAAGCGTATGGCTTCAGCCATACGCTTTGAGGCTTTACAATGAGGCGAGCGTTATTGTACGCCATCCTTTTCCTAGATCCAAATCTTGGATAGATGCAGGAAAGCGATTCACATCAATGATATGACCGAGTTGGGGAATAAGTTGGCAACGAGGATTAAATATCAAATTTTCTAAATTCCAAAAATATACAAAACGAGGGGGTTGGACCGAGAGGGGCGATTCGACATAACATTACGCTCAATTGCAGCACGGAGAACGTTTGCGTTGAGCTATGTCATGGCAAGTAAATGTCGGTTAAAACCAACGACCATTTGGCCGGTCCTGCGCGCGGGGGCTGCGTGGAAGCTCTTTTTGGACTCCACGCTTGTCGCTGCGCGACGTGCGCAATGTCGCAAAAACAAGACTTCCCGACCGCCCCCTTCCAACCCATCCCCCCTCTCTACCCTATACCTTATACCCTATACCTTAAAAGTATGACAAACTGCAAACAGTATGTGCCTCCCGAACAAAGTCTTGTAAACAACCCGATTAATAAATAGTAACTCCTCCCCCCAAATCCTCGTGCGCTGGTCCTGAGCGCCTTACCCTGTTGATAACTTTTTTTTGAGCGGTGTTAACCTGCTGTGCTATATTTTATAATAGTAAAATATAGCAATTAAGGTACTGATTGTGTGTTGCTAAATTTTTGACCATGGGCAGTTTCTTGGATTCTTGTGTTCTTTTATAATAATAAAATATTCATATACAGAATAATATAATTGTATCTGTATTAAAAAATCAATATCTTTGTTATCTTAAAACGATTCCCTATGAGAAAATCAATCCTTATTATCCTATCCGCGCTACTGACCGTGCTCAGCGCGCAGGCCTACGACTTTGAGGTCGATGGCATTTATTACAACATTATTGATGGTACAGACGACCAGGTGGCGGTGACTTACCGAGATGCCAACTATAATAGCTACTCAAGTTCAGTGGTCATTCCCTCCACGGTGACCTATAGTGGAGAGAACTATCGTGTGTCCTCTATCGGGGTGCAGGCTTTTGCTCTCTGTAGAGATTTGACGTCGGTGACGATACCGGAGAGCGTGAACTCTATTGGAAATTTTGCTTTTTATGAATGTACGGGGTTGACATCGGTGACGATACCGGAGAGCGTGACCGAGATCGGAGGTGTTGCTTTTTGCGGATGTACGGGTTTGGCAGCGGTGACGATACCGGAGAGCGTGACCGAGATCGGGAATTCGGTTTTTGAGGGATGTACGGGTTTGATGTCGATAACATCGATGGCCGAAATTCCACCTCTTTGCAATGACAATGCTTTTTCTTCCAGTGGCTATTGCGCAATACCTCTTCTTTACGTGCCCGCAGGTAGTAAGATGTTTTATGCAGTGGCTATGGGATGGCGTAGATTTGCCAAAATAGAGGAACTTAATGCCAAGACCTACACAGTAACGGTACAGCCTAGCGATGCAGACATGGGTATGGTAACCGGCAGCGGAGAATATGAACTCAGAAAACAGGTTACGCTGGCGGCCGTTCCCAACGCAGGGTATCATTTCGTGAAATGGAATGATGACAATACCGACAATCCCCGTATCTTGACGGTAACGGGCGATACCACCCTCACGGCCATATTTGCCGAGAATACGCCCAATACCTATACGGTAACGGTGCTTGCCAACGATGCGGTTATGGGCACGGTAAGCGGCGGCGGAAATTATGAAATCGACGAGCAGGTTACGCTGACGGTCGTTCCGAACACAGGGTATCATTTCGTCAAATGGAGTGACGACAATATCGATAATCCCCGTACATTGACAGTTACCGAAGACATCACCCTCACGGCCATATTTGCCAAGAATGTTTCCACTACCTATATAGTAACGGTACTTGCCAACGATGCGGCTATGGGCACGGTAAGCGGCGGCGGAAATTATGAACGCGGCGAGCAGGTTACGCTGACGGCCGTTCCGAATGAGGGCTACCATTTCGTTAAATGGAGTGATGACAATACCGATAATCCGCGCACATTGACGGTTTCCGAAGATATCACCCTCACGGCCATATTTGCTAAGGATGAATCGGTTGACCCCGTGGTCTATACGGTAACGGTAAACGTCAATGATGCCGATATGGGAATGGTTATCGGTGGCGGAGAATATGATTCCGACAAACAGGCCATACTGGTGGCCATTCCCAATAAAGGCTATTATTTTGACCGTTGGAATGACGGCAAGACCTCCAATCCCCGCATCTTGACAGTGACGGGCGATACCACGCTCACGGCCATATTCGCCAAGGATGAATCGGTTGACCCCGTGGTCTATACGGTAACGGTACAACCCAACGATGCGGCTATGGGTACCGTCATGGGGAGCGGAGATTATGAAGAGGGCGAACTGGCCACACTGGCGGCCATTCCTAATCAGGGCTATCATTTCGTGAAATGGGATGACAACAATACCTCCAATCCCCGCATCTTGATAGTAGCGGGCGATACCACACTGACGGCCGTTTTCGCCAAGGATGAATCAGACGCCCCCGTTGTCTATACGGTAACGGTACAACCCAACGATGCGGCTATGGGTACCGTCATGGGGAGCGGAGATTATGAAGAGGGCGAACTGGCCACACTGGCGGCCATTCCTAATCAGGGCTATCATTTCGTGAAATGGGATGACAACAATACCTCCAATCCCCGCATCTTGATAGTAGCGGGCGATACCACACTGACGGCCGTTTTCGCCAAGGATGAATCAGACGCCCCCGTTGTCTATACGGTAACGGTACAACCCAACGATGCGGCTATGGGTACCGTCATGGGGAGCGGAGATTATGAAGAGGGCGAACTGGCCACACTGGCGGCCATTCCTAATCAGGGCTATCATTTCGTGAAATGGGATGACAACAATACCTCCAATCCCCGCATCTTGACGGTGACGGGCGATACCACGTTCACGGCCATTTTCGCCAAGAATAGCGGTGATCCCACCGCTAACGAAAACTCCGATGCGGACAACTTCCGCGTGTATGTGCAAGACCGCACGATTCACCTTTCGGAAGACCGCGGCGCGGTGCAGGTGTATAATATGGCCGGCCAACGCATCTACAACGGCCACGCCACGGCCATCCCCGTTCCACAGAGCGGCGTGTATGTCGTTGTGACCGGCTCACAACGCCACAAAGTGTTGGTACGGTAAGGTAAAGGTGTTAATATGCAAAGGGGGCTGAAAATTCAGCCCCCTTTGCACACCTCAGATAATTGAATATATTGAACTAAGACTTCGGCAACAACGTTTTTGCCCATTGGGGAATGGAATCCACGTATATCGTAATCAGTTTTCAACATTCAACGCTTCGTTTATCCGTTTTTCCCATTTGGCTTTCTTGATCGCTATATTGCGTGTCATTTCTGCCAAATGCCTTTCGGTTGCCTCTTGATTGCTGATCCGGGCTTCTTCCGCCACCTCTTTCATTAATTGGCTCAACATCTCATCGCTTGGTTCCTTACCCGAAGTAAACCGGTAGGAATTCATTTCTTCTTCCGACATCTTCTCTATAAATTTCTAGACAATCAGAGTTTCCCCCTACTGTCAGTCTGCAAATTTAAGTATTTCCATAAAACAAGTTTTTGCTTCTGCGCTCGACTTTCCGTATCTTTGAAACCTTGAAATTTTTTACCCATGCGCAAGAAGCGGATTTTCTTTTGGGGTGTAGCGGTAACGGCTTTGCTGGCGGTGGTGCTGCTTTGCTCCTGCTCAGATTCAAAACATCTCTGCCCTGCTTACGGCAACCATTACAAAGTGGAACCGCTGCCCTACTAAGTTTTACGGCAACGGACAATCAAGAATATCATGAAACGGCACGGCATTTTCCGTTGGGTGGTTTTCGGTTTGCTCTTTCTGCAATCCGCGCTCGCTTTGCATGCCCAGGTGCTCGTTTATGAAGATTTCGTGCCCCCCCGCGGTCACATCTATCAAAAAGAACGTTTCATCTACGCCCAGCTCCATACGGGCGGCTTCTCGATTGGCTACGAACAAGGCTTCCTGAATAAGAAATTCCATTATTCGGGTTGGAACGTGGAGTTCTCCACCCAGATAAATCCCAAGTCCAAGGCCGTGAACTGGTACGGGCAGGGGCGTAGCTACCGCTACGGAATGCTCCACAGTTTCTGCATGATCCGCGCCGGCTACGGCGGACTTTGGGTCCTGAACGAAAAACCGCATTGGGGCGGCGTGCAGGTCTCGCTCAGCTACCGGGGAGGATTCTCGCTCGGACTGGCGTTTCCCCAATACGTCTATGTGTTGCAGGACACCTTGGGAACCCTCAAGCTGGAACGCATGGATGCCAACAACCCCAAGCATCAGGATGTAGGCTATATCGTTCGGCGAAGCCATATACTGAAAGGGTTTTCTGGGCTGCGCCCCTACCCCGGCATCTATGCCAAGATAGGACTGAACTTTGAATTCGGGAAATCTGAAAAGCTGAGCCATACCTTGGGTTTCGGGGCTACCTACGATTTTTACTTCACCCGTATCCCTTTGATGATGCACAAGAAGAATCCTTTCGGATTCCTGAACTTTTATATCGAATACAAATTCGGAATGCGTTATGGCCTACGTTAACCCGCAGATAGAACCCGGTTGGCTGGAAGTGCTGCGCCCCCAGTTCGAGGCGCCGTACTTTGCCGAACTGAAACGGTTTTTGGTGCAAGAAAAGCAGACCCAAACCGTTTATCCTCCCGGCAAACTCATCTTCAACGCTTTCAACAGCACGCCCTTTGAGAGCGTAAAAGTGGTGCTGATAGGGCAAGACCCCTACCATGAGCCCGGACAGGCCGAAGGGCTTTGTTTCTCGGTGCCTGACGGATGCTCTTTTCCGCCCTCGTTGGTGAACATCTTTAAGGAAATACAGCAAGATCTGGGAATTGAGTTTCCCCGGAGCGGACATTTGGCCAAGTGGGCGCGCCAAGGCGTGTTCTTGCTCAACGCCACCCTTACGGTTCGCGCCCATCAAGCCGGTTCACACCAGAAAAGAGGCTGGGAAACCTTTACCGATGCGGTCATCAGTAGCCTTTCCCAACAAAAAAGCGGATTGGTGTTCCTGCTTTGGGGCAGTTTCGCCCAAGCCAAGGCCAGCCTTATCGATCCCGGCAAACACCATATCCTCAAAGCCGTGCATCCCTCGCCCCTGTCGGCCTACCGCGGATTTTTCGGATGCCGGCACTTCTCGCAGACCAATGCCATTCTGCAAAGCCAGGGCATGGCTCCTATCGACTGGAATTTAAACACCCCTTGATACCATGAAAATCACCATTGTGAACGGTCCGAACCTGAACCTTACCGGACACCGCCAACCGGAAATCTACGGAACCGAGACTTTCGAGAACTACATTCCCGCCCTGCGGCAGATGTTTCCGCAGCACGATATCGAGTATTTCCAAAGCAATATCGAAGGGGAACTGATCAACACCCTGCATGAATGCAAGAAAAACGGGCGTATGGTGCTGCTCAATGCCGGAGGCTACTCGCATACTTCGGTGGCCTTGCGCGACGCGGTGTCGGCCATCGACCTGCCGGTGGTAGAAATCCACATGAGCCAGGTGGCCGCGCGCGAGGAATTCCGCCGCACTTCCTTTATCGGGGCGGCCTGTGTGGGCACGATTACGGGATTCGGGTTGGATTCTTATCGTCTCGGAATCTTAGCCTTAGAAAGCCTATCAGAATAGGAAAGTTTGCCATAACAGGCAATCTGCTTCGTTGCAGCCTTGGTGCGGTTCGGTCAATTACCCCACATGGTTGGTGGTTTAGCCTTGTTGAAAGGTTTTCGGATTCAAGTCTGAGAACTTCTTTTTGCCTTTTACATGATACTGCCAGAGGATGCTACCCGCATAGATGCCGGTAAGGTTCTCCCGTTGGGGTAAGGCCTTGCGCTTGGCGCGGTTGCTGGCTTTCATACGGCGAAAATCCTTCCGGGCGCGGAAAACGGCCTGGCAGTTTTCTTTTTCTCCCTTGAGTAAAAACATGAAAGCCGCCAGCGTATCCAAAAAGAAACGCATCCAAAGCACTTTGCCGAGCCGTTTTTGCGGCAGGTTCTTATACAGCAGGCTCAGATTGTTGCGGAAATTGAGGTAGGTCTTGTGCGGAGAAGACTTGGGCAAGGTGCCGCCTCCCACATGATAGAGCACCGAAGTGGGTTCATACATGATCTTATACCCCAGATTCCGCATCCGCCAGCAAAAGTCTATCTCTTCCATGTGGGCAAAGAAATCGGCATCCAGGCCTCCGTATTGCAGATAAAGCTCGGCGCGCACAAAGAGCGCCGCGCCGGTAGCCCATAGGAGTTGGCAAGGCGTGTCGTACTGCCCCGTATCGGTTTCCACGGTATCGAAAAGCCGCCCCCGGCAGAAAGGGTAGCCCCATTGGTCGATAAAACCGCCTGCTGCCCCGGCATACTCAAAGCTCGCCTTATCGTGGAACGCCAGCAGTTTGGGCTGGGCGGCGGCGATAGAGGAATCCTCTTCCATCGCCGCGATAACCGGTTCCACCCAATGGGGCGTAACCTCGATGTCGGAATTGAGCAGCACAAAATAGAGGTAGGGCTCTCCCTGCGCCACGGCCTCTTGCTGTATCTTCTGCAAAGCCAGGTTGTACCCCAAGGCAAACCCCTCGTTACGGGCGTTGCTCACGGTTTTTATCTGCGGAAAATTTTGGTGCAGATAGGCCAACGAACCGTCGGTGGAGGCATTGTCCGCCACCACCACGTCGATGCCCGGCTTGCAGGTGTATTCCACCACAAGCGGAAAGAATCGTTCCAGAAATTTCTCGCCGTTCCAGTTGAGGATCACCACGGCAGTTTTGGGAGGCTGTTGCATCATGCCGCTAAGTTACGGCTTTTTTCGGTGGCTCGGGCAAACGGCGGGAGACGGAATATCGCCGTTCTGTGTATTTTTGCACCCGTTTTCTTTTTTAAAGCCTATGGACACCATGCGCTTGGCTATCATACTCATGCTTTATCTACTCGGCCCCTGGCTGATTATCTGGCTGTACGGCAGGTTCCGGATTCTGTCGAAAGTGGGCACGATCGTGCTGGCCTATGCGCTAGGCATCCTCATGTCGTTGAGCGGACTTGTTCCCACCGCCCTGCCCGAAACCGACAGCATCGCCCGAAGCCAGGAACTTCTGCAGAACCTCTGCGTGCCCTTGGCCATTCCGCTCATGCTGTTTTCCGCCGATTTCCTGAGCTGGACCAAAAGCCTCAAAAAAACATTCACGGCTTTCTTGTGCGGCATCGCGGCGGCATGCCTTTCGGTGGTGATCGCTTTCCTGCTGTTCAGAAACCAAGGTATCTTTGAACTGGACAAAGCCGCCGGGCTTATGGTAGGCTTCTATTCGGGAGGAACGCCCAACGTGGCCGCCCTCAACATGGCCTTGCAGCCCAGTTCGGAAACCTTTCTGCTGGTGAACACTTTCGAGATATTCATCACTTTCTTCCTGCTCGCCTTCCTGGTGGGCGGCGGCTACAGGCCGATTCGCCGCTTCCTGCCCTACGTGCCCGACAAGGCCGGCAACGCGGATTCCGCCAACGACCATACCTCCGACAGTTTTGAAGACTATCACGGCATGTTTTCGCGCCGCAACCTCCAAGGCCTGTTGCTGCCTTTGGGCTGTTCGGTGGCGGTGGCGGCGCTTGCCGCGCTGGTCAGCTTCCTCTGCGTGGGCGCAAACTATCGCGTTATCTCCATCATATTGATTATAACCAGCCTGTCTATCGCCCTTTCGTTCTGGAAAAAATTGCGGCAAAGCCCCAAGATGTTTGAGGCAGGCATGTATTTTATCTTGGTGTTCAGCATCGTGGTGGCCTCCCGTTTTCAGATTTCGAATGTAAGGGGGCAAGCCGGCGGATTGCTGGCCTTTATCGCCGTGGTGCTTTGCCTGTGCTTTTTGCTGCACATGCTTTTTTCGAAATGGTGCCGGGTGGATGCCGATCTGTTTACCATTTCGGCGGTGGGGCTTATTTTCTCTCCTCCTTTCGTGCCTACGGTGGCGAGCCTGCTCAAAAGCCGCCGTTGCCTGCTCAGCGGCATCGTGGTAGGGCTTCTGGGCTATGCCTCGGGAACCTATCTGGGGATTCTGGTCTATATGCTGCTGCAACGGTTTTGATATAGCTTTGCTTTTGCTCTCGACTTATTCGTATCTTTGTTCCCTTAACCGCGCATATTGAGATTCAATTTGATTCGAATATGTTTCAGAAGCCATCAAATATCTGGAGCCTGAACCGGGCTTTCGTATTATTTGCCTGTGTTCTTTTGTTGCCTTTTCTGTTTTCGCAAACGGCATTCGGGCAACAACGAAAGCGTTTAGCCATTATCAGCGCCTACCATGAATCGGCACCTTGGATTCAGAATCTTCTCACGGCTCTGACCCTTGAACTTTCCGACCGGGCGGACATCATCATAGACCCGGTCTATATGAACGCCACGCTGATTACCGACTCCTTCTACTACAACCGCACCGTTGACGGAATCTTCCAGCACTTTGACCAGAAAAAGCCAAGCTATCTGATTATGATCGGCGGCATGGGCATCACCCTGCGCGACCGTATCGTGGAAGAATGGGGAGACATTCCCGTTATCCTCGTGTCCAAAACCGGTCTGTTCGGCCCGCCCGAATATTATTTTACCGGCGACAGCGCACTGTATCCTTCCGAAATGCTCCGTCCCATCGAGGAACTCCGCGGTCAATACAACTTTACGTTCATCCAGCATCCCGACCTCGAGGAAAAGACCATCGAGATGATGTTGCAGATGCAACCCGCCATCCGCAAGATCGTCATGTTGGCCGATGCCAGCTACCACAACCGGCATCTTGCCGAAGAAGCCGCCAGATACATCCATGAAGCACATCCGGATATCGAATACGAATGGCTTATCAGTAAGGATGAGAACGTTTCCACGATGCAGTCTTACCTGACCGACTACAACCCCGAAATCGGGATACTGCTCTGTTCATGGTTCTACGGCCGCCGGGGAACGCTCGGAACCCGGGAAATCATTACGGGAGGCGTGAATCTGATTCCTTCCGTAGAACAACCTGTCTTTACCGTACGGGAATCCTATCTGTCCAGCGGTGCCGTGGGCGGCTACTTCCCCGACCTCAAACAAATCCAGCAATGTCTCATTTCTACCGCCAACAAGATGTTGGACGGCGTTTCGATGAAAGACATTCCCTTTATTTTTGAACGAGACCTGCGCTCACGTCCAATCGTGAACTACCCTCTGCTTGAAGAGAACCACCTGGACAAAACCCGCTGCCCCAAAAACACCCACTTCATCAACAAACCGCTCTCTTTTTGGGATAAATACAAGACCCAATGCATCATCGGCTTCCTGATTGTTTTCCTGGCAAGCACTTTCTTCACGTTCCGGATTCTCCTGCAAAGAAGACGGATCAAACTTTCACAACGATACAACACACTGATATCCAACATGCCCATTGGTTATACCCAAGGCAAGATACTCTTTGGCGATAACGGCAGGATCTCCGACCTTGAATACCATTCCAGCAACCAATCGTTCCAGAACCTGCTCGCGGAGAACGCCCTTCCCGATGAACCCGACAAACTTTTTCCCAAACCCTATATCGCCGCCCAGGTAAACAAACTGCTGAAAGAAGACCTGCCGTGTCTTTTCTCCTATCATTTCAAGAAAACCGACACTTACTACAGCTTTATGCTCTGTCTGGTGAAAGAGGACACGGACAGCATTCATCCCATCAACCTGAAGAAAAAGCAAAAGGTACAGAACGTTGACCTTTTTGCCATTGACGTTACCGACCGGAGCCGGGGAGAAAAGACACTGCGGAACCTGACCGAAAAGTTAGGGCTCACCTTGCAGCTGACCCACCTGTTCCCTTGGGAATGGAATCAGGAAACCCATGAGATAAGTTGCGACATCTATTCCCTGCGCAATACCTCGACCCCTAACCGGCATCGCCCCAGTTCCGTGGTGGTGATGAAGGAATCCACCTTTTTCCGCCGGATTCACCGTGAAGACACGGAAAAGGTGCGCGAAATCTACAACGACCTTATCCAGAACAAATCGTCTTACGTATCCACCGAGTTCCGTGTACTCAACGCCTTGGGCAACAAAACGGAATGGTTCGAGATAAACGCCATCATCACCGAAAGGGACGAAACGGGAAATCCCTCCGTGATTTCGGGTTCGTTGCTGGTGATCACCGAACGCAAGGAACAGGAACAGGCGCTTATCGACGCCCGCTCCCAGGCACAGGAATCCGACCGCATGAAATCGGCGTTTCTGGCGAACATGAGCCACGAAATACGCACGCCCCTGAACGCCATCGTAGGTTTTTCCGGACTTTTGAGCAAGACCGACGACCCGGAAAAGAAACGCAAGTTCGTGGACCTTATCGAAAGCAACAACAGCCTTCTGCTGCAACTTATCAGCGACGTGCTGGATTTGGCGAAAGTGGAGTCGAACACGCTCGAGTTCTACTACCACACCGTGGATTTGAACGAACTGATGAGCAAAATCGAACAATCCATACGGTTCAAGGTAAAAGAAGGCGTGGAACTGCGTTGCTATACGGGCGCGGAATCCTGCATTATCGAAACCGAGCCCAACCGTCTGGCACAATTGATCAACAACCTGCTCACCAATTCCTGCAAGTTCACCACGCAGGGCAGCATCGAGTTCGGCTACGAAATACGGGAAAAGAACCTCTATTTCTATGTAAAGGACACCGGTATCGGCATTTCGTTCGAAAACCAGCAGAAACTGTTCCAACGCTTCTCCAAGCTCAACAACTTTGCCCAGGGTACGGGGCTGGGGCTTTCCATCTGCAAGGGCATCGTGGAAAAAATGGGCGGATGTATCGGTGTGGTCTCTTCCGGAGAGGGCAAGGGCAGCAAATTCTGGTTCACGATTCCATTCAACCCCTCCTCTGAGAGTAAACCGGAAGAAGCCCCGAAAACCGTTGCGCCGACCGTAAGCGAAAACAAATCCAACATGATTCTGATTGCCGAAGACAACGAAAGCAACTATATGCTTTTCCAGTCCATCCTCGAATCAGACTATAAGTTGATACATGCCTGGGACGGGGTGGAGGCCGTGGCCATGTTCAAGGAACACCGCCCCCAAGCCATACTGATGGACATCGGGATGCCCAACATGGACGGTTACGAAGCCACCCGGGAAATCCGCAAGATTTCAGACACCGTGCCTATCATCGCCGTTACCGCCTATGCCTTTGCCTCCGACAAATCGCGCATCCTCGCCAGCGGGTTCAACAGTTATATCTCAAAACCCATCAACGCCGCCAACCTGCTCAATGAGCTGGAATCGGTTTTAGGAAAGAAAAACGCCTGATCACCTTGAAAAATCCAAACAGAAATGAATAACGAACAACTGAAATCTTTCTACGACAACATCCGCACGCCGCTCGACATGATTGTGGATTACGCCAAACGCATTGCCGATGCCGACGATAGGGAAATGCGGAAACTGTATGCCGAAACCATAGAAAGCAACAGCAAGATCATACGGCAGATGATGCAGTTATTCCAGTCTCAGCTGGATTCGCCTTCAACCGCCCCTGCGCCCGCGCCCACTCCCGCGCCTGCCGCAGTTCCCACACCCGAACCCGCGCCCACGGCGGTGCTCAAACCCCGCCCTGCCGACACCGGTTCCAAGCCCCTCATCCTGATTGCCGAAGACAACGACAACAACTATTTTCTCCTGCATGCCATGCTGGAAGACGAATACGAACTGATTCACGCCCACGACGGGCTGGAAGCCGTGGAGATGTTCAAGGAGCAGAACCCCCAACTGATTCTCATGGACATCAGCATGCCCAACATGGACGGCTACGAAGCCACCAAGGAGATACGCAAGCTCTCCTCCACCGTGCCTATCGTTGCCGTTACCGCCTACGCCTTTGCCTCCGACAAGGAAAGAATCATGAGCATTGGCTTCAACGGCTACATTTCCAAGCCCATCAATCCCGTAAAATTGGAAACCGAAATCACCAGCCACATTTAATCTTCTAAGCACACGACATGGGCAAAAGACTGCTGTTTCTCGCCTGTTGCGCCTTACTCATACCTTTTTGCGCGCAAGCCGACGAAGATTCCGACAAAATCTCCGCCAAGCTATCGGAAGAATTGCATGCCGCCACCACGGCCAAAGACAGTATCAAGGCACTCTACAACCTGTATGATATTTCTCCACGCCGCCTGCAGACGGTGTATGGCTGGCAGTTGCTGCAAACCGCCATGCACGCCAAAGACTATCCGACCGAAACGGATATGCTCATGCAGCTTTCCATCCTTTATGCAAGCAACGACAGCATACTCTCCTACCTGAGCCATGCCGCGCAGGGATTGCCGGAATCGGACGAGAAAAAAGAATGTGAGGTTTTCCTGCAATTGCAAATCATCAGCCTGCAGGCCAGATTCTCCGCCCAACAGCAGCAAGCGGCCGATTTCATCAAAAAGTTTGAGGCCGAAAACGGTTCCGCCAACGATATCTTCTCGCAGATCCTGCGTGTCAACACGCTCTGCATTTATCTAGGCTATACCTCCTCGGGCATCCTGTACACCGAATATCTGGACAGACTCGAAGCCCTCATCGACCAATTGCCCCCGCAACTGTACGCGCTGCGGAACCTGTTCTACACCCGCGCCGCCATCGTGCATACGGCCAACGACAACTACGCCAAGGCCATCAACGCCGACAAAGAACTGCTGCGTATCATCGAGAAACTGGAAAGGCGGTACAGCGACTTGGGGCGGATTTACCGCAACTATGACGTAAACCAGTATATCTGTTACCGCCGCATCCTGAGCAATTACCCGGGGCTGACCCGCAAGGAACTGAACGAATACTATCACAAGAGCCTTGAAATCTGCCAACGGAACACCGACGCGCAGAACGACCGCGCCAAAACGCCCCGTATCGACGCTTTCTACCTTTTTGCCTCCAAGCGTTACCAGGAAGCCATTCCCTATATCCGGCAATGCCTCGCGGAAGAACAGACCCCGACCAACCGCCGCAAGATGCTGAGGATGCTCCGGGATGCCGCCGGGATTGTAGGCGACGAGGCCTTGCTGTTGCAGACCCTGAACGAATACAACGTATTGTTGGAAGATTACCTGAACAAGAAATCGGACGAGTTTTTCAGGGAATTGCAGATACGCTACGATGTAGAAGCCCTCAAGGCCGAGAACACCCATCTGGAACTACTCCAGCAACAGACCACGATCCGGAGCAACCGCCGTATCGTACTGATTACCATTCCGGCACTTATCATCACCTTGATTCTGCTGATTGTGGCCGTGATCAGTTACTTCCGTTCCCGCCGGCTCGCCGCCCACCTGCAACACTCCAGCGAGGCGCTTATCCGCGAACGCGACATGTTGAACCAGACCCAGACCGAACTGGTGGTGGCCTACAAACGCGCCGAAGAAGCCAACCGCGCCAAGAGCGAGTTCCTGCACAACATGAGCCACGAAGTGCGCACGCCGCTCAACTCCATTTTAGGATTCTCGCAACTGATCGTGAAGAAGATACCCGAAGAAATGCGCGGACAGTTGGGCAACTACGCCAATCTGGTAAAAATCAACACCGACTATCTGGCAACCTTGGTGAACGATATTCTGGACATCTCTTCGATTGAAAGCGATGAGATGGCGTTTCCGCAAACGCACAACGTTTCGATACACGCCCTCTGCCAACACGCGATGAACGAGATAAAAGACCGCGTTAAAGACGGGGTGAGGCTGCGTTTCGACTCCTCCAACCCCGATCTGGAAATCACCACCGACCGCGAACACGTGGAACAGGTATTGGTGAACCTGCTCAGCAACGCCGCCAAATTCACCCAACAAGGCAGCATCACGATAGGCTACCATTTCAAGGGCTTGAACAAGCTCGTGTTTGAAGTTACGGATACGGGCATCGGTATTCCCGCCGGAAAAGAAGAAGTGATTTTTGACCGCTTCGTCAAACTGGATTCCTTCTCGCAAGGTTCGGGTCTGGGGCTTTACCTGAGCCGCCAGCTCGCCCTGCGTTTAGGCGGAGAACTCTACGTGGATCAAGGCTATCTCGACGGCGCCAGATTCTGCTTTTCGATTCCCGTATCGAGAAACAGCAAAAGCTAAACGATACGTCTTATTTTTCGATTATTTCTTGATGAACCGCATCGCCGCCCAATTATCCTGACTGTGATGTTGCTTATAAAATAACCGGTGCGCGTTGCAAGCCCGCTCGATGATTTCCATATCATCTAAGTAGAAGCCGCTCAGATAAAGGCTTCCTCCCGCTTTCAAGGCGGAGGAATAGGCTTCCATATCCCCTACGAGGATATTGCGGTTGATGTTGGCGATAATGCGGTCGAATTTCATGCCTGAAAGCAGACGGACATCCCCCAGTCTTATGGAAAATGGGCAAGCGCCCTGTTCCGAAAAGCCGTTGGCCTGCACGTTTTCGAGCGCATTGCGGTAGGCCCATTCGTCCACATCGATGCCCGTTACGCTTTTTGCGCCCTGCATGGCCGCCAGAATGCCCAGCACGCCCGTGCCGCAACCCATATCGAGCACCTGCTCACCCAAAGGCGGATTTTCCTGCAGGAACTTTATCATCAGGGCCGTGGTGGGATGATGCGCGGTGCCGAAAGACATCTTGGGTTCAATCCGGATATTGTACTTCACCTCCCGGAGCGGTTCGTGGAAAGGCGCATGAACAAAGCAGAAATCATCAAAACGCACGGGCTGGTAGGAACTTTCCCACACCGCGTTCCAATCCTGGTCTTGGATTACCGTGTCTTCGCGCCCTGCAAAAGGCCCGTACTCCGCCAGAACGGCTTCGATTTCCGCCTTGTTCCTCTCATAATCGGGATGGCGGATATAGGCGGTAAGAACACCTTCTTCGGTCTCGAAACTCTCAAAGCCCGCCTGCCCCAAGGCATCCACCAGCAAATCAAGCGGCACCTGCTCCAAGGCATGGTGCAGGCAAACCGAAACATAGTCCATGATACGGCTATTCGAACGAATTGACAATCGAAATGAAATCGCCGGCCTTGAGCGAGGCTCCGCCGATCAGTCCGCCGTCGATATCGGGTTGGGCGAACAGTTCGGGCGCGGTGGCGGGATTACAGCTTCCGCCATACAGCAAAGGAATCTGCTTGGCGGTTTCCTTACCGTATTTTTCCTGCACGAGATTGCGTATAAAGGCATGCACTTCCTGCGCCTGTTCAGGTGTGGCGGTCTTGCCCGTACCGATGGCCCAAACCGGTTCGTAGGCAATGATGATGCGCGAGAAATCGAGCGGTTCAAGATGGAAAAGACCTTCGGAAAGCTGGCGTTCGATCACCTTGAAATGGTTTCCCGCCTCGCGTTCTTCCAAGGATTCGCCGCAGCATACGATAGGCACGATGCCGTTCTGCAACAGACTTTCCACCTTGCGCGCCACCATGGCATCGGTTTCGCCATGATACTTGCGGCGTTCGGAGTGCCCCACAATGCAATACTCGATGTTCATCGACGAAAGCATGGCTGCCGAAATCTCGCCCGTGTAGGCGCCTTTGTCGTGTTCGCTCACATTCTGGGCACCCACGGCGTAATATACCGTGTTCGTATCTTCTTCGTCCGTGCCCAGATCGTAGGCCATTTCCAGATAAGGGAACGGCGGACAGACGATAACATCCACATCACGGCCCTGCTGTTCCTTTTCCAGACGCGAGGCCAATTCGTCCAACAATTCTTCGGCTTCCTGGAAACGGAGGTTCATCTTCCAGTTTCCCGCTACAATTTTTCTTCTCATGAGCGTATGTTTTTATCGGGCGGAAACGCCTGCCTCGTTAAAAGAAGGCAATCGCCGCCAATCCCACAATTTGAGCACGTATGCGTTCTGTACCAAAACGATGCCCGGATTGGAACGGATCACCGCCTTGATAGAGGTGTTGTCTGCATAATAGAACGGAAAGTCTTCCAATCCGTATTTCCGCCGGAATGTTTCGGCCTGCGCCATGGAGGAGGCGGTCAAGAAGCAGGCATCCACACCGGTTTCCCGCGCCATGCGCACGAATTCCGCCGTTTTTTCCACGCCTTTGGGGTTGGCGGCCTCCAAATCGTAAACCGCCACCAGAACCAGGGGATTTTCCTGTTCCAGCAGCGTTTTGGTAACATCGTAGCCGGGATCTTCCTCCTCGGTCTTTTCCACAATGTTGATGTTGGCCGTATGCGGATTGGGGTCTTCATCGCGGCGCGAGACGAACTCGTTGTTCTCCACCCAATCGGCATCCCCGAAAGGACATTCCGACATCAGGTATTCTTTTTCCTCGCCCGTGCGCAGGTCTTTGTAGGTAAGGTAATGGCGCACCGGCAGCGGATTTTCGGGGAAAAGCCTTACGTCTTCTTTCCAATCCAGAAAATTGATGACCGGCAGATAGCGGTAGTTGTAGTATTCAAAACCGAGGAAAAGCAGCATCGTGATGCCGATGATCGCCCCATCGGTGCGGCAGGATTTGCGGCTCGACAGTTTGTTCAAGGAGAACAGCAACACCAGCACGCCGGCATCCAACACCAGGTTCTTATAGAAAGTCTGCCAGTTGGTTATTACCAACGCCTTGCCGAAGCAACCACAGTCGGGAACCGGTTCGGAAATGGCATCGTTGAGGGTAAGGACGGTAAAGAACGCCATCATGAGCGCCGTAATCCAGGCCGTATATCGGATTTTTACATTGCACAGCAACAACACGCCCAAGGTGAATTCCAGCATATTGAGAAAGAATGAACCGACTAGCGCGAGCCCGGTGAGCCACGGCATCTTGAAGGCTTCCAGATAATCGTGTATCACATATTGCGTGCCGAGCGGATCAACCCCCTTGGAGAAGCCCGAATAGATGAACAGCCCCCCTACCAGGCAACGGAAAACCACCGCCGCCGAATGGGTAAAACGCTTGCGGTTGAGCACACAGAAAACGATGTTGGCGCACAAAAGAATCAGAAAGATCCAGCTCAAATCCGGAAAGAGGGCTATACCCGCCGCCAAGACCAGAGTCAACAACAGGATGGCATACGAAGGTATCCAATCGGGAATCGATAACTTTTTCATCTTATTTCGCGGTTTTCTTGTTTGCGTTGTCTTCTTCATTCAACTTGATAAGGGCGAACACGGCGTAGTTTATCATGTCGCAATAGTTGCCCTCCACGCCTTCCGACACTGCGGTGGCACCGTTGGCATCCTCAATCTGCTTGATACGCAGGAGCTTCATCAGGATAATATCGACCAGCGAACCTATCCGCATACTCCGCCAGGCTTCCCCGTAATCGTGGTTTTTCCTTACCATAAGCTCGTAGGTCTGCACGGCGTAGCGGTCGTACGCCTCGATGGCGGCCTGCTTGCCCAAGGGGGCATCCTCAAATCCCAGCTCGGCCTGGATAAGCGCCATGACCGAATAGTTGACGATAGCCATGAAAGCGTCGCGGATATCCTCCCCTATCATCTGCGTGCCCGTTATCTGTATCGTGCGGATGCGTTTGGCCTTGATAAAGATCTGGTCGGTGAGCGAGGCGGGACGGAGCACATGCCAGGCCGCGCCGTAATCGCCCAGTTTGGCCACATACAAAGCCCGGCACTCGTCCAGCACCTGTTTGAACTGCCCATTGGTCTGCGTTGCTTTCATAATGGAATTGCTTCTGCGTATCTTGCAAAAGTACGTATGTTTAGGTACTTTTGCAATTACCTAAATCTTGGTTTTTAAATGGCTTTTTCGCTCAATGTGCGGGGTAACCTTTTGGTTATGGATCGTCCCATGGTGATGGGAATCCTGAACCTTACCCCCGACTCTTTCTACGAACAGAGCCGGATTCCCGATACAGAAACGGCACTCCGCAAGGTGGATCAGATGATGCAGGACGGCATGGATATTCTCGACATAGGCGCCGTTTCTTCCCGTCCGGGCGCCGAACTGCCCGATGCCGCCGAGGAACGCCGCCGCCTGGAGGACACCCTTGAGGCCATTACCAGATATTTTCCCCGCCTGTTTGTTTCGGTGGATACCTTCCGGGCGGAGATTGCCCGTATGGCAGCCGACTGCGGAGCGCATATCATCAACGATATATCAGGTGGAGCCTACGATGCGGAGATGTTCGCCACCGTGGGCAGGCTGCAACTGCCCTATGTGCTCATGCACCTCAAGGAAACACCTGCCACGATGCAGGATAAACCGCACTACCAAGACGTGGTGACCGACCTGCTCCTTTATTTTTCGCAAAAGATGCAGCAGGCGCGACAGGCCGGCATCCACGATATCATCATCGACCCCGGCTTCGGCTTTGCCAAGACCCTGAGACACAACTACCGCCTGTTGGCACACCTGCGCGATTTCGACATGCTCCACGCTCCGGTGCTGGCGGGCATGTCGCGTAAGTCGATGCTGTACAAACTGCTTGACTGCACGCCGCAGGAGGCCTTGAACGCCACCACGGCTGCCAATATGATCGCCTTGCAGAACGGCGCGGCGATTCTTCGCGTGCACGATGTGAAAGAAGCCGCCCAATGCGTAAGGATTTTTTGCCAATGCCGGAAAGACGGAAAGGAAAATCCCGACCGTAACTAAACATAAGCCCACACGGAACGCCCATGGAAACAATCTCCGAATGGTTCTTGAACCTCGACTTTATCCAGATCATCGACTTGGCTATCGTAGCATTCCTGGCATACCAGTTCTACAAGATAGTCAAGGGGACCTCGGCGCTGAACGTGGTGTTGAGCATCATCGGCATCTATATCTTCTGGAAAATCGCGCAGCAGTTCGAACTGTCGCTCACCACCGAAATCCTCGACCGGGTCATCAGCATGGGGTTCTTGGCCTTGGTTATCGTGTTCCAGCCTGAAATACGGCGCGCCTTGTTTATGCTCAGCACGCCGGGGGCCATGCAGAACAAGCGCAAATGGCTGATTTTCGGACGGCTGAATACCCGACGGATCACCCGACGGGAACTGAGCATCACCCCTATCATACAGGCCTGCATGCACATGAGCCAGGAAAAGACCGGTGCCTTGATTATCCTTACCCAGCTGAACCGACTGCCCGGCACGGTGGCCACGGGCGAAAAGGTGGATGCCTTGATCTCGAGCGCGCTTATCGAAAACATATTCTTCAAGAACAGCCCGCTGCACGACGGGGCGCTCATTATCGAGAGGAACAAGATTCTGGCCGCCCGCTGTATCCTACCGGTCACCGCCAACAAAAACGTGTCGGCCGCCTTGGGTCTCCGTCACCGCTCGGCCATCGGCATCACCGAACAATCGGATGCCCTGGCGATTGTGGTTTCGGAAGAAACGGGTTCCATTTCCTACTGTCTGTTCGGCAACGTAACCTATAACGTTTCTCCCACGCAGCTGCGTGCCAAAATCGAAGAGTTCTTCTACGAACACAAGGAAGAAAACGAACAAAAGGATTAAGCCTCCGCTTTTTTCCTGCCCGTGCGCCTTACAATCCAGACGCCCGCTTCGTAGAGCAGGTACATGGGCAAGGAAACGACCGTAAGCGTAAAGACATCGGAAGTGGGCGTGATGATGGCGGCGGCGAAAACGATAATCACGATGGCGTGTTTGCGGTATTTCCGCATGAAGTCCGCCGTCAGGAATCCCAGTTTTCCGAACAGCCAGCAAAGAACCGGTATTTCAAAAACGATGCCCATCGTGAGGCAGATGCTCATCAAGGTGGAGATATAGGAATCCAGACTGATGAGATTGGCAATCTCATCGCTTACCGTATAAGTGCCCAAGAAGCGGAAGGTAAGCGGAAAAATCAAGAGGTAACCCACCGCCACGCCTACCATGAACAGCAGGTAACCGCTGACGGCCACCCGTAGGGCATAATGCCTTTCGTTGGCGTACAAGGCAGGCGAAACAAAGCGGAAAATCTGATAGAGTATATACGGGGATGCCAGGATAACGCCTGCCCACAGCGCGGTCTTCATGTGCAGGACAAACTGCCGCGCCAAGCCGGTATTGATGAGGGGAATGGAAAAATCGCCCATTTCGGCGCCCATCCAGGAAGACAGGCAAGCCAAGAGGCGGTAGGTGATGAACCCGCTTTTCTGCGGAGCGAGCACCCAGGCAAAAAGCGGCTCTTTAAAGCAGAATGCCGCCACCGCCAAAACCACCACCGCCAGCACGATACGGATAAGGCTATGGCGCAAATCATCCAGATGTTCCCAAAAAGACTGCGTTTTCCCGCCGGAATCCATTTATTCTTTGTTTTCGGGAGTTCGGGACGTATCGGGGTCTTTTACTTCCATGTCTTTTTCCACGCCGTTCACTCCATCTTTAAAGGAACGCACGCCTTTTCCCAAGCCTTTCATCAATTCGGGAATCTTCTTGCCGCCGAAAAGCAACAGCACCAATACGGCCAGAGCCAACAACTCCGGCCAACCCAAAATACCGAGCAAAAC
>CAYVJX010000006.1:21301-24413 GCA_964451895.1 uncultured Bacteroidaceae bacterium | reverse complement strand
GAGAAGAAAAGGCTTCCCGACACGCAAAGTATCAAAAACAAAAAAATCCTGAATGTTTTTTTCATGTAGTTTTGTTTTCGTTGACAAGGAAGTCGGTTGAAAACCAACGCATGATTCATCAACTACATCACAAATTTAGAACGCTTTCCATTCCCGTTTTCCTCCTTAATCTACCGAACTTCATCGCCTATATTTTCCTTTCTTTGCAAAATAAGCCACAAATAATTTATAATCAAAATTATACAAACAAAAATATCGCAAAAGAAAGTTACATCAAAAATTACCGAAATTTCGTCGGAAAACCCGTTTATTTAGTTGATAAACCAAGCTTTTCTCTATGGTATAAAAAGAATCCGCCGCCGGAATATCCGGCGGCGGATTCATCCAGCGGAGCGTTCACGCTCCACCGCATAGGGATGTAGCCTTAGCGTCTAACGGCTTTCAAGGTTGCCGCCCCCTGTTTGTTCGACAGGCGGATGTAGTAAACGCCCGGAGCGAAACGAGACAAATCAACCGTATAGGAACCCGGAGTAGCCAGATTCTGCTGCATCACCAACTGACCGGAAATCGAAATCACTTCCATTTTGCAAGCAGCCTTGACATTCAGGTTGAAGAGGCCGTTGAAAGAGGGATTGGGATAAAGATTGGAAGAAGCCAATACCGGATTTTCGTTGGCAGTGCTAGGGTCATCACCACCATTCTCGTAAACGAATTCCACATCATCTACCCAAAGCGTGCTGCCGAGCTGTCCTTCACAATGCATCAACCTCTCGAATTTGCGGTCGTAGCCGGCACTCGATACAAAAAATACCATCACCGTGTCGGGGGTCAGTTCTTCATTGCGATAGTCAATAGGCAAATTGAATTCCATCCATTCGGAAATTGTATCCTTATAAATCTTGTCCACAAAGCCTATTGGCTGACGTATACCCAATTCTTCGTTATAGCGGGTAAGTCCCACATATATACTAGCGCTGTCACCGTTCACGGGAAAATACTTCATATAGCCTTTGATAGCTTTGGGCCGCGAGGTAAAAGCGCGTCCCGTCCGTGCCGTCAATTTTTCGAAGACCACATCGAGCGTACCGATAACACCCGGCAAGAAAATCATACCGCTGTCCCCGTAAAGCATTTCATTCGCCACCAAACGCGGGGCATAATCACCTTCCTGTCCCGAACGCCCCTTTTCCTTAAACATAGTAAGAGGACCGGTAAACATATCAGGAGGAAGAGAGGCAAGTTGGTTAAGCGAGGTCCAAAAAGGATTAGCCAAATCATCGTAAGCATCTCCGGCATCCGTTTTTCCTTGTTCCCATTGTTCAAACTTACCATCAGGCAAAGCCTGGTTTTGAGCCATAGACTTTCCAATAAAAATGGAAAGCACGCCTAAAAATAAAATCGTTTTTTTCATCTTAACTAAGGTATTTACGTTTATTAAATTCTATTAAAGCCTCGCCACATCCGTCCTGTTTCGTCTGAACCAGGTAACCGGATTTATATCTTGAAAACGATAGGTGATTTGCAAGGTATAGGTACGCGGTGCTTCGATATAAAGCGGACGCAATGAATACTCGGCATTCAGCAGATTGTTTACCACAAAGGAGAATGTAAAATGGTTGACATCCACACTGGCGCGTAAATCCAATACCAATGAGCCCCAAGCGTGTTTTTTCATAAATTCATCAATACCGTAAAACGGCAAATCCATCTCTACACTACCCAACCATGCCGCATAACCTTCCTTATTCTTATCCATCTCAATGAACACGCCATCCACATTTTTCATCGCACTCATATACTGTACCCCCATGCCCACTGAAAAATATTTAAAGAACTTTATATCGAAATCGAATTTCGCCATATGCTGGATTCGATACTTAAGAATATTGCCATCCGTATTGGACGATGAATTGCTGTACTTATAGTCCTTGGACAAGGTACTACGGTATATTTTTTCAGGTTCCCTGCAGACAGGCAACGAATAGGTATAATTGGCTTGCAACTGGAGTTGGAGGTTTTCCAAAATATCGAATTCCGCTCCGAAAGAGGCTTCCGCTCCCGTTATCGTGGCTCGTCCGGTATTGAAAAACTCAAAACCGAAACGTTTGGGCAAAGGCGTGGTTTCATCCAGATTCCAAGGTCCCATAAAAAACTCGATATAGTTCCAATAAATCTGATGGAAAGCCGCCACATCCAGATAGCCCGTAACCACATCCGATTTGAGATATTGCCGGATGCCGAATTCCATATTGACACTCTTTTCGGATTTCAAATCAGGATTGGGATAGAAACCATACATCCCCACACGGGTCGTGATGAATTTCTCGCCAATCGTGGCCGCCCGATAGCCCTGCCCTGCCGAAAGCCGGAAAATGGTTCCCGACTTGGTTACGGCATAGTTCAGCCCCAACTGGAACACCGGACTCATTTCGTGCCAATCGTCCACAAAGCAGTTTTCCAAACGACCGCCCAATTCCAACTTCAGGTTCTTTTCTTTCAGAAACGGTTTTTCCAACTTGGCGAAAACCGCCAGATTGTCGGCCGTATGCGAGCCTTGACTGCCGATGTCGTACATATTGCCCGAAAATACTTCACCGCTTGAATAGGTATATTGGTTCGATACCCCCACGGTCAAGCCCAAATCGGCTGCCTTTTCAAAAGTCTTGCGGTAGCGGTAGGTATTATATACCGACTGGGAGCGGGCATCCTGCCCCGTGATATTGATAACATTGTTGTTGGAAAACATATAGCGGTTGTCCAACTCATGCACACCGCCTTTGGGTGAAACATACTTGAGGTGGGGATCCACCAAGACAACCACATCCTTGAAATGACTCAAGGTCGTGGCCCATTTGCCATCTTCATAATTCCCGAAAGGACGGTATTTGCCATCGAGCGCGTTCGCCCAGAAGTTATACATCCGGTTGTCGGAATACATGAAATTGGCATTGAGCACCAAGGTCCAACGGTCGTTGATATGGAAGCGGTTCCCCATACTGGCGCGTACCCTTTTTTCCGCCGGTTCCACCCGGTTGCCCGGTTGCGGTTCAGGCCCGAGACGATAACCGTCATCATCCGCATAATCCGCGTTGGCACTGAAATCCCACCATTT
>CAYVJX010000006.1:0-21201 GCA_964451895.1 uncultured Bacteroidaceae bacterium | reverse complement strand
GACGATAACCGTCATCATCCGCATAATCCGCGTTGGCACTGAAATCCCACCATTTGGCCAACTGGCGGGAATGGCTGAGCGACACCCCCGTCTTGATAGGGCATCCCCGTGTCCAGGAACGGTCTTTCACCTTCTCGTCTCTTTCCACCCAGTGCCATTCATACGTTGTAGGATCAACTTCCTTATATTTTATATGTTCTGTAAGTGGTATGCTCTTGGGCTTTTCGTAAATGCCGGCATACAGCTTGATGGAACTTACCGGCGTACTGGAAGCGTATTTGGTATGCACGTTGATCGCACCGTTGATGGCCGCCGAGCCATACAATACCGAAGCCGCGCCTTTGAGCACGTCTATCTGTTCCACATCATCCATCGAAACCAGGTTCCAGGCCGGACGGCCGGCATCGGCACGCAGCATCGGCATATCGTCCAGCAACAACATCACACGGCTGCCCATACCGGAACTGAACCCGCTGCCGCCGCGCATCTGCGGCTCGTTATCCACAATGGCCAAACCCGCCACGCCCTTGAGCGCCCTGTCCAAGGTATTCACATTGTTTTTGGCAATGCTTTCCAGTCCCACCACTTCCATGGTCTGTATGGAAGTCTTGCCGTCGCGTTCCAAACGGGTTCCCTGTATCTGCACCGCTTCCAAGGCCGTGGCGAAAGAGGCCAGCCCCACGTTGAGAATCTTCGTGTCCTCGCCTTTGGCAAACGTAACCTTTATCGTCTTTTCTTCATAACCCAGATAGCGGAAATTCAGCTCCACCTCGGTACGTTCCACCGCCAGCATATAATTCCCGTCCATATCGGCCACCGCACCCTGCCCGGTAGTTCCCACCACCATTACCTGTGCCTGCGGCAATACCAACTTGTCTTTCTGGTCGTAAATCCGCCCTTTTACCACACGGTAGTGCTGGGCTTGTGAAAAAACGGGAAAAAGCAGAAGGAAACAGAACGCGGTTTTTCCGAAAGCAGTCCGTATATATTGAGCCATGTATTTCATTTTAAAACATGCGAAATTAGGGCTAAGCCCACGACAAATACGCCACAAAGTGCCGAAACCATTAACAAACCGTTGTTAATTATAATATAAAAAGCAGTATATGAAATACTTATAACAAAGTAAACCATATACTGCTTTTTGACCGAAAATTTCGGTCGTTGGTTTTCAACCGACCGAAATCAAGCAGGAGGAAACAGCGCTCAATAAGTGAACGTGCCGTATTCGCCGTCGATGGTAAGCATATTTTTGGAGCTGTTTTCGCAATAACCTATCACCTTGGCATCCAAGTCGAAATAACGGGCAATCTTGATAACGTCGGCGGCAATGTTTTCCTTTACATAGAGTTCCATGCGGTGTCCCATATTGAACACTTGGTACATTTCCTGCCATGGAGTGCCGCTTTCAGACTGAATGAGGCTGAACACGGGAGGCGTGGGGAACAGGCTGTTCTTTACCACATGGAGATTCTTCACAAAGTTCATCACCTTGGTCTGCGCTCCACCCGTGCAGTGGATGATGCCGTGGATGCTGGGACGGTAATTTTCCAAAATGGCTTGCACCACCGGCGCGTAGGTACGGGTCGGACTCAAAAGGAGTTTGCCTATGGTCAGGCCTTCCACTCCCGAATCATCGGTCAACGATTTGCTGCCGCAATAAACCAAAGCGCGGTCAATGGCCGAATCGAAAGATTCGGGATATTTTTCGGCATATTCGTGCTTGAGCACATCATGGCGCGCGCTGGTAAGCCCGTTGCTGCCGATACCGCTGTTGTATTCGTCTTCGTAGGTGGTTCTTCCGCAAGAAGACAGGCCAATAATCACGTCGCCGGCCTGAATGCGGTCACAGGCTATCACTTCGCTTTTCTTCATACGGGTGCAAACGGTACTGTCCACCACGATGGAACGCACGCTGTCGCCCATATCGGCGGTTTCCCCTCCGGCAAAAGTGATATGGATATGGTTCTGCGCCATTCTTTCCACAAATTCCTGCGTTCCTTCGATAATGGCCTTGATCACTTCACCGGGAATAAGGAACTTGTTTCTTCCGATTGTGGAAGAAAGCACCAGATTGGTGGTCGCTCCCACGCAAAGCAAATCATCGGTGTTCATCACCACCGCATCCTGGGCGATGCCGCGCCAAACCGAAAGGTCGCCCGTTTCTCTCCAATAGAGGTACGCCAGAACCGCTTTCGTGCCCGCGCCGTCGGCATGCATGATATTGCAATACGAGGGTCCGAAAACGCTCTTTTTGTTTTCGCTCATCACATCGGGAATGATCTTGCAGAACGAATTATCGAAGAGTCCCTTGTCCAATCCGCCGATGGCGTTCTTCACATCGGTCTTGGCCGCCGAAACGCCTCTCTGTTCATACTTGGTGTTTGCTTCCATAAACTTATGGTTTTGGTCGGTTTTATCCTTTATTCTTCCACGACAATCTGCCGTGCGTCCATATCAATCGTATAATCTCCTATCTTGGCCATGCCGGCGGCATTGAGCAATATCTCCGCCGGCAGTTCCTCGGCGGTCACGAACTCCATGCGCGGCAACACATACCGGCCTATCTTGAGTTCCTTCAACTGCAGATGCTGTCCGGGTAAAACCTCCCCGTCGGCATTGAAGGCCTTCTCCTTATTCTTGAAACTGTTCTTACCCAGATTGCCCACCTGCAAAAGGCGCATCGCCGCATCCACACTGATCGCACAGGCTTTCGCTTTCTTATCCAACACCGCGCGCATCCCCATTCCATTGGCAATCACCCGTATTTCGGGCTTGTCGTCCGGATTCGTCACAAAGGGTATCTTGTTCATGTTCGCCCAATCACCCATGCCCACCAACGCGCTTATGCTGCCTTTGCCCGTAGGGATAAAGTCTTCGCGCAGCACGCTGAATTCGGTACGGCGGTTGAGCTGATGGGCGGCCTCCTGCATGTTCTTGTCTTTGAGCGAGGCGATGTATTCATCGGTCATCACGCAGCCCGAATCGAACACATAAGGCGAGTTCTTATAATAAGAAACCATCTCGTGCTGCAAGGTGCGCGGCACATGTGAACCGTAACCTCTCGCCACCAGACGTTCTCCGTGTATGCCCCGTTTTATGAGGTAATCCACCACCGATTGGGCGCGGTACTGCGAAAGGGAGTCGTTCGTCATGGCGATGGGGCGGCTGTCGGTATGCGAGGCCAACTCGATGACCAGACGGGGATTCTTTTCCAGCAGCACAATCAAGTCCATCAAGGAATCCTGATATTGTTCTTTCAGATCCCATTTGCCGAGGTCGTAGAGTATCTCGGGCAACACCACCGGACCGCGCGGCATGGGGGCAAGCACGAAATCGTGTTCAAAGTCCTTGCTGGCAATCAGACCCACCGTGGTTTCCGAACCTTCCGCACCCAGATAGTTGCGCTTTTCCACAATCATTTTGTAGGTGGTGTTCTCGTTTACCTGCCCGGCATCGAACATATAGAAACCTTTTCCGTCGGAGGTGGCCGAAACCAGCATCCCGTCGGTTCCCAGCAAGGTAACTTCCGCGCCGGCAACGGGCTGCAAGGTGGATTCATCGGTAATCGTGCCCGAAATCGTAAAGAGGATATCGGGCATATAAAAGGAATATACATCGTCGCTGCCGCGACCGCCGCCCCGGTTGGAGCTGAAAAGCCCCTTGTTCTGCCCCGGCAGGAAGCAGATGCCGAAATCATCGGCGTTCGTATTGAGCGGATAACCCAGATTCTCCACCTCGGTAAAGATGCCGTCACGCAAGACCGCGCGGAAAATATCGTAGCCTCCTAGCGAGCCATGCCCGGTGGAGGCGAAATACAAAAGCGTATCGTTGCGCAAGTAGGGATAGGCTTCCTTGTAGGGAGAGTTGACCCGGCTGTCTCCGAAGTTCCTGCCCTGCATCTCACGTATCTCTTCGGGAGAATCGTCTTTGCGCCAATTCAGGTTGACAGGTTCGGAAAAAGTGTTGCCGCTGCCTTCGGCATACCAGATATCAAGGTCGCCATAGCCGCCCCCTCGATTGGATGCGAAAAAGAGGCGTGAACCATCTTCGGTAATGAAGGGATGCACGAAATCCGACACGGAATCTTCGCCGATCACCACTTCTTCCGGATCGCCCCAGGCCTTGCCGTCGAAAGTGGAGGTCTTGATGACGCAACGGTTCCTTTTCTTGTTCTCGCTGCCGCAGTAGGTGTAATACATCACCGTGCCGTCTTTGCAGAAAGAAGCATCACTTTCGTTCGCCCCTGTGCTGGTCTTACCCAGTTGGTCAAGTTTTTCCGGCTGGCTCCAGCCTCCCTTGGCATCCTGCTTGGCCACGAAAATATCGGAAAAGCGCTGCCCTGTCCAGGCATCGTTCTTCTTGCCCGTAACACCTTCCCGTGTGGAAGAGAAAGCCACTATCGTGCCCTCGGCATCGTAAAAACGGGGTGTCCAATCGCCTGAATTGGTATTGAGCTTGCGCACGTTCTCTATCTGATAGCGTGAACCCTGGGTGGCGGCCTTACGGGCGATGAGCCCGGCCCGCAAACCCTGTATGCCGGCACTGTCGTCGGGAATATAATCTAAATAGTTGCGATAGTTGGAAATGGCGTTGTCGAACTCGCCTTCGGCCAATTGCAGGTTGGCCAGATGGAAATAGACCTGAGGGTTCACCTTATAGTAACCGCTGCGGATGCAACGCTGGTACTGGCGGGCCGCCGATTTCTGCTGTCCGCTGTAACGATATGCCTCGGCAATCTGGAACAAAAGGCGGTTCTTCTCGTCGGGGTCGGTCTTGGCCTTGCGCCCCATGCGGGCAAAAGCCTTCTGGTATTGGGTCACGGACACATCGTACATATGGTAGCGAAAGGCCGTATCCGCCTTCTTTATCTGCCGCGCCTGCGCCCTGAGCGTACCGCCAGCGGCCACACACACCGACAGCAGCAACACACAGGCAAATCTTATGAACGTTTTCGGCTTCATAAACTGTCTTTATCCGTTTATACAAACGTACAAACCTTGCGAATTTACGATTAATCTGCCAAAGAAAAAAAACGAGCCGCACATTTTCGTTCAAAAATCCTGCGTTTCGGCAGAATACAAACAAGTTTGTCTTCTGCTCTCAACTTTCGTATTTTTGTAAAATTTCATACCGACTGTAAACAAAACCTCATCATAATGAAAACTCTCTTTTTCAAGGCGGCTGCCTGTTCGCTGACGCTCGCTTTCTGCGGCACGCTCCATGCCCAGAAACTGGAGGACGCACAATTGAAACAACTCCGGGAAAGTTTTGTTCCGGATGCCCCAACCCGCGCCATCCAAAACGCGCTCACTGGAAACGCCAACATCCACTCCCTGGCGCTCAACCGCGAAAAACAAGGTAAAATAGACCATTTCTTCAAATACCGGGTGGATGTGAAAGGCATCACCGACCAAAAGCACTCCGGTCGTTGCTGGATGTTCACCTCCATGAACGTGCTGCGCCCCGGCATCATCAAGAAATACAATATCGAAGATTTCGATTTCTCGCACAACTACCTCTATTTCTATGATATGCTCGAAAAAGCCAACCTCTTTCTCGAAAATATCATCCAAACCGCCAAGACCTCTATGGACGACCGTGAGGTAACGACCTATTTTTCCTCTCCCGTAAACGACGGCGGTGTATGGAACCTTTATTATAACCTCGCCTCCAAATACGGCGTGGTTCCCACTCAGGTGATGCCCGAAACCGAACATTCCAACAACACCGGGCAGATGGTGAACCTCCTCAACGAAAGCCTGCGCCGCACCGGTATGGAAATCCGGCACATGGCCGAAAAAGGCCTCAAGACAGACGCCCTGCGCAAGCAAAAGATGCAAGGCCTGCAAGACGTTTACCGCATCCTGGCCCTCTGTCTGGGGGAACCGCCCGCGCAATTCACCTGGCGTTACAAGGACAAGGAAGGCAACGTAAAGGAACTCAAAGACTACACGCCTCTGCAATTCTACGCTGAAATCACGCCCGAAGGCTATACGCCCGACAACTACATCATGATTATGAACGACCCTACCCGTCCTTACTACGCCGTGTATGAAATACAGAACTACCGCAACAGCTACGAAGGCATGAACTGGGTCTATCTGAACCTGCCCAACGAAGACATCAAGAAAGCGGCGCTGGCCTCCATCAAGAACAACGAGGCCATGTACGCCTCCTGCGATGTAGGCAAGCAATTCGATTCCAAGAAAGGCATCTCCGACCCCGGAATGTACGATTATGCCGCACTTCTGGGTGTGAAGCTGGATATGGAGAAAGCAGACCGCATCCTGAGCCGGCAGAGCGGTTCGAGCCATGCCATGACGCTCATCGGCTGCGATGTGGATGAAAACGAGAATCCCGTGAAATGGGAATTTGAAAACAGCTGGGGTGCCGATGCCGGGCACAAAGGCTACATCACCTTTACCGACGACTGGTTTTCGGAATACATGTTCCGGCTTGTGATACGCAAGGCCCATCTGGACGGCAAAGCGGTGGAAGCCTTGAAGAAAAAGCCCGTCCTGTTGCCCGTATGGGATTATATGTTTTAGATTTGCACTATCTTCGCATCCTCGAAAACTTTAAAAAGATGAAGCAGAAAACCGCTTTATTCCTCTTGTTGTTTTTCCTCGTCCTCTCGTTCATGGGGCAGGCGCAAGAAAAGAAACAGTATCAACTGGGCATGGTGGGGTTCTATAACCTCGAGAACCTGTTCGACACCATCGACGACCCGCTTACCAACGACCAGCAGTTCCTTCCCAACGGAAGCTACGGTTGGACGGGCATGAAATACCGCAACAAACTGCACAACCTGGCGGTGGCGATCGCCGCCATCCATCAGGAAGTGGGCGGAATCAAGCTGCAGGTGCCCGACATTCTGGGCGTGAGTGAAGTGGAAAACCGTCAGGTACTGGAAGACCTGGTGGCGCAACCCGAACTGCTGCCCTACAATTTCGGCGTGGTGCATTACGACGGCCCCGACCGCCGCGGTGTGGACGTGGGGCTGTTATACCAAAAAGACAAGTATCAGATAATCAGCAGCCGTTCGGTGCGGCTCTACGACTCGCTCGAACCCAATTTCCTGACCCGCGACCAACTGGTGGTTTCGGGTATCTATATGGGCGACACGCTGCATTTTATCGTGAACCACTGGCCTTCCCGCCTCGGGGGCGAAAAGCGCAGCTCGCCCAAACGGGAAATGGCCGCCCGCCTCACCCGCCGTATCGTGGATACCATTCTGGCCGCCAATCCGCAAGCCAAAATCATCGTTACGGGCGACTTGAACGACGACCCCATCAACAAAAGCGTGGTGAACGTGATGCGCGCCCCCAAGCAGGACGATTACACCAAACTCAAACCGGGTGAGATGTTCAACGCTTCCTACGGTCTGTATAAACGCGGTGTGGGCACACTGTGCTACAAAGGGCAATGGAATCTGTTCGACCAGATGATCATTACCCAGGGGCTTACCGGCAAAGACCGCTCCACGCTCAAGTTCTACGGTTACCGTATCTTCAACGACCCGATGCTCATGCAGAAAGACGGCAAATACAACGGCTATCCCTTGCGTACACACGCCGGGGGCGTGTATCTGAACGGATACAGCGATCACTTCCCCGTATATATGATTCTGATTAAAGAAAAATAACCACATAATTATGTTGACCTCCATGAAAATTGTTTCCGCCGAAGAAGCGGTTAAAGTCATCAAGACCAACGACAGGGTGCACATCCATGCCATCGGTTGCGCTCCGCAAAAACTGATTCAGGCCATGTGCGAACGCGGCAGACGCAAAGAGTTCAAGAACGTGCGGCTGCAACACCTGCACACCGAAGGCCCCGCCCCCTACACGGGCGCGGAATTCGAAGGCGTGTTCCTTTTGGAATCGTTCTTTGCCGGCGCCAACGTGCGTAAAGACACCCAGGCCGGTTATGCCGATTATATTCCCGGCTTCCTGCAGGATACCCAGCGGCTGATCCGCGAAGGCTACTGCCGCCCCAACGTGGCCTTGATCCAGACCACGCCCCCCGACAAACACGGATTCGTTTCCTTGGGCTGCTCGGTAGATGCCACGCTGGCCGCCATCGAGACCGCCGACACGGTAATCGCCACCATCAATCCCCGTATGCCGCGTTCTTTCGGAGATGCCCTCATTCCGATGGACATGATCGACATCTTTACCGAAGACGACGCCCCGCTGATTGAAGGCCATTTTGCCGAACCCTCGCCCGAAGAAGCCCAGATCGGCAAGTATGTGGCTGAACTTATCGAAGACGGCGCCACGCTCCAGATGGGTATCGGTTCGATTCCCAACGCCGTGCTTTCGCAGTTGAACAACCACAAAGACCTCGGCATCCATACCGAAATGTTTGCCGACGGAGTGCTGAACCTCGTGCGCAAAGGCATCATCAACGGCCGGAACAAAGCCATCGACAAGGGCAAGATTGTTTCTACCTTCGTGATGGGAAGCAAAGACGTATATGACTTTTTGGACGACAATCCCGGCGTTGCCATGATGGACGTGGGTTATACCAACAACGAGTTCATCATCGCCAAGAACCCCAAGGTAACGGCCATCAACTCGGCCTTGCAGATTGACCTGACCGGACAGGTCTGCGCCGATTCACTGGGAACCAAGTTCTATTCGGGCGTAGGCGGACAGGTGGATTTCGTGCGCGGTGCTTCTTTAAGTCCCGGCGGCAAGGCCATCATCGCCATGCAGTCGGTTACGAACAAAGGCATCAGCAAGATCGCGCCCGTTCTCACCTCGGGTGCCGGTGTGGTCACCACCCGTGCCCACGTTCAATGGATCGTTACCGAATACGGCGCGGTGAACCTGTATGGAAAAACCATGCAGGAACGTGCCAAGATGCTCATATCCATTGCACATCCCGACCACCGCGAAGAACTGGACCGCGCGGCTTTCGAACGTTTCGGCCCGCACTTCCACTTCGTGGGTTAATCATCCGCATCTCTCCTATACGCAAATGCCC
Source organism: uncultured Bacteroidaceae bacterium (assembly GCA_964451895.1). Lineage (GTDB taxonomy): Bacteria > Bacteroidota > Bacteroidia > Bacteroidales > P3 > Pullibacteroides. The sequence goes on along the minus strand of CAYVJX010000006.1, from coordinate 12,207 downwards.
GGGCATCCGTCAGGATGTCCGGGCATTTTTTATCCGTTTACCGGAACTTTCCGGCATGCGATCATTCAGCAGACGCAAGCGCCTTGGCAAACGCCATGCCGTATTCGCGGCACTGTTTTTTTGCGTTGCCGTCGGGCACCCAAGGCGACTTCAGGCCTTCCGCCAATACTTTGAATCCGGCGCCTTCCAATTTTGCCGAAAGCAGTTTGGGCGATTCGCCGCTCCAACCGTAAGAGCCGAAAGCCGCACCGCATTTGCCTTTGAGTTTCATTCCCTTTATCATTTCCATAATGCCTTCGATGGCATACGAAACCCCGTTGTTGATGGTGGGGCTTCCTACCAGCAAAGCCTTGGAACGGAACACTTCGGTGGTGATATCGTTCTTATCGACATGGGCGGCATTATACAGTTTTACCGTGATGCCGGGATTGGTGATACGGATACCGTCGGCGATATTCTCCGCCATCGTGCGCGTGGAATCCCACATGGTGTCATACACGATGGTAACCTGGTTTTCGGCGTAGTCCTCGCACCATTCCTTGTATTTGCCCACAATCAGGTCGATATGCTTCTTCCAGATGATGCCGTGGCTGGGAGCCACGATTTCAATAGGCAGCCCCAGGCCGAGCAATTCAGGAACCTTGCGCTTTACCATCGGCGAGAAAGGCGAAAGGATATTGGCGTAATACTTCATGGCTTCATGCAGCAACTGGCTCATATCCGCCACGCTTTCATCAAACAGCGATTCGCTGGCGTAGTGTTGCCCGAAACCGTCGTTGGAGAACAACACATTGTCTTGGCTCAGATGCGTAAACATCGTGTCGGGCCAGTGCAGCATCGGGGCTTCGAAAAAGGTAAGCGTGGTCTTGCCCAAAGACAAGGTATCGCCCGTCTTCACGTTTACGAAATTCCAATTCTGATGATAGTGTCCGCGGATAATGGCTTCCCCTTTGGCCGTGCAGTAAATGGGCACATCCGGAATCTCGCGCATCAGTTCGGGAAGCGCGCCGCTATGGTCGATTTCATTATGATTCATTATAATGTAATCGATGCTCTTGAGGTCGATGATGGCTTTAAGCCCGCTGATGAACTCCTTGTCGAAAGGTTTCCATACGGTATCGATCAAAGCCGTCTTTTCATCGCGAACCAGATAGGAATTGTAGCTTGACCCGAAATGGGTGGACAGTTCGTCGCCATGAAAACGGGTAAGCTGCCAATCGGTCTTACCTACCCAGGTTACGTGTTGAGAAACTTTCTTTTCCATGATTATATCGTTTAAAATTCAAAACTATCTTCCACTTTCGATGCAACCCGTTTGGGGATTCAGTTCCGAGCCGTTGGCGCTGTGGGGAATGCAGAAAACGCCCAGCATCACGATACTGGCGGCCAGCACCGCCCAACGGGCCTTTTTGCGGAACACCAGCACGCCCCAGGCCGCCAAAAACGCCAGCAAGGCAATCAAGGTCTTGTTGTCGGTAAAGTCGCCACCCAAGGGGAATCCCGACCAATACACGCCGAAAGCATGGTATTGCACCAGGCAGCCGAACACGAAACCGCCCGAGAGCAGGCATAAAATCGTGAGCAGACAATAGCGTTTATACAGCGGATTGTTGCAGACAGCGGCGATTCCCGCCATGACCGCAAAAAACATCGCCAAGAATATCAGCAGGATATGCGGTATCAGGATGCCTGCCGGAACAGAGCCTTTGTAGCGTATAACCACCGGTTGGTCGGCAAAATAAGAAACGCCCTCCGCCTGGATATAATAAGCCCACTTGCCGGCTTGCGGACGGGAAGGCAGCGAAGCCGTCCAGTTTCCGTCTTGCCAGCGCATCGGCACTTTCACGTATTCTTCGCCTTCCACCAATGAATATTGACGGTAATACAAAAACGCCCCTTGGCTGGCCGCCTGCGTGCTGGCACCCGATGTATTGTCGAGCACATTCGGAAATTTCACCACGGTTTCTTCTCCCGTGGTGCCGCTGCGGGGCAGCTTGTAGGCGTATTTCTTACCGTTCACCTCCACTTTTCCGCTTTTGGGATAGGTGGGGCCGCTCATACGCTGAAATACGGCGAAACACATCGTGAGCACCACCGCCAGCAATATCATCCAGGATTTTTTCATCGTCTTTCTTTTTATACATGCGCCACGTAAACCGTCTTCTTGCCGTCGGACTTACGGATGGCCTTAATCTTTACCTTCATGCCTTGTTTCAAGGTGGAAAGCACTTCCATGTATTGTTCTATACTGCTTATCTTCTTTCCGTTCAAACTGCACATCACATCGCCGCTGCGCAAGCCGGCCTTGTAGGCGGGCTTGCCCTCCACCACAATCATGGCGGTAAGCCCGTCTTTAGACGTATTGTTGATGTCGGGCATCAGGCCGAGCGTCACTTTGAAATCGCCCATGCCCTTGGTGGGGCGCTGGGGTTCGCCCGAAGACGTGAAATGCAAGGGCTGTGCCTCACCCGCCTGCCTGACAAGATTGCCCGCCAAGGCGGCGATACGCAGCATGCCGTCATAGTTAAGCGTGGCAGGGTCATCGTCGGGCGTGTGGTAGGTGGGCGTGGGAGGCGTGCAGAAAAAGAACACCGGTATCTGCCGCGCGTAAAAAGAAGCATGGTCAGACGGCCCGTGTCCGTCGGGAGAAACCGAGAGTTCCAAATCGGTATGCCGGCGCGCTTCCTCCACCATGGCGGCGGCCTCCCTGCTCGTGCCCGTTCCGTTTATCCTGAAGCCATTGCCCTGCAGACCGCCCAACATATCGAGGTTAAACATCACATCGATTTTGGAAAGCTCAAAAGGAAAGGCATCCAGAAAAGCCGTGGAGCCGCAAAGCCCGAGTTCTTCGCCGCTGAAAGCCACGAACACCAAGGTTTTGGGCAAAGGATACTGCGAATAATACCGCATCAGTTCCAACATCACCGCCACACCGCTGGCGTTGTCGTCCGCCCCGTTATGGATCTCATGAACGCCCTTGCGCATGGAGGTTTCCGCCTTGTCGCCCCAACCCAGATGGTCAAAGTGCGCTCCCACCACCACAAGATGTTCCGAAAGCGCCGAATCCGTGCCCTTTACCACACCCGCCACGTTGCGCGTAAACACTTGTTCTCCCCAACGCGCCTTGAACGAATACGGTAGCCAGTAATCGGTCTGGTCCTTGCCCGGCTGAGCCGTTTTATAAGCGGCGGTGAACGGCACCAAGCCGTTTTCCATAAAGCGTTTTCCAAGATACAAGGCCACCAGGCTGTCTTGCAACGAACCGGTGAGCCGGCCTTCCATCTGGTCGCAGGCAAGCATCAGCACGTCATGGCGCAACATCTGCTTACGCGCAAAAAAAGAATCAGGCACAAACGCCTCTATCCGCGGAGCAATCAACATTTCCTCTTCCGGCTCCCCCGATACTTCCTGTGTCACGGCCACCCAAGGCGACAGCGCCAACAGGCAACACAACGCCTTCTTTCCGGCCTCCGATATAAAATTTCCGCTCATCTTTTTCTTCCTCCTTACGGGCATCCGTCAGTAATTGAGCCAGAGTTTAAAGCTTTCCGCCTTTTCCTTGCTCACCAGCACCGGTTCTTTGAATTCCGGCACCAGGGCTACCGACACCTTACCCTGAAAATAATTCTCGATTTTGTTGACCGCACGGCTGCACAGCAGAATCTGCCGGGTGGCGCGGAAAAACAAAGCCGGGTCGAGTTCCTCGCCCAAACGGTCCAACGAATAATCCACCACCATCGAGCCCTGCTTGAAAGTCTGCGCGTAGGTTATCTTGTTCTCACTGAAGAAATACGCCACGTCTTCCACCAGCAGCACTTCCATCTGGTTGCCGCGCTGCATCAGGAAACGCTTGCGGTAATTCTTCTCGCCTGCCGCCATCTTTTCGGGAAAACCCTTCCAATCGCTTTTCTCGTTTACCTGACTGAAATAAGCGGCGGTACGCTTCTCGAACTTCTCCACGCTCAGCCGCAGGCGTTCCTTTTCGATAGGCTTGAGCAGATAGTCGATACTGTCCACCGAAAACGCCCGTACCGCATATTCATCGTATGCCGTGGTAAACACAATCATCCCTTTGGGGCGAACCTCATCCAGGAACTCGAAAGAAACCCCGTCACTCAACTCGATATCCAGAAACAGAATATCGGGTTCACGCTTGCAGGCCTTGAACCATGCCACCGCCTCTTCGTTGCTGCCGCCGATATGTTCCACCTCCCAATCGGAACGCAGCGAGAGCAGCATGCTTTTCAACAGGCGGGCGGCAGGCAACTCATCCTCCAGGATGGCCACCTTTACTTTATTGTCTTTGTTAGTCTCCATTCAACATGGGTAATTTCACGGTAAAACTCTTTTCGGTCTTCTCCACCGTTATTTCCTGCCCCGACAGCAGCCGGTAACGTTTGGCCAGGTTCTCCAAGCCCGTTCCCAACGAATGTACGTTCTTTTTGGGATTGATGTTGTTCGAAACCACCAGATACGACAGGTCTTCGGTAAAGGAAACCCGTATATACAAAGGCTTCAAGCCCGATATAACATTATGCTTCAAGGCGTTTTCAACCAAAAGTTGCAAAGACAGGGATGGCAGGTAGTTTTCTTGCAGAAAATCAAGATTGCTTTGGTCGGGATACACACATTCGTAATGCAGGCTCTCGCCCACCCGCACCCGGTTCAGATGGATATAGGCCTGCAAAAAGTCGAGTTCCTCGAACACCGCCACCATCGGCTTGTTCTGCTTCTGCAGGATATAACGGTAAACACCCGCCAGATCAATGGTGAACCGTTTGGCCGCCGCCGGGTCGTAATCGATTTCCGACACCAAGGTGTTAAGGCTGTTGAACAGAAAATGAGGATTGAGCTGAGTCTGCAAGGCCTGTATCTCGGAACGCACCTGCACCTGCCGCAAATCCTCACTTTCCTTGTAGATCTTAATCGTGTAACGCGCCGCATGGTTGAGCGTTATAAGGCACATCACCACCAATTCTCCCATCGTTATGAATGCCAGCGTGAACCAGATGGGTTCGGTGGGCACGAAAGGAGAAAGCCCGTCGCTGCTGCTGCCCGCCACTGCCCCCACGTACAGAAGGTAGTTGTAGATATAGAAACAGACACCTATCAACACAAAGAAAGCCACCATACCGAAAGAACCGTAGTAACGGAACGGGTAACGGCGGTTGGCCTTGATGTTGAGGCGCAGCAAAAGGAAACAAAGCACGTTGAACGCCAAAAGGTTGACAGCGAACACGGGAAAGGAGAACACATCGCCTTCCACGCTGCGTTTGAGAATATCGGTAAAGAAGATAAGGCATATGTAGGCGAACTCCGCCAATGCCGCGAACAAGACTACGTTGAGGAAACTGTAGATACCGAAAACCTCGCCTTTTTTCCCAAAGCCCGTTCTGCGTCCCGGTTTTATTTTCTTTCGGCCTGCCATGATGCGTTCACCCTATTTTCATGGCGAATTTACAAAATGCCTCGGATTATCCCCCGATTTTCTTACCGAAAGTTCGGCAAAAAACCGCAAATCACCACACACCAAACCCTATCCAAGCTTGATTATCTGTACAAAATTCCGCCAACCATTTCCCAAGAGCCAACACAGTTTCTCCAACTTGTAGTATTTTTGCACCCTATGCCCACCACCGTAACCATCGACCGTAATTCGGGATTCTGCTTCGGCGTTACCGGAGCCATCGAAGAAGCCCAGCGACGGCTTGCCGCCTTAAAGGAGCAGCCCGACAAAGCCCCCCTTTACTGTCTGGGCGAAATCGTGCACAACAACGAAGAGGTAAGGCGGTTGGAGGAAGCAGGGCTGAAAGTCATCGACAACGAGACCTTTGCCCTTCTCCACGATGCCAAGGTGCTCATACGGGCCCACGGCGAGCCGCCCGAAACCTACCGCAAGGCCCAAGAGAACCATATCGAACTGGTGGATGCCACCTGCCCTATCGTGCTCCGCCTGCAACAACGCATCAAACTCGGATTTGAACAGATGCGGCAGATCGGCGGCCAGGTGCTTATCTACGGCAAGCCCGGACACGCCGAAGTAATCGGGCTCAACGGACAGACTGGCAACCGCGCCAAAGTGGTCAGTTCGCTGGAAGATGTGCGGCAGATAGACTTTTCCGTGCCCACCCAGCTCTACGCCCAGACCACGATGAACACCGAGAAATACAACCAGATTGTAGAGTTCGTAGAAGAAGCCTGCCACCGCAAGGGCGTATATTTCAAGGCGGTCAACAGCATCTGCAGGAGCATGAGCCGCCGCGCGGAACAATTGGAAGAATTCGCCAAAGCAAACCAAGGCGTGGTATTCGTGAGCGGCCAACAGAGCTCCAACGGCAGATACCTCTACGAGATATGCCGCAAGTTCAACAAAAACACCTTCTTCGTAAGCAGTCCCGAAGAACTCCGCCCCGAAGACTTCAGCACCCCTGCCCATACGGCACGCTTTGCCAGCATCGGCGTCTGCGGCGCCACCTCCACCCCCATGTGGCTCATGGAAGCCGTCGCCCGGCGCATCAACACCCTTACCGAATGTATCTAGAGCACCTGTACATAAACAACTTCAAGAACTATACCGAAGCCGAAACAGACTTCTGTCCGCGTGTCAATTGCCTGGTGGGCAACAACGGCAGCGGCAAGACCAACCTGCTGGACGCCATCTACCACCTCTCGTTCTCCAAGAGTTATTTCGGCGCCACGGGGCGCGACCATATCCGCTACGGCGAAGACTACTACGCCCTCAACGGCCGATATATCTTAGACAGGAACGAAGCGGAAGTGAACCTCGTGCAACGCAAAGGGCAACGCAAATCCCTCAAGTTCAACAAAAAGGAATATGAACGCCTTTCCGACCACGTGGGGCGGATTCCCTTGGTGATGGTCAGCCCCCAAGATCAGGAACTCATTTACGGCGGCAGTGACCTGCGGCGCAAATTCATCGACTCCGCCATTTCCCAATCCAACCACGCCTATCTGGAGAACCTGCTGCTCTACAACAAAGCCCTCGAACAGCGCAACCGCCTGCTCAAACAAGACGGCATCGACCTATCGCTTCTGGAAGTCTTCGACCTGCAGCTCTGCCGGTATGGCAAGCTTATCTTTGAGGAAAGGACACGCTTCATCGAACATTTCATTCCCGTTTTCGACCATTTTTACGCCCTTTTGGCCGAAGACACCGAAAAGGCAGGCTTGTCGTACAAATCGGCCTTGCAGGAAAAGCCCTTGGAAGAACTGTTGCGGGAATCGGCGCAGAAAGACCGCATCCTGCAATACACCACGGCGGGCATCCACAAAGACGACCTTTCGCTGCTGCTCAACGGACACGCCATCCGCCTGTGCGGTTCGCAGGGGCAGCAAAAATCCTTCCTGCTGGCCTTGCGGCTCTCCCAATGGCAGTATCTGGCCCAGACCGGACAGGCCAACCCGATACTGCTTCTGGACGATATGTTCGACAAACTCGACCTGCGCCGCATCCACCGCCTGATGGAACTTATCGGAAAAGACGGTTTCGGGCAGGTATTCCTGAGCGATACCCACGACAGCCGGGTCTTGGACCTCTTTGCCCACCACCCGGTGGAACACCGTGTCTATCGCATCGAAAACGCGCAGCCCGTGCTGATAAGCTGAACCATGACCCGTAAAATCGACCACCTGATAGAACGCCTGGCGCGGCATTACGGCTGGGATGAACGCCTTGACGAAGAAAAGGCCAAAAGCGTTTTCAAAAGCCTGCTCGACGAGGCTACGGCGCAGACGGTAACGGCGCTCAACGTAAAAGACAGCATCCTGTACGTGCGCATGAACAACGCCGCCGCCCGCAGCAACCTTTCCTACCGTCTTTCCGACCTCCTGCAACAGACCAACCAGGCAATCGGCAGGCAGTTCCTCCACGAAATCCGTTTGGCATAGCCCGTACTTTTTTGTAACTTTACACTTGGCTTAGTCTTCCCTTTGGAAGACCTGCATTTATTTTGTTTTCAATTTATTAAACACACAGACAATGATTCAACGGGTTCAATCGGTATTTCTGGCTGCGTCCATGCTCTTGGTCAGCCTGCTGTTTTCTTTCGTGCTTTGCGACTTTCATCTTCCCGACGGAAGCATCGCGGTCATGAAGATGAGCGGCTTCGTAGGCCCCTACCAATACCTCAACAACCAAGTGGTGGGCGCTTCCCGTTTCCCCTTGCTCCTGATACTTTCTGCGGCATTGTTCATCCTGCTGGCCACCACCCTGTTTTCGTACCGGAACCGTCCGCGCCAGCTCCGGCTCTGCACCATCGCGTTTTTCATCAACATCATCCTCTTGGGCGTTCTCTTCCTGGGTCCCGATACGATTTCCACCAAACTCTCCGCATCCTTAGACCTTGGACTGGACAAACAGGCCGCCCGCAAGATGGTGCATTACCAATGGGCCACGTTCTTTCCCTTTGCCTCGCTCATCTTCATCAACCTCGCCTCGCGCCGCATCAAGAAAGACGAAGCCTTGGTCCGCTCCGCCGAACGCCTGCGCTAACACCCCGATGCCATGGAAAAGGTGGGTATCATATCGGACACGCACGGCATCTTCCTGCCCCAACTGCGCCGCTTTCTGGAGCCCTGTGCCCAGATCTGGCACGCCGGCGACATAGGCGGTCTGCCCACCTTGCAGGAGATTTCCTCTTTCCGCCCCACCGTGGCGGTCTATGGCAATATCGACGATTACGTGCTGCGCCGCCATGTTCCCCAAACCGCCGTTTTCGAATGCCAGACCTGCAAAATCGTACTGACCCATATCGGCGGCTATCCCGGCCGGTATTATCCCGATGTGAAGAAACTGCTCATTCGCGAAAAGCCCGACATCTTTGTCTGCGGCCATTCGCATATCCTCAAAGTGATGCGTGACGATACGCTGAACCTAATGCACATCAATCCGGGAGCGGCCGGCAACAAAGGCTTTCATTCCGTTGTTACGGCGGTGCGCCTGGATATAGACGGAAAGACCCTTTCCAACCTGGAAGTCTTTGAACTCGACCGAAACGAAATTTTATAATCCGAAGCCATGTACCAGATAGACGAAGCCTTGGAAAAAAAGGAGATTTTACGGCGATACAAACTGCTGTTCAAGCTGTTCAAGCGTGAAATCAGCCAAGAGGAACACGACCAGATCCACAAGGCCTTTACCCTGGCGGTCACCGCGCACGAACACACGCGCCGCAAATCGGGAGAACCCTACATCTACCATCCTCTGGAGGTGGCGCATATCGTGGTGGAAGAAATCGGGCTCGGACCTACCGCCGTAGTCTGCGCGCTGTTGCACGACGTGGTGGAAGATACCGAATACACGCTTACCGACATTGAGAACGGCTTCGGCCCCGTGGTGGCGCGCATCGTGGACGGATTGACCAAAATCGACGCGATTTTCAACCAGAACCAATCGTTCTCGATTCAGGCGGAAAATTTCAAGAAACTGCTTTTCTCGCTCTCGGACGACGTGCGCGTAATCCTCATCAAGCTGGCCGACCGCCTGCACAACATGCGTACGCTCGACTCCATGCCGCGCGACAAGCAACTCAAAATCGCTTCCGAAACCATCAATATCTACGCACCGCTGGCACACCGCCTGGGGCTGTTCACCATCAAGAGCGAACTGGAAGACCTCGCGCTCAAATACACCGAACCCGAAACCTATGCCTTCGTATCCGAAAAGATACGGCAGAGCGAGGCCGAACGCGAGCACCTCATCAACAATTTCATCGCCCCCATCCGCGAAAAGCTGGAAACGGAATGCATGAAATTCTCGATTTCAGGGCGCGTCAAGTCTATCTGCTCCATTCTGGGCAAGATGAAGAAAAAGGGCGTTCCGTTCGAAGAAGTCTATGACCTGTTCGCCATCCGCATCGTGCTCGATTCGCCCGTAGAAACCGAAAAGGCCGACTGCTACCGGGTCTATGCCATCATCAACAGCATCTACCGCGCCAAGCCCGACCGCCTGCGCGACTGGATCGCCATTCCCAAGCCCAACGGATATGAAGCCCTACACACCACGGTGATGAGCAACACCGGCAAATGGATCGAGGTGCAGATACGTTCCAAGCGCATGGACGAGATAGCCGAACGCGGATACGCCGCCCATTGGCGATACAAGAACGAAGGTTTCGACACCGAAATGGAATCCGGGCTCGATATATGGCTCAACAAAATAAAGGAAATGCTGGAACACTCGGCCTCCGACAATTCGTTGAGCTTCCTGAACGACTTCCGGCAGAATTTCTTTAACGGCGAAATTTACCTCTACACGCCTACGGGTGAACTCAAATCCCTGCCCGCCGGCTCTTCAGTTCTCGATTTCGCGTTCCTCATCCACTCCGAAATAGGCTTTACCGTTATCGGTGCCAAGGTGAACCACAAGCTCGTGCCCATCAACCACAAGCTCAAGAACGGCGATCAAGTGGAGCTTATCTGCTCCAAGACCCAGAAGCCGAACGAGGAATGGCTCGACTACGTTATCTCCTCGCGCGCCAAATCGCGCATACGCCAATGGTTGCGCGAAGAACAGGCCAAATACTACGACCAAGGCATGGAAGCCTTGAAAAAGATGCTCAACGAGCTGCACGTTCCCTTTACCGATGCCAACATCAACCGCGTGCAGGAAGCCTTTTCGCGCAAGAACAAATCGGAACTCTTCTACGCCGTGGCCTTGGAAAAGATTGCCGAAAAAGACATCGTGGCCTTGTTCAAAGACGACAACGAAAAGCACGACAACTGGTTCTGGTCGTGGTTCCGCCGCAGCGGAGGCAACGACAAAGACAAACCCGAAACCAACCTGCAGGACGCCATCCAGGCGCAGGTGGAGAACAAGCCCGAAAGCCTGTTGCTGGCCAAAGACGTGCACAACCTCAACTACATCATTCCCGAATGCTGCAACCCCATTCCGGGCGATGACGTTATCGGCGTGATCCTGCCCAATAAAGGCATCGAGGTGCACCGCACCAACTGCCCCAAGGCGATTGAACTCATGTCGCAGTACGGCAACCGCATCGTCAAGGCCAAATGGAAGAAGAACGAAAAGATCGGCCTGCTCACCGGCATCAAGATAAGCGGCATCGATAAACCGGGCATGGCGCTTGAGATCCTGGACAAGATAAACCAAGACTCGCAAATCAACATCCGTTCCATCAACATGAAAGCCGCCGAAGGCGTTTACGAAGGGCAAATCATGCTCTACATCAACAACACCTCGCACCTCAAGGAACTGATAGACCGGATAAAGACCGTAAACGGCGTGGAATCGGTAAAGCGCATCGACCACCGGTAAACGGCATCCAACAAAAAGAAAGCAAAAACATATCCTGATGAAAATATTAGTTTTAAACTGCGGAAGTTCTTCGCTCAAGTACCAATTGCTCGACATGGAGCAAGACGGAAAAGTCATGGCCAAAGGCCTGGTTGAAAAAATCGGATTGGCGCAAGGCAGCCTCACCCACCAAGGCTCGGACGGCGAAAAGCACAAGTTCGAAAAACCCGTTCCCGACCATCAGGTGGGCATCAACTGGGTGCTCGAATACCTGATTCACCCCCAATACGGCGTTATCAAAGACCTCAAGGAAATCAATGCGGTGGGGCATCGCGTGGTGCATGGCGGCGAAACCTTCAAAGACAGCGTGCTCATCGACAACCGTGTGATGGACGCCCTCAAAGCCTGCATACCTTTCGCCCCCCTGCATAACCCTGCCAACATCAAAGGCATCGAGTCCATGCAGGCCTTGCTGCCCGAAGTGCCGCAAGTGGGCGTGTTCGACACCTCCTTTCACCAGACCATGCCCGACTACGCCTATATGTACGCCATTCCCTACAAGTTCTACCAAACCGACCGCATGCGTCGCTACGGCTTTCACGGCACGAGCCACAAATTCGTGGTCAAGAAAGCCGCGGAATTGGCAGGCATCGACCTCAAGAACAGCAAGATCATATCCTGCCACCTCGGAAACGGCGCCTCGCTGGCAGCCGTCTTGAACGGCAAGAGCGTGGATACCTCGATGGGCTACACGCCCGTGGAAGGCCTCGTGATGGGAACCCGTGCGGGCGACCTCGACCTGGGCGCGGCCATGGCGATTATGGAAAAAGAAAACCTCACCCCCACGCAGGCCAACAGCTATTTCAGCAAGGAATGCGGGCTGCAAGGCATTTCGGAAGTGTCGTCGGATATGCGCGAACTGCGTGCCGCCGCCG
>CAYVJX010000005.1:0-27541 GCA_964451895.1 uncultured Bacteroidaceae bacterium | reverse complement strand
TCGTTATCGTAACCCACAACCACGATTTGGCTGCCATGTCTGACCGTTGCCTCGAGATGAAAGACGGCACAATCGTGGCCGATACCAAAAAAGGCGGCCGATAGAAATCGGCCGCCCTTGCTTACCTGTCTTTTACCGCTTATAAACCCCGGCTCTTGAGCAAAGCCTTTACCTCGGGTTCGTGGCCGCGGAACTTCACGTACATCTGCATGGCATCGTACATTCCGCCGTTTTTCAATATATCGTTGCGGAACGAAGAAGCTATCTTACGGTTAAAGATATCGCCGCTTTCCTCATAGGCCTCAAAAGTGTCGGCATCCAACACCTCAGCCCAGGTATAGCTGTAATAGCCGGCGCTGTAGCCGCCGCCCATCGTGTGGGCGAAATAATTGGTCTTGTAACGGGGATATATCTCGGCGATCAGCCCTCTTTGTTGGGTGGATTCCGCTTCGAACGCCGCCGGGTCGAAACCTTCGGGCATCCGGCTTATCGTGTGGTAATCCATATCCAACAAGGCCGCCGCCAACAGTTCGGTGGTGGCAAATCCCTGACCATAAAGTCCGGCAGCCTGTATGCGTTCAATCAATTCATCGGGAATCGGTTCTCCCGTCTGATAGTGGCGGGCATACACCTTGAGCATCTGCGGGTGCAACGCCCAGTGTTCCATCACCTGGGAAGGCAGTTCCACAAAGTCGCGCGGCGTTTCCGAAAGACCCTTGTATTTCACTTCGGAGAACAAGGCGTGCAAAGCGTGCCCGAATTCATGAAAGAAAGTTTCGGTTTCGTCTATGCTCAGCAAAACCGGCTGCCCGTCAACGGCAGGCGTGTAGTTGCAAACGATGGAGGTTACCGGGGTGAGCCTCTTCTGCCCGTCGTAACTTTGTTCCACATACGAAGTGTTCCATGCACCGCCCGATTTCTGCCCGGGTCTTGCCAGCATATCCAGAAAGAGGATGCCCAGCACGCTTCCGTCCTCATCCTTGCAGATATAAGCCGAAGTGTTGGGGGTGGGCATCTCCGCCTCCATATAAGGTTCAAAAGTGACACCATAGAGGCGTTCAGCCAAATGGAAAACGCCTTTGCGAACACTGTCGAGCGAGAAATAAGCCTTTACGGCATTTTCATCCAGGGCGTATTTTTCTTCCCGAACCTTATTGGCATAGTAACGCCAGTCGGAGGGCAGGAACTCTCCTTGTACCTTTTCGTGTCTGGCGCGATAGGCTTTCATTTCGGCCAACTCTTCCTTGGCGCGTTGCAAGGCGGCAGGCCAGATTTTTTCCATCAGGGCATACACCGCCTGCGGCGTTTTGGCCATACGGGTCTGCAAAGCGTAGGAAGCATAGTCGAGAAATCCGAGCAAATGCGCCTTTTCCATTCTGAGCCGCACGATATCCTTTACCACGGGCGTGTTGTCGAACTCGCTGCCGGCCGCGCAACGGGCGGCATAGGCATCCAGTATTTCCTTGCGCAGTCCGGCATCCTTTACATATTGCAGAAACGGCATGATGGTGGGGTTGTCCAAACCGAACAGATAACCTTTCTTGCCTTGCTGCGTGGCTTTGGCGGCAGCCCGTTCCAGATCGCCGGCGGGCAGTCCTTCCAGACGCGCCGAATCTTCTACCAGCAACTCGTATTTGGCGGTTGCCAGCAAGAGGTTCTGCGAGAACTTGTTTTCCGCCTCGCTCAGCTTGGTGTTGATTTCGCGCAGTTTTGCCTGGGCTTCGGCATCCAGTTCGGCACCGTTGAGCACGAATTGGCGATAGGTGTCTTCCACCAGTTTGCCCTGCACCGAATCGGCAAAGGCTCCGTTTTCCTTAACCTGCCTTACCCTCTCGAACAAGGCGGGATTCATATATACATTGTCGTTCTGGGCACTCAAGAGCTGCACCGCCTCGCTTTCGATATCGCGCAGCCCTTCGGTGGATTGCGCCGCCACCACGTTGAACAGCACCCCGGCTACCTTTTCAATCATTTCGCCGCTCCGGTGCAAGGCCAGCACCGTATTTTCGAAATCGGCGGCCGCCTCGTTTTCCACAATGGCTTTGACCGCCTCGTTCTGACGGCGTATGCCTTCCTGCAATGCCGGCAGGTAATGGGCTTCCTTGATACGGCTGAAAGGAGGAATACGGTAGGCATTGTCTTCCCAAGACTCAAAGAAAGGATTTCCTTTCTGAGCCAGTTGCGTGCATCCGGTCATGATGAAGAAACTTAACAAAAGTACCCGAGTTGTATTTTTCATGGTTTTAAGATTTTTTCCAAAACAAAGGCTATGCGGCGAACCGCCTTGTATCCATTTTGATGAAGATGAACAGCAAGAGCGTGAACGCCCAAAGGGACGAACCTCCGTAACTGAAGAACGGCAAAGGTATCCCGATAACGGGCAACAGCCCGATGGTCATGCCCACGTTCACGAACAGGTGCATAAAGAAAATGCAGGCCACGCCGTAGCCATACACCCGTGCATAAACGGTGCGCTGCCGCTCGGCCATCTTGAGAATCCGCAACAGCAAGGCAAGATACAACGCCAGAAAGACGGAGCAGCCCAGCCAGCCCCATTCCTCGCCCAAGGTGCAGAAAATAAAGTCTGTGCTTTGTTCGGGAACAAAATCGAACTTGGTCTGCGTGCCCTGCAGGTATCCCCTGCCTGCGAACCCACCGCTCCCGATGGCGATTTTAGACTGGTTCACATTGTAACCCGCACCCTTGATATCCACGTCCTTGCCCAAGAGCACATTGATTCGCGTCTGCTGGTGCGGGCTGAGTTTGTTGAAAGCGTATTCCACGCCCAGGGTGTAACCGGAGCAAAGCCCGAAAAGCAATACCGCCAGCGCAATATTCTTAAAGGTTCGCTTGTTGCAGAGCAGCAAGGCCAGCACCGCCACGAAGATGATGCCGATAAGCACGTAACGGTTCACCAACAAGGCCGCCACAAACAGAACCACCGCCACCAGCCCGGCCAAGAGCACCCTGCCCGACATGCCCTCGCGGTAAAGCACCAGCACGAAAGACACGAAAACAAGCGCCGAACCGGCATCAGGCTGCAACAGAATCAGCCCCATCGGGAGGAGAAACCACAGCGAGGCGGCTATCTGGTTCTTGACCCGCTTCATGTTCATGGCCGGTTGCGAAACGTACTTTGAAAACGCAAGGCAGGTGGCCACTTTGGCAAACTCGGAGGGCTGTATGGAAAGAGGCCCCAACTTGATCCACGATTTGGCACCCGAAATCTCGGAGCCCAGCACCAAGACCGCCAGCAGCAGCACGATGGCCACTCCGTAATAGAGATAAGCGAACTGCATGAACACCCGCAGGTCGGTAACCAACACCGCCGCCCCGATAATCAGGGCAAAGCCGATAAACATCATCTGCTTGCCGTAACGGGTGGCAAATGAAAAGCCGGTGTTTTCGGGGTCATACACCACCGAATAGATATTGAACCAGCCCGCCACCACCAACAGCAGGTAGATGAGCAGCAAAGGCTTGTCTATGTTCCTGAATGTGTTCGATCCCGCGTTCATAAGTTTTCGGGTGTGTAAACGGTAAATTCCTTTACCTGGTCTTCCAGCCACCGGCGCGAAGCCGAGACCTTGCCGGTAAGGTATTTCTCTATGAGCAGGCTTGCCGTAGGCGCCGCCCAGGTTCCGCCGAAACCGCTGTTTTCGAGAAACACCGATATGGCGATTTTGGGATTATCCTTGGGAGCGAAACCGATGAATACGGCGTGGTCCTTGCCGTGCGGATTCTGGGAGGTGCCCGTTTTTCCGCACACCACGATGCTGTCTATCTTTGCGCGCCGCGCCGTGCCGCCGGGCAGGTGCACCGCCCCGTACATGCCTTCCACCACCGGTTCAAAATACCTGCGCTCTATGGCCGTGTAATGCCGCGCGGTGTCTATGCCCGGATTAAGCCTGCTTTCTCCCACCGCGCGCACCAAGTGCGGGGTAATGTAATAGCCCCGGTTCGCCATAATCGATGCCAGATTGGCCATCTGCAAAGGAATCAAACCGATTTCTCCCTGCCCGATGCTGAGCGAATAGATGGTGCTGAACGCCCATTGGTTGCGCCCGTAGTAACGGTCGTAATAAGCCGCGTTGGGTATCAGCCCGGCCTTTACGTCCGTAAGGTCTATGCCCAGGCGCGTGGCAAAGCCGAAAGAACGCATGAGTGTATCCCATCTTTCAAGCCCCAGGCGGCTGTCCACAAAACGGTTGGGATCCTTGCCGCGCATGATGATGCGGCGGAACACTTGGTAAAAGTAGGGATTGCAGGACATCTTGACCCCGTCCGCCACGCACAGGGCATCGGGATGGTTATGGCATCCCACCAGGTTTTTCTCGCACGAGAAACCCGAATGAGACGTAATCACCTTTTCCTGCATACCGATAAGCGCCTGCGGCAGCTTAAAAATGGAACCGGGCGGATAGAACGCCATGAGCGCACGGTTGAAAAGCGGCTTCTGTTCATCGCCGAGCAGCTTGGCGTAGTTGTTGCTCCGGATACGGCCTACCAGCAGGTTGGGGTCGTAGGTTGGCGCGGACACCAAGGCCAGCACCTCACCCGTGGCAGGTTCTATGGCCACGATGCTGCCCCGCTTGCCTCGCATGAGTTCCTCGGCATATTCCTGCAAGGCGGCATCCAAGGTGGAATAAAGCTCATCGCCCGCCACCGCCGCCGTATCGAACATACCGTCTTTGTAGCTGCCCTTCTCGCGGTTGAGCACATCCACCATCACCACCTTTACCCCCTTGTGTCCGCGCAACTGTTCCTCGTAATATTTCTCCAGCCCGTTCTTGCCGATGTAATCCCCCATCTTGTAGTAGGGATTGCTGGCTATCTCCTTTTCGCTCACCTCGCCCACATCGCCCAGCACATGCGCCGCGATAGGCTTGGGATAACGCCGCAGGGTACGGCTCTGCACGTAAAAACCCGGAAAACGGTACAGGTATTCCTGCAGTTTGCCATAGACTTCCTTGGATATCTGCTTCTCGAACACCGAATGGGCATAACGGGAATACGCCCGCGCCTTTTTGTAGCGTTCCCTCGCCCCCTCTTCGGTTATCTCCAAAAGGTCTGCCAGCAAAGCCCAATCGATATCCTTTGCCTGCCCCGGTATGATCATCAGGTCATAAACGGCTTCATTATAGACTAAGATTTCGCCCTTGCGGTCGTAAATCAAGCCTCTGCCGGGATACTGCACCTTGTTGCGGATGGCGTTGCTCTCGGCATCTATCTTGTATCGGTTGTCCAATATCTGCAATTGGAAAAGGCGAACCCAATAAATAAAGGCCACCGCCAGAAAGATAGCGGCAATAACCATACCTCTGTTGACAGTCGTCCTTTTCATCCTTTATAGTCTTATCGCTTCGGTATAAACCACATTGCTCTTATGCAACGCCCGGTCGTAAAGGTAAAACCCGTAGCGGACCGTCTTGCCCTGCATGAAAAAAGCCGTGCTTGCAAAATCATCCACCTGCCAGGTAATGGTGCCGCTCAAGGAATGGTTGGCGTTTACCGGCTCTATATAGTGCAGGTGGTATCGGTACGTAATCGGGTAGCGCGCGCCCGTGCTGTCGGTTTGGTAAACCTGCTCAAAACTGCTGTCGGGCAGCATCTCCTGCAGGTTGAAGTGCAGGTTATGGAAGAACTCGCCTACATAGGGTTCCCTTTCCTCTTCGTCCTGCCTGCCGATGTCTCCGTCTCCGTCCTGAAAGTAGAACTCAACCGACAGGGTAAGCGTGGAATCGCCCCCTACGCCTGCCTGCATTCCCAAGATATTGCGCCGGAACTCCAAGTAAGGTTCGGGCGGAAATTCCTTGGGCTTGACGCAGGCGCAGCACAAGAGCGGCATCGCCAATATCAGCCAAATTCGTACTTTTGGTATGGTATGCAATTTCAAGGCAAGTTTTAAAAAACTGTAAACCAACTTTCTGCAAGACAGAACACCTGCCTCGCACCGAAGTTGTAAAAATATAAAAAATGTTGATACAGAAAACGGTACAATCGCTTGTTCCGCGCATTTTCAAGATACAAAGCGAACAAGACTTCAACGGGCTGGCTTTGGCGTTGTTCCGTCTGCATCTGGAACACAATCCCGTTTACCGCCGTTTTGTGCATTACCTCAAGCCCGGCATCAAGCCCGAAGAAATAACGCATTACAGTCAGATACCCTTTCTGCCCATCGACTTTTTCAAGACCCAAAAGGTGCTTTTAGACGGGTTCGAGGCTCAGGATTATTTTATGAGTTCGGGCACCACTTCGCAGGGAGCGGTGCAGAGCCGCCACTATATCGTGGACAAAGGGCTTTACGAACAGTGCTTCCTGAACGCATTCCGCCTGTTTTGGGGCGAGCCGCAGGAATATGTCTTCCTGGTCCTGCTTCCCAACTATTTAGAGCAACCCCATTCCTCGCTCATCGCCATGATGAGCAAACTTATCGAACTGAGCCGCACCAATCACCCCGAAAGCGGCTTTTACCTCTACGACACCCAGGAACTCGCCGAAAAACTGAACGTATTGGAAGCCCAAGGCACGAAGACCATGCTTTTCGGCGTGAGTTTCGCGCTGCTGGATCTGGCGGAGAACTTTCCCATGCCACTCCAACACACGCTTGTACTCGAAACAGGCGGCATGAAAGGACGCCGCAAGGAAATGGTAAAGGATGAACTGCACCGTATCTTGCGCGATGCCTTCAAGGTGCCTGCCATTCATTCCGAATACGGCATGTGCGAACTCTTTTCACAAGCCTATTCCACACAAAAAGACGGGCGTTTTGCGTGTCCGCCCTGGATGAGAATCATTATCCGCAACAGTCAAGATCCTTTGAGCCTGGAAAAAGAAGGAAGAACGGGCGGCATCAACGTGATTGATCTGGGAAATATCTTCTCCTGCCCTTTCATCGCCACGCAGGATTTGGGAAAATATCACGCGGACGGCAGTTTTGAGGTGCTGGGACGTTTCGACAACAGCGATATCAGAGGCTGCAACCTGATGGTGGAATAAGGCTCGGCATCATTCCGTCCAATCCCATGTTTCTTCCACGCGCCAATCGGCTTCCGCCCGGATGGTTTTAGGAAAGAACCAACGTCTTTCGGGCTGAACGCCTTGTTCAAGGTTTCCCGAATCCCAGCGGTGGTTCCGGTTCCTGTCCTCTATCAACACAAAGCTTACATAAGCGGGCTGCACATATTCAAAAAGAACCTCGCCGTTTTCGGGAACCGGCCGGGATTGCAACACGTTTTTGCCGTTGTCCACCATCAGCAGTTCGTAGTTGCCGGGCTTGAGGTTGCGAATCGACACCGCCACCTGCCCGTAGGTTTCCAGATCCGGAACCTCGAAAGAAATCACCGTGGTGTCGGCATGCCGTTGCAAGTAATCGGTAAGACAAGCCGAAGGCAGGAAAAGACGGTAGGAATGCCCCGTCTGCCACGGATAATCCAGCTGCAAGCGGTCGGGTCGCACCTGCAGGGCGGAAATTTCCGTTATGGGTATCGGAAGGGTATCCCGTTTTCCCTCGTCATCCACATGGTAACGGGTCAGAGTGGCATCCTGCAAATCGTAGGAGGCAAGAGGAAACGAAAAATCAAGCAGAAGGCTGTCTTTGAAGAACAGGCGTTTTTGTCTGGCCGATACACGGAAAGCCGCCGTGTCTTTCTGCGCCGCCGCGCCTGTGCCCAGCATCAGTTCCACAGTATCTGAGAATCCGGAATAGTCTATGAGCAGAC
The DNA here is from genome assembly GCA_964451895.1 of uncultured Bacteroidaceae bacterium. Classification (GTDB taxonomy): domain Bacteria; phylum Bacteroidota; class Bacteroidia; order Bacteroidales; family P3; genus Pullibacteroides. The sequence goes on along the minus strand of CAYVJX010000005.1, from coordinate 19,820 downwards.
GCAGGTCGGTAACCCGGTAGTTGTTGAAATAAATCTTGCCTGCCAAGGGATTGTCTTGCGGTATATAATGGAATTCGAGGGAATCCTGCCAAAACAGATTGGGCATTTCCTCTTTTTCGGCCTGCCTGCGCCGTCCGCGCCCTTTCTGTTCTTCGGTGGCGGTGTCGGCCGCCTGAAGCTGCTTGGTCAATTCATAATCCTGAAAAGAAGGCAGGAACGAAAAGCGGAGACTGCTGTCGGGCTCATAGTACCAAGACAGTTCTATTTCTCCTTTCTTGTTCCACTTGGCTTCTTTAAGCAGGTTCTTTATGTCCTTGTCCTGATACAGATACAGAACCCTGCCGGATGCCTTGATTTCCGCCAAATCTTCTTCCTTGCGGAGCCGTATGGCGGCCTGGTAAGCCTCGAAAGAAGCCGTGTCGCTTTCTTTCACGCCCCGTTTCTTTTCGTAATAAACCGGAGCTTTGAGCGAAGAAGTCTGCCAGCAATCGGAGGCAAAAGCCGTTTTTTCTTCGGTAGGTTCTATCAGGTAGTTGTGGTTTTCATCGCTTCCTGCCAAGACATAATAACAGCCCTCTTGGATATATTGCAGGCTGAACATCCCCGCCGTATCGGTAACGGCTATGTAGTCGGGCGGCGTGGTAACGGGATATTCCTGCGGTTTTGCGGCATACAGCATTACCGAAGCCTCTTTTACGGGCGCAAGGCTGAAAGCGTCCAACACCAGTCCAGCCAAACGGCCGCTATCGATGCCCGTACCGGTAGAAAAATAATAGGTGTAATCACGCAAGGGCGTGGATTCATGCAGATCGCCGATGGCATCCTTGAAGTTTATCGAATAGGTCTGGTTCTCGCGCAAGGTATCTTCTATCCGGATAAAAAGCCGCTTTAGGTTCGCCTGATAGGAAATTTGGGAGATGACCGGAGAGGTAACGATTTTGTCGGTGTTCTTCAACACGATGTATTCATCGAAATCGAGCGTTATTTCCTTGCCCTCGAAACCTGTGCTGCCCTCTTGGGGCAAGGCTTTGAGCAAGACGGGGGGCGCCAGGTCCTGAGGGCCTCCCGTGGGGGCGGTCCCCACCCGGGCACAGGCTCCCAGGCAAGACAGAACACAAACCAAAACGGCTTGGGCAAGAAAAGCTATGTTTTGTTTCACCACCATATTTCCGCTATTCACAAGTGCGCACTTCCATACGGCAATGCTCACAATCGAAATGCAACGCGAATTTATGCCGCCCGTAACACAAATACAAATCGCCCCGATACGCCGCCTCCGGATTTTTCTTGAGGCATTGACCCAACTGGTGGCGTATGCAATGCTTGCACACCATGAGCAATTGCCCCGGCTTTTCTTTTTCCTGTTGCGGCAAGAGCTCAAACGCCTTCTGCACTGAAACCGCCCCGTGCCTACGGTAGAACCGCTCCGCATACGGATTCGCCACATTCGCCCGATAATCCAGATGCCCGTTTGCCATATCGGGATAAGACATTTCCCCCCGCGCGCAAAACGTGCCGGTTTTCGGCCTGTAAGCCTCTTCCCGCACCCTATCCAATGCCCACACCAATCGCCGCCGGCATTCGTTCAACACGGCAACCGGCGCAAAAACTTTGTTTTTGCCCGACACCTCCACGCTATCCGCTTCATACGCCGTATCCCCCAGCTTGACAAAAGCCCCTTTCAGCATCGCATCCGCCATGTCGGGACGTTTTGCCCCCTGCACTTTCCCTGCCTCTATATCCGTCGTTACGCAATGCCCGTAGCGGTCACACATCGAGACCCGAAGACGGTCGGTATCTATACGGATATCCACAGGTATCCTGCGGCTGACCTTGGCCTGCCGCCAGACGTTCTCAAAGGCCGCATCGCGATTGCGGAACAGAAAGGAACCCGTCTGCGGCAGATCCGAAAGGTCTTCCACGCCCTGCATCGTAAGCAGGAATTCCCGACCCTTTGGCACGAAATCCTCAAGATTCTTGCCACACAGCCTGCCGTTCTTTCCATAGAAACACAAGCCGTCGCCTTTGGAGAAACTTATCTTGTCGGTATCGGGCAACACACGCAGCACCATACCCGAATAACGCCCCGGCAGATGCTTTTCGACGGCCAGGATACGCCCTATCCGCGCGCCGGTGGCCTTGGGAGTATCGAAAACCGCCCAGTCTTCGCGTTGGCCCGACAAATTGAAAGCGGTGTATTCCCGATGATAGCTCTTTTCCAAATCGGAAAGCGGTCCGCACAGGGTCTTTCCGTGCGAAGGCCTTTGCGCCCAAGGCCTTTCCGAAAGAATCGCATCGAGCCTATGACGGTAGTAAGCGGTGATGTTCCGCACATAAACGGCATCTTTCAGACGGCCTTCTATCTTAAGGCAGTTCACACCGGCATCCACCAGATCTTCCATAAAACGGTCGGCGTTCAGGTCTTTCATCGACAGCAGGTAGCGCCCTTGCTGCAACACCTGCCCTTTTTCGTTCTGCAAATCGTAAGGCAGACGGCAAGATTGGGCGCACTCGCCCCGGTTGCCGCTCCGTCCGTTCATATAGCAACTCATGTAGCACTGCCCGCTGTAGCTTACGCAAAGCGCCCCATGCACAAAGGTTTCTATCTCCGCCTGCACCGAATCGGCTATATTCTTTATTTCCCGCAGGCTCAGTTCTCTGCCCAGCACCAGACGTTTGAACCCCACGCTCTCCAAAAAACGGGCTTTCTCGGGCGTGGTGATATGGCATTGAGTGCTGGCGTGCAGCTCGATAGGCGGCAAACCGGCCTCAATAAGCCCCATATCCTGAATCAGCAACGCATCCACGCCCATATCGTATGCCTGCTGCGCCAGCCGCAAGGCTTGCGGCATCTGTTCTTCGTAAATCAAGGTATTGAGCGTAAGGAAACAACGCGCCGCGTAACGATGGGCATAACGCACCACCCTTTCCAAATCCTGCAGACTGTTGCCTGCCCGTACCCGTGCGCCGAAAGCCGGGCCGCCCATATACACCGCGTCCGCGCCGGCATCGATAGCCGCCATCGCCACCTCGGCATTCGCCGCAGGAGCCAGCAATTCCACAATTCGGGATTTCTCTTTCAAGCAATAAACTTAAAACAAAAGGGCTGCACACTTCCATGTACAACCCCTTGTCTTATTTGCAATAAACCATGTAAACTTATCGTCTGGCGTTGATGGTTCCGCCATTGGCCGCCCCCACGCGGGACATGGCACAACGGAAGCCCACCCATGCGGCACTCTTGTCCTGATCCAGGAAACGGCGGGTGGCCGGCGAGAGGTAATAGGCACGGTCTTTCCACGAACCGCCCTTCACAACACGCGACTTATCGGAAATCAACGAACTCGTGCCGTATTCATACAAAAGCGAGGTGGTCGATTTACCGGAAGCGGTGGTGCCGCCTTCTTCGTCTTCATCGGGTTTGGCCAACCAATCATCCACGATAGCCGATTCGTAATCACCGTCGAGGTAGTTGCGGTTGTCGGACTTCTGGAAGTTGGCGCGGTCTGCCAATTCTTCATCGGTAAACTGACGGTAAGCGATACGGCCCAAGCTGTCTTTTTCAGCAATCAAACCGTCTTCATCGCGAACCACGGTGGTATATACATTGCCACGGAAGGGGTTCAGGTCGTTGGCATCTTCGAAAGTAAGCGGACGATATACATCCAAGCACCATTCGGCCACGTTGCCGCCCATATTGTACAAACCGAAATCGTTGGGGAAATAGGAATAGACGGGCGCGGTGTAATCGGCACCGTCGTTCAAGGAACCGGCCGTACCCATGTAGTCGCCCTTGCCACGGGCAAAGTTGCCCATCATCTCACCACGGTAGGGGCTTTCCGGATTACGCACCTGGAGCGGTTTGCCGTTCCAAGGATAGATGCGCCTTTCGGCCACACGTTCCTGGTTGCTGTTGCCCATCAGCGCCAAAGCCGCATATTCCCATTCCACTTCGGAGGGAAGACGCAGTTTTTCAATCAAAATACCGTCTTTCTTCTGAACGCCGCGAACCTTTTCGCCGGCATTGGGGTTCATATCGGTAAGGCCTTTGTTGATGATACCGCTGTATTGACCGGCCAGATAGGCATCGGTATTGAAGTTGTTATCCGCCGTCTGCCCCATGTCTTTCTTGAGGATCTTGGCCTGATAGAGGATGTATTCGTTCACACGGTCGGTACGCCAATCGCAGTAATCGCGGGCCTGTTCCCAGGTTACCCCCACCACGGGATAGTTGTTGTATGCCGGGTTTTCGAAATAATCCTGCAAGGGGTCGCGGTAACCGGAAACGGTATTCCACACCAAAGCGTCGGGACGGGCGCGTTCCACCACTTCGGGATAGTCCTGTCCGTAGATGCGTTGCAACCAATAAATGTATTCGTTGTAATCGGTGTTGGAGGTTTCCACCTCATCCATATAGAACGAACTTACGGTAGCCGGATGCGGCGCGTTGTTGTGTTCGAACTTAAGGTCTTCCTGATTACGGCCCATCGTAAAGAAGCCGCCTTGGATGAACACGAAGCGCAAGGGTACGGGCTGCGTGTAGTTGTCGTTACGCTGAAAACCGCCCCAACTGGGGTCGTTCACGCCCCAACCCGTTGATTGCGACTGGTTGGTGGACGAGCTGCACGAAGCCAAACCGGCAACGCAGCCAATAGCAATAATTGCTTTAAAAAATTGCTTCAACATGAATTACGGTATTTTAAGCAGCGGCAAAGGTAGTGAATCTCCGCCAAAAAGTCAAGACACCTGTTTAAAACTTGGGACAGGGAACCGGCATGATATCCTGACGGAATGAATGTTTCTTGGGGCAAGGCAAACGGAATCCCAGCGAAATTTCGTGGCTGCCGCCGCTCTTGGTGAGTTTTGAAACGGTAAGGTCGTAGCTGTATGCCAGACGGATACCCTTGAATTCACCTCCGAAAAGGAAGATAACCGCATCGGGATTCGTAAAACTCTGACGGAACCAGATCCCGGCCACGAAAGGATAGAAATTACCGTAGAGCCCATAGTTCAGTTCGGTAAACTTGCCCTGTTGGGTATAGATGATATTGGGCGAAAGCGAAAAATCGCGTTCACTGTGGCGTTCACCGTAAGTTTTTCTGAAATAAATCATTCCGCCCACCTGTCCGCTGAACTTCATATCCAGACGGCTGTGCCCCATAAAACCCACGTCGGGACGGTTCAGGTGCAGGGCGGCGAAACCCACGTAGAAATATTCCCCGTATAAGGTAAAGCCCGCGCCCACATCGGCATAATGCTTGTTGAGCGGCGTGTTGGGCAAGACTTCTTCGCTTTCCCTACCGGGAATAAGCCCCGTAAAGGGATCATACTGGTCTCCGAAAGTAAGCGAACTCCAATTGACGTATTTGTTCATGTACGCGCCCTGCACCGCCAGCGTAAGGTAGAGTTTCTGCCCCAGACGGGCACGGAACGAATACATAAGGGCCGCCGTGATGTCGCGGTAGATGTCTCCGCCCTGAAAATCGGCGTTCACATAAGCCCCCACAGCACCGTGCAGTGCCTTGAAATATTGATCGTAAGATACAGTAGCGATAGAGAACCCTCCCCCCACATTGGGCCATTGGTTACGGTAGGCCGCCGTAATGCGCCCGCATTCGGAAGTTCCGGCAAAGGCCGGATTGTTGTACATGGGGTTGGAAAACAATTGCGAAAGATGCAAATCTTGAGCGCAAACGCCCGATATGCCCGCCGATAAGAACAGGTTCACCAACAGGATACGTAGGGAAACTTTGCCGTGCATAAAGCTATTTGTGCTTAAAATCAAATAATTAATTCCTTTACAACCGTTCCTGGGAACAAATCGCAAAGGGCAAAGATAAAATTTTTTCGCCTTTTAATGGCAAAATACCGTGCAACCAACGGCAACTATCAGGAAATTACCAATGCAGGCTCGCTTCATCGAACCAGTCGCCACGCACGCGCATCACCTGCTCAATCACATCGCGCACACAGCCCTCCCCACCCTTTTTATGGGAAATATAATCGGCTATCTCCTGTATCTCCACCGCCGCATCGGCAGGGCACGCCCCCACCGCGCTCATCTTCATCACTTCGTAATCGGGAATATCGTCGCCCATATAAAGCACCTCTTCGGGCGTGATACCGTTCTGGCGCAGGTATTCCTCGTATTTGTCCTTTTTGTAACGCACCTGCGTAAACACGTCCTTTACGCCGATATAGCGCATCCTTTCGTGGATGGAACGGCTCTTTCCGCCCGAAATCACCGCCACACGGTAGCCTTTCTTGAGCGCGTGGTGCAGCGCGTAGCCGTCTTTCACATCGGCGTTGCGCACCTGGGTCTCTTCGTCTATCATCCAGACCTTCCCGTCGCTCATCACTCCATCGTAGTCGAAGATGAAGGTGGTGATCTTGGGCAGTCTTTCCTTATAATTCGCCATGATTCCTTATTGTTTTCCGTTTTGAATCGCCTGACACAGCAAACGATACACTTCCAAATATTTTTTACCCTGACAAGATTCCGAGAGATACTTCAGATGATTCCCCAGCACCTGCTCATCGCCACGGGCGGCAGGCCCTGTCTGGGCCTGGGCGGGCGGCATCCGCTTGGCCTTGCGCAAGGTCTGTTCCATCAGCGGATAAAGCAGCGAGAAATCCATGCCCTTTTCCCGGAACAGGTCGAAAGCCGCCGTGTACATCAGATTCACGTAGTTGTTTACGAACACGCCGCCTATATGCAGGGTCTGACGTTGCTCCGAGTTCAAAAAACACACCTTTTCGGAAACCGAACGGGCAAGATTTTCCAGCAGACGGGCGGTAGAAGGGTCGGAGGCCTCCAGACAGACAGGCGTTTGCCGTAAATCGGGCGTGGGCACGTCTTTGCTGAAAGTCTGAAAAAAATACATGACCCCGCCGTGTTCCGAAACCGCCTGCAATGCCGAAACCGGTACGGAACCGGCCACATGCGCCACCGTTTTTCCGGGCAGGCGCAGGGTTTGGGTCAACTCCGCCAACGCGCCATCGCTGACCGCCAACAGATAAAAGTCAGCGGTCTTGTCTATCGCCTCCAGACAGTCGGTAAACGGCAGACCGCCCAAGCGGCGCGACAGGCTTTCGGCATTCGCCAACGTGCGGCTATATACCTGCACCCATTCGAGCCCTGCCGAACACAAGGCCGGCGTGATATGCCACGCCACGTTTCCCGAACCCAAGATAACGGCTTTCATGCCCATGCGTCTTGCCTATTTGCGGGATTCGAGAATTTGCCGTGTGATCCGGTAGTCGATGTCGGACCTTTCGCCCAACAGGGTCTCGCGTTCCTTGAATCGTTGCACGATGGCATCGATCAAGGCCTGCGGGTCGCCTACCGAGGGATAGTCACCAAAGCGTGTCCCCACCCCCAGCTCACGGAAAAATTCCTCGGTTTTCCGCAAGGCTTCCTCAATATCGGAGGTATTCCAGATACGGGTGGCGTACTGCAGGTGTTTTTCGCGTTTGGATTCGCCCATGACCCGTTGCAGTCCCGGCCATACGATAGCCAAGGTCTGCCCGTGATCCAAGCCAGCCAAAGCCGTGATTTCATGCCCGATACGATGGGTCGCCCAGTCTTCCGGCACACCGGCGGCAATCAAGCCGTTCAAAGCCAGGGTGCAGGCCCACATGATGTTGGAAGCGGCCTCCATGTCTTCGGGATTTTCCACATAGGCCTTGCCGTTGTCGAGCAGCACATGCAGAATCGCTTCCGAAAAACGGTCCTGTATATCGCCCTGCACAGGATAGGTAAGGTATTGTTCGGTTACATGGATAAAGGCGTCCACCACACCATTGCCGCGTTGACGGGGCGGAATGGTGAGCGTTACCGTGGGATCCAGCACCGAAAAGCGCGGAAAAAGCAAGGGGCTGGAAAAAGCGAACTTTTCCTGCGTGGAAAGCCGGCTGATAACGCCGCCGCAGTTCATTTCCGAACCCGTGGCCGGCATGGTGAGCACGGCGGCCAAAGGCACGGCCTTGTTGATTCTGGCCCTTTCGGTACAGATGGTATAAGGGTCTTCTCCCTCGAAATAGGTGGCGGCGGCAATGAATTTAGTGCCGTCTATCACCGAACCTCCGCCCACGGCCAAGAGGAAATCGACATTTTCCTCGCGCACCCTCTCAACGGCTTTCATCAAGGTCTCGAACTTGGGGTTGGGCTCGATGCCCGAAAACTCCACGTATTCGAAGCCCGACAAGGCTTTCACTACCTGTTGGTAGATGCCGTTTTTCTTGATGCTTCCGCCTCCGTAGGTAAGCATGACCTTGGAACCTTGCGGAATATTGGCGGCGATGTTGGCAATCTGTCCGGCGCCGAAAAGAATCTTTACCGGATTGCAGAATTTAAAGTGGTGCATGGCTCTGTTTTTTTTGTTAATCCAAGGCAAAGGTAGCAAAGAGTTTAGAAGCAAAAAAACAAAAAATAGACAGAAAGGTTTCGATAAATCCGGATTTCGGGGTTTTATATAAAAGGCCTATCCGAATCATGAACCAAAGAATGACACCCCGATGGAAAGCGCTTCTCCGCATAGGGCTCGACCGCCTGCACACGCATACGGCAAGAACCTTATACCGCTTTGCCTTTACCAAAAGCGACCGGAGGGCCATCGGCATCCTTTCCTGCCTTATCGTGCTTACGCTCTTCCTGCGTGCCTACGGTGTGGTGAGCCCAGCCAAGGAATGGCGGCCCAACACAGAGCCCCAACTTATTGAGGCTACGCCCGAGCGCGAAAAAGATCGGACGGAATCCAACGAGAACCCGCCCCGTGCGAACAACTATAAACCCCCGGAATATATGGTGAAGAAAAAATTCATGGTGGAACTGAACCAGGCCGACACTTTCGACCTGCAGGAAATCTACGGCATCGGCCCCACCTTTGCCAAACGTATCGTAAGATACCGCCAGAACTTGGGCGGCTTTGTCTGCGTGGAGCAACTGCGCGAGGTGTGGGGCGTGGACTCGACCGTGCTGGAACGGATCAAACCCCATGTTTACCTCAACCCAAAGGTCGGTATTACGAAAATCAATGTCAATAATACCGACCTCAAGACCCTAAAGAGGCATCCTTATCTGGACTATTACCAAGCCAAGGAGATTTACCTGCACCGGCAGAAACACGGCGCGTTTTCCAGCGTTGAGGAAATACGCACGGTAAACCTGATGGACAGCGGCACTTTTTCCCGCATCGCGCCTTACCTGAGCGTAGAGTAAGGGCAAGGCAACGGGATTAATACGAAATAACCCGCACCAAAATGGCTTCGGGCACACGCCCCATGCCTTTATACACGATTTGCTGAATCCAGTTGCCGCGTTCGTCGTAGGTATATTCTATCGTGTAGTATTCTGTTGAACCACTGGCGGAAATTGTCGTGATATGGTCGGGCAAGCCCTTTACATTGTAGGTGTATTTGTTCTGCACCAAGGTTTTGCCACGGCTGTCAGAAACAACTTCAAGGCTTAGACGCCCGTCTTCATCGTAAGAATTTTCTGTCTCGCTACGCCGGGAACCCGTAGCATCCAAGCGGATATCGGTTTCCAACAAGCCTTCGGCATTGTAGGTGTAATTGTCGGAATACTTCTCTTTGCCGTTGGCATCCATGTGGCGGATGGCCGACACCCTGCCCTGTTTGTCGCGCAGATAAAGCTCGTTGCCAAGAACGGCAAGGTCGGACGAATTATAAATTCTCTTTTCCTTGAGTGTATTCTTGTCTTTCGGATTCGCGTAGTTATATTCCTCGCGCAGCTGCAGATTCTGGTTCTTGTCTTTCTTGCGGATACTCGAAACATTGCCGTGCTCGTTATACTGCAACTCGTATTTTTCTTTAAGGCTGCCCTTGGTATCGTATTCCCAGCAAGCCGTGCGGCGGCCATCCTTGAAATCAACCACATAAACGTTGTTGATCAGTTTGCCCATCTCCACCTTGAAACCCTTGTCCACCGGTTCAAAATATTTGAGGATGATACGCGAGGGGCGCGTACCGGAGGTTACATCGAACAGTTCATCGGTAAAATGCGGCGGCAATATAGCCTGTGCGGAAACAGACAGAAGCAGGAACAATGCCGGCAATGCGAGAGGTCTGATAGTCTTCATGCGTTTTTATTTTTCGTCAAGCGGTGAACAGCCACCGAATTGCAAAGGTAACAAAAAGGGCGGTCGGAAAAACCGGCCGCCCGTATCATCAGGGTATGCGCCCTACGGAAAACATGCGGAAAACCTTAACGCCCCACCACGAAACGGCTGGTGGAAACCTGCGTTCCGCAAGTAAGCCTGAGCAGATACATACCCGGAAGCAGGCCCTGCAAAGACAAGACCGAATGGGTGCCGGCAAGACGGTGTTCAGCCATCTTGCGACCCTGTACGGAGAAAATCTCGGCACGGCAGTTCCCTTGCCGCGTTTCTACATGCAGCACCTCTTTTGCCGGAACGGGATAAAGGCGGCAAAGCACGGCAGGCGCTTCTTCCACACCCGTTTCTTGCTTGACGCTCAGGTTGTCGATAGCGGCATAGAGCGGCAGGTTCTGTCCATACTGCCCTACCCTCGAACCCTCAAAACTTATCAAGAGGCTCTTGATTTTTCCCAAACCGCTCAAATCGACCCATTCCCAAGTCTTAAGGATATAATGTCGGGTGGTGTCCACCGTATCGCGGTAGTCTGCCAAATAAAATTCCGTATAGGAAGTATCGCCTTGGGGCGAGATGCCGGCTATCACGGCCTTGAAGAAATCGCCCGTCTTGAACGGTTCTCCGGCAAAGGGATCTCCATTCATGGCCGTGTTATACAGCATCACGCTGTTGGTCATGTAGCAGCCATTCAGCCTAACGCCTTGCAGCGTATCCCCCGTATAGAGGACTTTTGCCAAATCATAGAGCACGCCATAGGAAGCCGATCCTTCGGCACCGCCGCCCGCCACGTTCTTGAATTCGTTTCCGTAACCCAAGGAGTCGATATATTCGCCGCTGGCGATATTGGCGTAGGCCGCGCCGCTCCAGAAACCGCCCCATGCGGTATCGTAACTGTTGGCAAACTTGAACGCGCCGCTTTGAAAATAAGAAAGGCCGGGCGTATCACCATGCCAATTCGTATCGGGTTGCGAAAGCAAACCTTCAAAATCGGCGGTCTGTGCCAACAAAGCCGAAACCGACAAGCACAACGAAATGCCGGTAAAAATGGATTTCTTGATGAAATTCTGAAATTTCATAGGTCAAAGTTTTTTAAGGTTTTTACTACTTTAAACTTCTTGACCCTATGAAGACAATCGATGAAACGGAAAAGAAAATCCGTCATGCTTTCTTGGCTAGTCTCCTGACTTATCTCTCCCCCGGACGCCTTCCCATGCCTTGCGGCACAGTGACCTGATTGCCCGGCTTCAACAAGAATTACAGTAGAGGGTACTGTTCCGGATTCGCACCGGATTCCTAATTATCGGGATGCCCGAAACGGACATTCCGACCAAAAAGCCGGTGCGAAGATATACAAATTTCGGAACAAGCAAACGCCCCCTTGCACAGAAGGCATCCAACGGCTACCGCAGCGAACAGCCCAGTTCGTTCTGCAGCGCGGTCTGGATTTTTTCCATGGTCTTTTCAATCTGCTTGTCGGCAAGGGTTTTGCCTTCTTCCTGCAGAATAAAGCTCACCGCGTAGGATTTTTTGTCTGCCGGCAGGTTCTTGCCTTCGTACACGTCGAAAAGCGACACTTTTTTCAACAGGTTCTTTTCGCTCTTGCGCGCCACCTGTTCAATCTGGGCGAACTTGACCCCTTTATCGACCAACAAGGCCAAATCGCGGCGGACTTCCGGAAAACGGTTCACTTCCTTGTATTCGGGGGCTTTCTTAGGCATGGCCTTCAACACGGCATCCCAATTGAAATCGGCGTAGAAAACGGGGGCTTTGATATCGAAGCGTTCGCAAACCGCAGGCTTCACCTCGCCGAACTTTACGGCAGGCTTGCCCGCCAGCTCCAACTGCAAGCCGTAGGCGAAAAACGGGCTTTCCAGCTCGGTGCAACGGCTCTTGGCCTTGTTGATACGCAACAGACCGCAGATTTTTTCCACAAAAGACTTGAGCGTATAGAAATCAAACGCCTTGGGCGTATGCTGCCAAAGCTCATCGTAATCGTTACCGCACAGCCACAATCCCAAATGGTTCTCTTCGGAAAAGCGTTCGGTTACTCCGGCAGCGGCATCCGCTCCCGGATTGGCGGAATAGGTACGCCCGAACTCGTAGAAACGCAGGTTACCCTGCTTGTGGTGCAGGTTGAACATAATGGAAGAAAGACCGCCGAACAACAGGTCGGTGCGCATCAGGCTCATTTCCTTGCTGAGCGGGTTGAGCATCTTTACCGTATTCTGCAAACCGAACCATTCGATATAGTTTTCGGAACACAGGGAATTGTTCATGATTTCATCGAACCCGTTGTGGCTCAAGAATTCCGAAACACGGGTAACGGTACGTTCAGGTTCGGCGCTGGCCTCGGCACGCATACCGTAAGAAAGGCGGTTGCCCGAATCGATGCGGTTGTAGCCGTAGATACGCAGAAATTCCTCCGCCACATCGGCAGGGCGCGTAACATCGGTCTTGTTGAGCGGCACCCTTACCTTGTAGCAGGTTTCCTGCGCCGTGCCGCCGTTTTTCATTTCCACCTGCATTTCCAAGGCTTCCAGCACGCGCTTCACCTCGGCAGCTTCGATTTCTTGCCCCACCAGGCGGTTGAGATAGTCTAGGGTGAACTCCACCACAGGCCGTTCAACAGGCGAAGGATAGCAGTCTATGATTTCGCTCGCCGTCTGTCCTTCCGCCACCTCCGCCAAGAGCAAAGCCGCCCGTTTGAGCGCGTAAACGCATATATCGGGATCCGCGCCGCGTTCGTAGCGGAAAGAAGCATCGGTGGCGAGCCCGTGTTCGCGTGCCGTTTTGCGTATGCTTACGGGATTGAAATAGGCGCTTTCCAAGAAAACATCGGTGGTGGTGTCAGAAACCCCGGCATCCAGGCCGCCGAAAACCCCGGCAATGCACATCGGTTCGCTTTCGTTACATATCATAAGGTTCTGCGCGCTGAGCTTGCGTTCCACCCCATCGAGCGTAACCATCTTTTCTCCGGCGGCGGCAGGGCGCACCACGATTTTATTGCCTTTTATCTTGCTGATGTCGAAAGCGTGCATCGGCTGGCCGGTTTCCATCAACACGAAATTGGTTACGTCCACCACGTTGTTGATGGGGCGGAGCCCTACGCTCAGAAGCCTTTTCTGCATCCATTCGGGCGAAGGCTTCACCTTGACATTGCGTATGCACAAGCCGCTGTAACGGGGGCAATTGACCGTATCGCGCACTTCCACATCCACCTTGAGCCCCTTGCCAGGAGCGAAATCTTCCACCGAAGGATAGTTTACCTTGAGCGGACGGTTGTTGCGGATGGTTTCGAGCGCGGCCAGATCGCGCGCCACACCGATATGCGAAGTGGCGTCGGAACGGTTGGGCGTCAGGCCGATTTCAAACACCGTTTCGCTTTCCAGACGGAAATATCGGGATGCCGGCATCCCCACCGGCGTATCTTCGGGCAGCACCATGATACCGTCGTGGCTCGTGCCCACGCCTATTTCGTCTTCGGCGCAGATCATGCCGAAAGAATCGCAGCCCCGGAGCTTGGATTTCTTGATGGTGAAGCTTTCCTCGCCATCGTAGAGCACCGTGCCCACCGTAGCCACCACCACTTTCTGCCCTGCCGCCACATTGGTCGCCCCGCAGACAATCTGCAAGGGTTCGCCCGCGCCCACGTCAACGGTGGTAATGTGCAAATGATCGGAATCGGGATGCGGTTCGCAGGTAAGCACTTGGCCGGTCACGATGCCTTTGAGACCGCCACGGATACTTTCCACCTCTTCCACGGCGTCTATTTCCAAACCGCAATCGGTAAGGAGCCTGGAAACTTCATCCACGCTCAATTCAAAATCGGCGTACTGCTTGAGCCAACTGTATGCTACTTTCATGTTTCTGTTGTTTTGGGGTGATACCCAAGCGGAATCCATCCGCCAAATTCAAAAAAAGGCGACCCTTTTCAAAAGAATCGCCTTTCTGAGTGGCACGAGCTGGAATCGAACCAGCGACACACGGATTTTCAGTCCGTTGCTCTACCAACTGAGCTATCGCGCCTTTTGAGAGGCGCAAAGATATGCTTTATTTCGCAATAAAAAAAATCTTTTGTTACATTTGCAGAAAACCGCAGGCATGGCCACATCCAATTTTGTCGATTACGTAAAGATCTTTTGCCGTTCGGGAAACGGAGGCGCCGGTTCCTGCCATTTCTTCCGAAGCAAGAAGAATCCCAAAGGAGGCCCCGACGGCGGCAACGGCGGGCGCGGCGGCCATATCATCCTGCAAGGCAACGCCCAGCTGTGGACCCTGCTCCACTTGAAATACACCAAGCATATCATGGCCGAAAACGGCGGCAACGGCGGCGAGAACCGCAGCACGGGCGCCAACGGCAAAGACGTTTTTGTACAGGTTCCCTTGGGAACCATCGTGCGCGATGCCGAAACCGGCGAAGTTGAAGCCGAAGTGACCCAAGACGGCGAACAGGTGATCCTTATGCAAGGCGGCCGCGGCGGAAAAGGCAACGACTTCTTTAAATCCGCCACCCTGCAAGCCCCCAAATTCGCCCAACCCGGCGAAGAAGGTATCGAAGCCTGGAAGATACTGGAGCTTAAAGTACTGGCAGACGTAGGGTTGGTGGGATTCCCGAACGCGGGAAAATCCACGCTGCTGTCGGTGGTTTCGGCCGCCAAACCCGAAATAGCCAACTACCCCTTTACCACGCTCGTGCCCAACCTAGGCATGGTGAACTACCGCGACGGCAAATCGTTCGTGATGGCGGACATTCCCGGCATCATCGAAGGAGCGGCCGAAGGCAAAGGGCTCGGCCTGCGCTTTCTGCGCCATATCGAGCGCAATTCCATCCTGCTGTTCATGGCAAGTCTGGAAGATGACCGGAAAAGCATCGAAAAACAATACGAAATCTTGTTAGACGAGCTCAAACGCTATAATCCCGAACTCTTGGACAAACAGCGCATCCTTGCCGTTACCAAATGCGACCTGCTCTCGGAAAGCGAACTCGAAAAAGAAAAGAAACGCTTGCAGAAAAAACTGCCGGCAGACCTGCCTTTCGTCTTTATCTCTTCGGTGGCGAATATAGGAATCGAGGCGTTGAAGGATATGCTTTGGCAAGCGTTGAACGAATAATCTGCCACATTCCCCACGCCAGGAACACGCCCCACAAATCCCCGCAAAGCACATCGCCTACGTAATGCCTTGCCAGATAGACCCGGCTGTAACCGATCAAAGCCGCCCAAAGGAACAATATCCCGTAACGGAAAATCTTGAACCTGCGCCTCAGCGCAAAAGTAACATAGGTAGCAATGGCAAAACAATTGCTGGCATGTGAGGATATGAAACCGTACAGTCCGCCCTTGCCGTAAGGCAACCTTACCAAATCCACCAAGGCCGGTTCATGGCTCGGGCGGAAACGGCAAACCGTATTCTTAAAGAAATGCACGCTGGTATAATCCGCCACACACACAAGCAAAACCACGCCCAACAGCACGAGCCATGCCGGTTTCCGATACGCGTAAACCACCAGTCCCACTAAAATAAGGTAAAAAGGAATCCATGTGGAAGTGCGGCTTATGGTATACATGAACACATCCGCCCAAGGCGCATGGCATTGGTTTACGGCAACCGTAATCTGCTGGTCGAAATGAACGATTTTAGAAAACAAGGTGTATCAGTTTTTTGGTTTCAAAGAATTCATAGATGGGAGCTGTTTCGGCTTCGCGCGGATTCAAGCCGAACAGCACCGGCAGCTCGTATTGCGTTACCCGGCGGCCGAAAGGCTTTATCTCTTCCTGCAGGTCGCCTCCTTTCAGATACAAAATGCCGTTGGGCAACGCATGATTGTGTTTCTTAGACACCAGACGCTGCACCCAACCGTAGAACTCGGGAAGACGGGTAACGGCACGGCTCAGCACAAAATCGTAGGAACCGCGCAAGGTCTCGACACGGCACACCTGCATCTGCACGTTCTTCAACTCCAAGGCATCCGCCACCGCCTGCACCACCTTTATCTTCTTGGCAATGGAATCCACCAGAAGAAACTGCGTCTGCGGAAACATCACCGCCAACGGGATACCCGGAAAACCGCCGCCCGTGCCCACGTCGAGCACGCAGGCGCCCGGCTCGAAACGCACCAGCTCGGCAATGGCAAGGCTGTGCAGCACATGATGCAGGTAGAGGTTGTCTATATCCTTGCGCGAGATAACGTTTATCTTGGCGTTCCATTCCTGATAGAGCGGAAACATCCTTTCATAACGCTCTTTCTGCCAAGGCGTCAAGGAGGGGAAGAAACGCCCGATAAGCTCTATTCCCTGCCGCTCCGCACCGTTTGCCGCCTGATTATTCTCCATTGCCGCCATGGTCAACATCTCCCGTGTACCAGTCGTAGGTTGATTTTCCGAACACGAGGTTAAGCCCGAAGGTTACGCTTGCCGTGCGCATCTTGGCCACATTGAACGAATTGAGCCTGTCCACGCCGATGTGCAACTGCACCGGCCCGGCGTTGACCGCCAACGACAAGCCCAGATTGAGGATATTGCCGCTGCAAAAGGTATTGCTTACGCTCATGGCAAAGTTCTTGCAAGGCATAATCGTATAGGATACCGCCAGTTCGGGCGCGAAATATTTATTGTAAAACTGGCCGCGCAACAGCACGCCGAAACGGTGTATGTCCAAAAGCGTGTAAGAAAGCCCGATATTGATGCTTGCCGGCAGCATACGCACATAATCACCGCTCACGCTGTCGTTCCTTCTCGGCCCGAGCGTATCCCATATCTCATGCAGCATATCCGTTACGATACCCATGGCCGAAACCCCTTCTTTACGAAGCCTGCCCAAATCGACACCCTTAAAATCCGTTATGTTCTTGGCGGATTTGAACTCGGCGGCATTGGCATCGCTCCATGCGATAAGGCCGAAATCGAGAATAGACGCCGAAACATCCAGACCGTTGTCGAAATGGTAGTTCATCCCCAAATCGAGTGCGGCGCCCATATTGCGGAAAGGCTGGATAGAAGATAAACCGCCCAATGAATAACCCTTGTCGCTGTGTTCAAGCGGCAGGTTGGTGCGGAAAGAGCCGTTCACGCGCAGATCATATTGGTAGGGCACCAGGTCAGGATCCGACATGTCTTCGTTGAGGATATTGAAACTCAGCTTGAGGTCTTTGGTATGGAAATTATACAGACCGTGCAGCAACTTGAAACGGCCGCCCACCGTAAGATGTTTGTTGATAAGCCGCGAGTAGCCGAAATAAAGATAGGCGTAGCTGTTCAAATCAAGACGGTTGCCGGGCAACTCGTTGTTGCCGATATGGGCGCCGGGACCTTGAAACAGGAAAGAAAGGGTTTCCTTGCCCAACACCATCTGCATATCGGCATGGAGAGAAAGCCCCACCACAAAGTTGTTGCGTTCATGCCGCCAGCCCACACGGATTATCTCCTCATCGACATTGGCGGCGATACGGGAACGACGGTTGGCCCTGCCCACCAGACGGGGCAGGTCTATGCGCAGGCTGTCGTCCGCGCCGCGCACCACGAGCGCATCCCACGAAAGGAAATTGTTCTCAATACGGGCGTTGATTCCCGAAACACCGGGAATCCCCACCGACAGGCTGTAGGGAGTAACAAAAGCCGGATTGAGGTTGTTGCGCTGAACCTGCATTTCGTTAAAATAGAAATTGCCATCCTGCGCCCTGCCCCCATACGGGAAAAGCCCACACAACACAAGTATAATGACTACGATTCTTGCTTTCATAACCTAAAAATCCAACAGTCCTTTCTGCTTTATCTTAATCCGTACTCCCACCTTCACATTCACAAAACCTTCTTTCTCGCCATCCACATAAACCTTTACCTTCTGTTGGTCGGTGGTGCTTATCCTGGCATCGACCACCACATAGTGCATCTGCCGGGCAAGCGCCATTTCACCCGGATCCAATATATCCTCAAAGTTTACAATCGTGGGTTCTATCACATGAAGCCCCGGAGCGGGCCCGATTTTTCCACCGGCCACCAAATCATCGTGGAAAAGCGAAAACAAGAGCCTATGGTCGGCATCCATGAAATGGAGAGAAAATACCACATCCAACGGAAAAGCGTTCTTTACAATCGACTTCACATCGAAATAGCGCAGTTCCGTATTCTCGTCCAAATCATCCAAAGAAACCTCCAAGGTATCGCACAGAGCGTAATGGTCGGCGGAGAAATGCAAAGGCACATCGCAAGTGAGCCCCACCGACAGGAAGGCTCCTTTCTGCATCGCCTGCATCTGCGAGGCGTCATTGTCGGGATTGAGCTTTCCGTCAATCCGATAGGTTATCTTTTGAGGCCTGTCAATCAACATATCCACCACTTCCATCGACTCCCGGCTGTCCTTTTCGAGCGGATCGGCATCGAATGCCGGAACATCCACATTGTAATCATCGGGAAGAAGCGGAACCTCCGTTGTATTGCCGTCTATATTATGTATAAGCACCTTCGTCTTTTCAAGGCGCAAAGGCGCACTCACACCGTTCACCTTTAAATCGGCAACGATATGGGCTTCCTCAAAACTGATATTCTTCATACGTTCCAATCCCAGGCCCTCAATCGACATTTCGTTGGCAATCGTATAGGAAAGGCTGTCAAAATAGCCGTCGGCACGCCAAAAATCCATTTGGCGGAGATTGGATGACACATAGATCGAACCCGAATAGAAATTACTATCTCCCTCAACCCGTGGAATATTTACGGTTGCCGTTCCTTTCATCACGATAAAGGGTTCTTGCATCTCGGTCATTTCCACCCGTATATCCCGCATATTGATGGTTGTGTCCCCTTGGCTGGAAGCCGGGGTCTGATAGCGGCAAACCACCGCCTGCCCGTCTTTTTCCTTTACGTTTTCAAGGCGCATTTCCAAATCCATCGGAAAACGGAAACTGTTCTGCGCCTTCATCAACATCTGGGCGGTGGTAAAATGGAGGGTCTGCACGGTGGCGTTCAATCCTTTTAAATCGAAATATATCGTATCGTCAAAAGGAACTTTTATCACAGTGTCTTTCAGGCATCTATACGGAATGTCGGCTGTAGAAAGCACAAAGGGGGAAGCCTGCCCCAAGGTGATTTCATCTATCAGATTGGCCTCGACAGGCTCCATGGCATAGATGATATGCAACAGGCTTGTGTCATCGGGCACGAAAAGCCCTCCTTTCAAATCAATCAGGTTGGCCATCGTCAACTTGGTATCCGTAAGCGGTATCGCCACATCGTAGTTGACACCCGAATCGGCAAACATATCCCTATCGAAATCCTCCTTTCTCAGGCACGAGCCGAACAAGGCCGCCAAACCTAAGGCAAGCAAGGGAAAACTCCACTTTCTCATTACAACTTCAGTTATTTGTGAATTAAGAGAATAAGTTTGCAAAGATAAAGATACAAGCGTTATAAAACAAGAAAGGCTCCTATAAGGAGCTTTCTTTTTGCCCGACCGGGCATAAAAAAGGCCGTGCGAGGCACGGCCTTTTTTAAAACCCCGCTTGAACGAGGCTTGTCCTTGTGCTTGGACTAGCGTACGACCACTTTCTTGATGGCCGCCTGTCCGTTGGCGCGTACACGTACAAAGTAGATGCCGCTGTTGTCCAGACGAATCTGGGCGTTGCCTTCGGCTACTACCATGCGTTTTACCAGCACGCCCGCGGCGTTGAAGATCTCAACATTCGCGTTGGCG
>CAYVJX010000004.1:0-27904 GCA_964451895.1 uncultured Bacteroidaceae bacterium | reverse complement strand
GTTGGACGAGAAACACGCCTACCTTAAGCCGATTTTCGCGGCGGTTGTCGAGGGGAAAAGCTTCGATATTCCGGAACCAGTCCGGGATGAAGCCTATAATTTGTACAAAAAGGCGCGGAACATTTAGTTCCAATCGATGTTGTCCAGAGCGTGTTCCTGGGCCGATAAGTGGATATAGACTTGGGCCGTGTCCACTTTTTTTATGCCACCGAGAAGCATGACCGTAAACACGTTTCCCGTCCGGATAGCTATTTGTGTCAAAAATGTATGCCGTCCAACATGTGCCGAAAGGTGCTTGTTGATTTGCGTTGCATGTGCCAGCAGCTTTAAGTCTTTATTGAACGACAAAGAGAACGATAGGCTTTTGTTCGGGAACTCAAAACCAAACGTTTCCCATATCTTATACGGTTTCCCGGCAAACAGCTCCTTTAGGGGCAAAGCGACCTCTGCAAACGAGGTTGTTTCGGTCTTTTGAGGCATGATCTTAAGGGTTCCGAAAGAATCCATCATGCTTTTGTCCAATCGGCAAAAATCAGAGATCCTTAAACCCGTATAGCACAAAAACAGGAACATTCGGCGTACCCTATCGAGAGGCGGCGAAAGTTCGGTTGCCTCCAGCTTTTGCAATTCGGCGGTCGTAAGGTGATCGCGGCGATTATAGGAACGCTGCACCTTGAATCCGGCGTAAGGGTGTTTGCCCTGGGGATAGGTGTACACGCCCTCCAATGCCGCACGGTGCAGATACTTTTTAATATCCTTATGGTACTTCCATATTGTACCACGGCTAAGATTAGCTTCCAGACACCGCCGTTCAAAATCCAACAACCATGCATGACTAAGTTGGTCAAATGGTAGTTCGCCATACCAAGCGTACAAACGATGATAAACAGACATTTGCGCAACAACCGATGAATATTTGAGTTCGGTCGATTCACTGAGCCTCTTAATCATGTATGCAAGGAAATCAACAGGCTTTGACGTTGGTTTACGGCGTTGGTTCAGACCAAGGGCCTGTTGCATTTTCTTTGGTAGCAGCCGTAATTCTTCCAGTTTCCTATTCTCAAACTCTTTTTCGATTTGCTCTTTGAGGTCGGCGACTTGCCCCGCCAGGCTGTTATTATAGATCTTGGCCGCCGGGTGGTTGACAACCTTTTGCCTTGTGGCATCCCATTGGTCGGGCAACACTTCGATACCCGTATTGATTTTGTTCCGGTGCAGTCGGTCGTAGATGATGCAGATATAAATAGGGCGGGTTGCCTTTATAGTTTGGTTGGCCGAGATTTTGAGTGCAATCTTCATGGTTTAGGGAGATTTGCCCGATACCGGCCAAATTTAGATTGCACGTGCAATCTAAATAACCCCGATTTGGATTGCCTACACGGGGCAAAAATGGCACGGAGTGGCTTGGAGTGGCACACCCACGGGCTTTTTTTTAAAACTTAGATTGCGCTAAAAACAGGCTTGAAAACGCCTATAGTCCTTTGATTTCTAAACAAAAAGAGAAGCCTTTCGGGCTTCCCTTTTGCGGTCCGGACGAGACTCGAACTCGCGACCCCATGCGTGACAGGCATGTATTCTAACCAACTGAACTACCGGACCTGCTCTCTTATTGAGGCTGCAAAGATACGCATATTTTTTAATTCTCCAAACAAAAAAATCATACCCTGCCCTGCGGTTTTCCTTAGGCTTCTTCCGCCAAGGCGTTGGCACCGCTCACGATTTCCAAGAGTTCGTTCGTAATGGCGGATTGGCGCAATTTATTGTATCGGAGATTGAGTTCCTTTATCAAGGTTTCGGCGTTTTCGGAAGCCTTGCTCATGGCCGTCATGCGTGCCCCGTGTTCCGCCACCAGAGACTGGCACAAGGCCAGATACAAATACAGCACCGACACCATCGGCAGCATCGAGTCGATAACCGTCTGCGGATCGGGCAATATTTCCACCTTGTCGGAGAAAAAGGCACCGACTCCCATAGCCGAAAGCACATCTTCGACAGCCGCTGCCGAAACCGCCTTGCTGCGTTCATCCTCCAACAGCCTCGTTCCGGCATCCAAGATATAATCGATGGGCAATAGCTGACGCGCCCGCACTATCTGCGTGGCGGCGTTTATAGACTTCTCGCACACCAGATCGACCCGGTGGAAAACCCCTTGGCGGTATTTTTCCAATATGTTCCGCATAAAGGCAGACACCTGCGCGTACTCGGCCTCCGTAGGCGAGATTCCCGGTATATCGGACAATACGTATCCTTTACCCGCAAAATACGCCACGGCCCGGTTGCCCAACGGCAACACCTCTATATCCTGTGCCGGCAGATGCCCGTAGATCCGCTTGATGTACTGTTCGGCTTCCTTGCATACATTGGAATTGAAACTGCCGCACATTCCCTTGTCGGAAGCCAACACAAGCACCAGAACCCGGTTCACCGAAGCGTAACCTTGCCGCAGGAGGCTGTTCTGCTCGTTGGAAGCGGCACTTTCCTCCACATTGCGGTAGATTTCCAGCAAGCGGAAACACAAAGCACGCACATGGGCGGTCTTCTGCTGCGCCTTACGCAACTTCGATACCGACACCATTTTCATGGCGGAGGTAAGCTGCTGCGTGGAGCGCGCCGACTCCAAACGGATTCTGAGTTCCTTTAAACCAGCCATTCCTGTTTTATTCTACGGTTGAGGGAACAAGGTTCTCTATCGAAACGGCCGCCGTTTTCTTGAGCACTTCTTCTATGCCGGCATCCATCTCGCCTGCCGCGATACGCGCCAGCACCTCGGGGTGGTCTCTTTTGAGCAGGCGCAGATAGTCTTCTTGAAACTCTTCCACCTTATCCACCGGCAGTTTGAGCAACAGGCCTTTTACGCCGCAATACAGCACCGCCACCTGTTCTTCCACATTCATGGGCGAATATTGCTGCTGCTTGAGCAATTCCACATTGCGGTGCCCTTTGTCCAAAGCCAGTTTCGTGGCCGGATCCAAATCGGAACCGAACTTGGAGAACGATTCCAGTTCGCGGAACTGCGCCTGGTCGAGCTTGAGCGTTCCCGCCACTTTCTTCATCGACTTGATCTGCGCCGAACCACCCACACGCGATACGGAGATACCCACATTGATGGCCGGACGGATACCGGCGTTGAACAAACCGGTTTCAAGGAATATCTGCCCGTCGGTAATCGAAATCACATTGGTGGGGATATAGGCCGAAACGTCGCCTTCCTGGGTTTCGATAATCGGCAGCGCGGTAAGCGAACCGCCGCCCTTTACCTTGCCTCGGAGACATTCGGGAATATCGTTCATCTTCTGGGCCACTTCATCGGAACGGATAATCTTGGCCGCGCGTTCCAACAGACGGGAGTGCAGGTAGAACACATCGCCCGGATAGGCTTCACGTCCGGGGGGACGGCGCAACAGCAAAGACACTTCGCGGTAAGCGACCGCCTGTTTCGACAAGTCGTCGTAAACCACCAGGGCATGACGGCCCGTATCGCGGAAATATTCGCCGATGGCCGCGCCCGCAAAGGGGGCGTAGAACTGCATGGCCGCCGGATCGGCCGCCATGGACGCCACCACAATCGTATAGGGCATCGCACCGTTGTCTTGCAAAGTCTTTACCACCGTAGCCACCGTGGATCCTTTCTGCCCGATGGCCACATACACGCAGTAAATCGGGTCGCCCGCTTCGTAACGGGCTTTCTGGTTCAGAATGGTATCGATGGCGATGGCGGTCTTTCCTGTCTGACGGTCGCCGATAATCAACTCACGCTGGCCTCGGCCGATAGGAATCATGGCATCCACGCTCTTAAGCCCCGTCTGCAGGGGCTGCGCCACCGGCTCACGGTAAATCACGCCGGGAGCCTTGCGTTCCAAAGGCATCTGCAGCAGCTCTCCTTCGATAGGCCCCTTGCCGTCAATGGGATGCCCCAAGGTATTGACCACGCGCCCCAGCATTTTCTCGCCCACGCCGATAGAAGCGATGCGGTGCGTCCGTTGCACCTTGTCGCCTTCCTGCACTTCGGAGGAATTGCCCAACATCACCACGCCCACGTTGTCTTCTTCCAGGTTGAGCACGATGCCGTTCACGCCGGCGGCCGTAAACTCAACCAATTCTCCGGCTTCGGCATTATCCAGACCGAACACACGGGCGATGCCATCTCCGGCCTTGAGCACGGTGCCGACTTCCTGCATATCCTCTTTCAGGTTCAAACCCGCCAGCTGCCGCTTTAAAATATCCGTTACTTCCGATGCCTTGATACCTGTCATGTTATCGTTTTTGTATGAATTCTTAAAAAAATCTAAAAAGTCCTCTTCAAGGTATCGCCCGAAAGCAATTCCTTGCGGAGCTTATGCAAACGTCCCGCCACACTGCAATCCACAAACTGCCAACCCACACGCATGGTGAAACCGCCCAAAAGCCGGGGGGCGACCTTGTTGGTCATTTCCACCTTCGAATCGGGCAGATTTTTGGCGAGCCAATCTTCAAACGCCTTGTTTTCCGCTTCGGAAAGCGGCTGGGGCGTTCCCACCACCACACGCGCTATGCCTTTCTTCTTACGGTATAAATCCACATAATCGTGCACGATGCCGTAAACATCCGCGCTTCGGTTCTTTTCCACAATCAGGTTCAGGAAACGTACCGAAAGTCCGTCCAGACAACCTTGAAACAGATTCGCGAGGGTCTGTTTCTTGAGCGCCACCGGAATCACCGGGCTCGACATCCATGCCCTCACCTGCTTGGCCTCGGAAAAGAAATCCATCAAGAGGCACATCTGACAATAGGCCTGCTCGCTTTGGCCGTATTCTTCCGCCAAGTCGTAGAGGGCGCGGGCGTAGCGTATGTTCGCCTTGGAATGTTGCATGGCTTAGAGCTTCACGTTCTTCAATTCATTTTCAATCAAAGCCTGCTGGCGTTCACGATCGGAAAGTTCGGCTCCCAATATCTTTTCGGCCATATCCATCGAGACGGAAGCCACCTGATTCTTGATTTCTTCCACCGCCATGCGCCTTTCCCGGTCGATATCGCTCTTGGCGGAGGCCAGCATCCGTTCATATTCGGCCTTGGCCTTCTCGCGGCTTTCTTCTTCCATGCGGCGCCTGATTTGGGCGGCCTCTTCCAGAATCTTCTCGCGTTCGGTGCGTGCCTGCGCCATCATCGTTTTGTTTTCCGCCTGAATGCGTTCCATTTCGGCGCGTGTGGCCTCGGCCTGATTCAATGCCGTGCTGATCTTTTCTTCCCGCTTCTTAATCATCCCGTTGATGACGGGGAACGCCCACTTCTTAAGGATAAAGAAGAGTATCAAGAAAATAAGACACGTCCAAAACAGCACGCCGATTCCCGGCATTACCAATTCCATAGCAGCAAAGGTTTAAGGCTTACATAACGACAGCCAGCAGACCCACTACCACGCCGAAAAGGGCTACCCCTTCCACGAATGCGGCGGTAAGAATCATGTTGGTACGGATGTCGTTGCTGGCTTCGGGCTGACGGGCGATGGCGTCAACCGCACCCTTTCCGATATTGCCGATACCGATGGCGGCGGCGATGGCGGCCAGACCGGCACCGATGGCACCGCCCATTTTTGCCAAAGAGCTCAAATCCGTAACCGTAGGCAAAGCATTGTTCACTGCATCTAAAAGAATGGATAAGGACAACATAATTTTATGGTTTTGATTTTATTGACTTATCAATGGTGTTTCGATTCCGCTTCTGCCGGATGCCCCAAGGCATCGGCCAGATAGGAACAGGACAAGGTGGTGAATATATAGGCCTGTATAAACGAAACCAAGAGTTCCAACGCATCGGCGAACAAGCCGAACACCACCGTGAGCGGCGATACCACGAAGCCCAAGGCCGTGCCTATCGCGCCGAAAATCAGCACCAGCGAAACGAAGCCCAAGATGATGATATGCCCCGCGGTCATATTGGCGAAAAGCCGTATCATCAAGACGAAAGGCTTGGTGATGAGCTCCATGGCCTCGATAAGAGGCATCAAGGGCAAGGGGAATTTCATCAACATCGGAATAGCGGGATTGTTGAAGGTATGCACCCAGAACTTCTTGGTGGAATGCCCCATCGTGATCAGATAGGTAAGGAACGCCAGCACAAAGGTTACCGAAATATTGCCGGTTACGTTGGCTCCGAAGGGGAAGAAAGGCACGATACCCAGCAAGTTGCCTAACAGGATAAAGAAGAACAGGGTGGCCATATAGGGCAAGAACTTGTCGCCCTGCTTCTTGCCAAGACTAGCATAGACCACGTCGTTGCGCACGAAAAGGAATATCGGCTCGAACAAAGCGGCCACGCCCTTGGGTGCCCGTTCTTCGTTCTTTCGGTAGGAACGTACGATAAAGAAGAACAGAATCAAGATAATGACACAGGAAACCATCAAGCCGAAAACGGTTTTGGTAATGGAAAAGTCCAGCGGCTTCCCGGCGGCGATACGGGTCGCGCCGGTTTCATCGGTTTCCAAGGCCACGATCTTTCCTTTATGCGGGTTTTCCTTGCGGAGCTGGAAGATGCCGTAAGTATGCTGCGGATTTTCGAACCTTGCCGAAGAAAACACGTGTATTTTACCGTTATAGATAAGGATTACCGGAAGATGCAGTTCTATTTTCCTGCCTTTCCAATCACAGATATGCCAGGAATGTTTGTCGGTAACATGGTCTAAGATCAGTTCCCCTGCATTGAAACTTTCGTGTGCGGAAGAGGCTTCCCTGGTTTCTTGCTGTGCCGCAAGCGGACACACTGCTCCCCAGATGCAGACAAAAACTAAAAACAGTTTCAACAACAAGCCTCTCATCGTAACATCTCCGTTTCTACAAAACAGCGAACGCGAATTTAAGTAAAAGATTCCAAAGCGCTAAAAAAAGTTACCGACACCAATTTAAGTTAACAAATGTTAAAATTAAGAATTATTAACTTAAAATATTATCGTACAACCATATAGAACTCTACTTTTGCACCAATCGGAAACGATGGAAAACGATTGCAAACCCACTTAACTCTAACCTAAACCTAAGGAACATGAAAACGATCCTATCCCCAAAAATCCACCTCAAATGGGTCTTATGGCTCTTTTTGCTTGTCGGTACCCTCAATGCTCATGCAAGCAAATACTACACAACAGAACCATGCGACCATCAAAATGTTTTTACGCTCACGGCAAAATTAACGCACAATAGTTCCGTCTGCACCAGAACATACGAAAATCTGCCACACCACTTTATAAGTTACTCGGCGCTCATTCTGCATAAAGAAAAGTTAGACGCATTTATAAAGGGGAACGAAAACCCGACGTTCTACCGCACGGCAACTTTTCAGGAGAACAATACTTCCAGTCTGGATCTCCCTCTTTTAGATTATTATACCTGCGTTATTTACGACATTGACGACTATGTCAATGTCAACATCGATGATTATTATGTAATCATCTGCATAGAGTCCAAAAGCACAGCATATAGTTCAGACAAACCGCTCTACGAAAGTGCAACGAATGTTCTCTCTAAGCTAAGGCAATCACCGATACCGATTGTGCCCAACAAAGGCATCGGCAACTTTGAATACAACCGACCTGCCTTGATAAAACTCACCGATTTTTTACAAACAACACTTTCAACCAAATCCTATAATCCAAGTTGCGAAACAGTGGAATTTCAATTGCAGACGAAATGCAAATTCGTGATCGACGATGCCAAGCCCATTTACCAAGGCTATCCATATTATATTGAACTTGAAGCGAATCCACAATGCAACAGCTCGGCTTTCATATCCACGCCAAACACCTATCCGACAAACTTGAGTTTTAACTATTCTCCCAAAATATTCAATTGGGTATATACCTACAGCGGCTTTGACAAGTACATTTCCTTGCCCCGAAAAGGGAACTATATACAGCTCTTGGCGACAGACAATCCCGATATTCCCGTAGGAACAAATATAGTATTGAAAGTAACCGATGGTTGGAATAATACTTCGGACAACGCAAAAGTGGTTTGTTTTTACCCTGACCTGCCTCAACCCACAAAAACCGGATTTCAACGAATTCCCGAAGGGCAGACCTGGCTACACGAGCTCAAACTCAAATTCAACCGAAATTTTGAGAGCAGCATGGAAGAAACACCTACCCTTCTGACCGTTTATTCCAAAGTGGGGCAATCCGGAAATGGCGGCATCAATCTGAGTGAATCCCAAATACTTTTCCAAGAAAAAATGGAAATGTCGAAATTCAACGGACTGACTTATACCACCTCCGTCATCAATCACCCCATGACTGCCGGCACTTACTATGTTACGGTAGAAGGTACGGTAAGGAACAAAAGCAATCATCCCGATCAAAATGGTTCCCTGCCGGGCGATATTCAAACAGCCATTTTTCAGGCAGTTCCCTTTGTCGTAGGACAAAACGACATCGACATTGAAAAAATCGAGTTCACCCCTCCGATCTGCCATGGGGAAAAAGGAAAGCTAAAACTGACCATTGCCGGTTGCTTCCTGCCTTATTTATCTCAATATCCTATCTTTTATTACCGAACCGGAGAAAATTCAGACGGAGAATTCACCTATGACACCATCAATTTCCGTTGTACCTATTCCGGCACGCAAAATGACAGACACGCAACTTTTGAATGCGACCATGTCAGATCCCATCAAACCTATTTCAAAATCGTTATTCCCCCCATACTACAAGGCGGTTCAGGTGGAATCATTACAGTACCCACCCTTCCCACAAGCATGAGGTCTGTAAATCAACTATCCGCAAGCACCGCATCGACAAATTCAAACTCAAGTGCCTATGATAGCAAAATAGCCTATTTTCAGATAGACTTTACCCAGCCCGATGAACTCGACTTTCCCGTGGAGGTCAAGCACAACAGCGGCTATTACTATGTGAACGGGCAGATGAAGATGGCGGACGACGGAAAGATTACCGTTTATCGAAGTGAGGCTAGCGGAGGCACGCCCCCCTATTCTTTCTTTTACCGCGATGATTTCGCCAACCTGAGCGACAAGCCTTTGACCAGCGATGTGCTTTCAACGCCCCACATCGGGAACCGTTATATTACAATAAGGGATGCCAAAGGATGCAGCCTTACCAAGACCGTATCAGTGGGAAACCTCAACGGAAAACTTTACGTAAAACTGGCCACAGAACGCGAAATAAGTTGCTACAATGCCAACGACGGTATCCTGAAAACCTCTATCGAACAAAAGACCGACAATCCCTTGCGTTATTCATGGTATAAGAACGGTGTATTGCTTTCGGGAAAAAACGCTTCGATGCTCTATGATCTGGAACCCGGAACTTATCAGGTGGTACTCACCGACACCAAGACGGGCATGGCCTCAAGCGATGAAATAACACTGACCCAGCCGACCCGGCTCAATCTGAGCGTGCAGCAGAAAACAGACGTGGACTGCTTCGGCGACATGAGCGGTTCGCTTGCCCTGAAAGGTTCGGGCGGCGTAGCCCCTTACCTGTATCTGTGGGATGGCGTGGATTACGGCAGCCTGCGCCGCAACCTGCCTGCCGGCACATACCAGGTAAAACTGATTGACCACAATAGTTGTGAACTGACGGAATCCTATACGATAAGCCAACCCGACAAATTCGAAATCATCATCGATTCGGTTATCCACGCCCATTACGGCACCGACGGATCATATGTGCCCGGAAGCATCCTATGGCATTCGCAAGGCGGCACCAAACCCTACAAATCCTTGCAATCCGAAGTGGAAAACCTTTCCCGGCTCGATTCGGGCACTTACCGTCTGGCACAGTACGATGCCAAACAATGCAAGGCGGAACAGGAAGTAAAGGTAAACTTCTACGACAAGATGCAGATCAAAATCGTGCAAGACCAAAAGATTCTTTGCGCGGGCGAAAAGACGGCGGCCTGCCATGTGGAAATTGAGGGCGGTTTTCCTCCTTTCGACATAAAGTGGAACAACGGAAAGCGGCAAGCCTCTATCGACAGCCTGCCATCGGGTTTTTACAGCGTAAAGGTAACGGATGCCGTTCAAGTGGCGAAAACCGCCTACCTGTTTATCCCGACACCTGCCAAACTCGTTATCGATTCCCTGTCGGCCTCCAATCCCACTTATTACGGCTGCGACGAAAACATCTGCCTTCCCAACGAAACCGACGGCAAGATAAACTTTACCGTTACGGGCGGCACCAAGCCGTACAGCGAGCAATGGCAGAGAAACGGCAAGGATATTGAGCCCGTGTGGCCGGACAGCCCGAATCTATCCGCCGGAAAATACGAACTGCATATTACCGACAAAAACGGCTGCGAGGCCAATCGGAGTTTCTATCTTGCCGATATAGAACCCCTGCGCGCACAAATCGAAATCGTGCAGCCCATCGACTGCCACGGCAACCCCAGCGGTATCCTGCAAGCTAAGGCTTCGGGCGGCACGCCGCCTTACCGTTACGTTTGGGAAAACCTGCCCGACACCCTTGCCACCTTAGAGCATCTGCCTACGGGCACCTATAAGGTTTCGGTATCGGACACCTTGGGCGTGGAAGCCACCGCCTCTTTATTCTTGGGCGAGCCCGAACCGCTGCGCATCGTGGTGGAATCGGTGGTACAGCCTTCTTATCCCGGCAGCCTGGACGGAAGAACCTTTGAGCGTGTGGCCGACGGGCAGATACGGGTTTCGGCTACGGGCGGAAGCGCACCCTACCGCTTCGAATGGAGCGGCGGCAATCTGGACGGAATAGCGCATACCTCCCTTATCGAAGGGCTTTCCGACGGCATTTATCGCCTGCAACTGAGAGACCATGCCGGCTGCCTCGCCGACACTTCGTTTGAATTGCCGCACGTAGAGGCCTTGTCGTGTTCCGTCAGCATCGAAAGACCGGTTTCCTGTTTCGGACTTTCCGATGCCGTGCTGCAGGCGCAGATCGAAGGCGGCACAAGCCCTTATGACATCCGATGGTTGCAAAACGGACGTGATTCGGCAGGAAACGCGCCGCGTCTGGAAAACCGGGCGTGTGCAGACTATGTTCTGATGGTTACGGACAGTTTGGGCGTGCGGGCATCTTTCCACACTTATCTGCCCCAGCCCGACAGCCTCCAGTTGCGCTTGACCGCCCAAAACGGGCTTTGTTTCCAAGATTCGGGCGGATTCGCTCTGGCGCTCGTACAAGGAGGAACCTTGCCCTACCGCTACCACTGGAACGTAAACGGAGCGCAATGGAGCGGAAATGATTCCCTGCTTCCGAACCTCGAAAACGCCGACATCGCCTTGAGGGTAAGCGACAGCCGGGGCTGCGCCGTTTCTTCCGCCGCCACCGTTACCGCGCCCCTGCCGCTGGAATTGGAACACATCGCCACCGACCCGTCTTATAGCGGCAGCCGTTGGCAAGAAGCCGTTCCCGAAGCCATCGACGGCAAGATAGAACTCTTGCCCCGGGGCGGCACCGCTCCCTACCGCTTCTTTTGGGATGAGGAGGAATCCAGCAAGCAAAAAGACGGACTGGACAGCGGTTCATACCATATCGCCGTGCAAGACGCCCATCACTGCCGGTTGGAGAAAACCATCCATCTGAAACGCACCCCGAACCTGCTTACCCGTTTGGAAATATTGCAGGCCCCCCTTTGCGCCGACTCACTCACGGGAGCGTTCCGCCTATCGGCACAAGGCGGACAACCGCCCTACACCTTCGACTGGTATAAAGACGGCAAATGGATCGGAGAAGATTCCGTATATCTGCAAAGCGGCATGGGAGCCGGCGTTTACAAGCTGACCTTACGCGACGCCAACGGCATCAAGAGCATGGACAGCCTTGTGGTCCGCGAACCGGAAAGGATTTCGGCCAAGGCGCAGATTGAAGACGCGAGCGCATGGACCATCGCCAACGGCAGCATTCATGTGGATGTGCGCGGCGGTGTTCCTCCCTACACGCTCTTTTGGAGCAACGGCACTCAGGGCAACGAGCTTTCCCGTCTCAGACGCGGCCTCTATGTGCTGGATATCTATGATGCCAACCTCTGCCATTTCCAAAACCGCTATACGGTAGGCAGCCCCGACTCGCTCTTCATCTCGTCTCTGGCGATACGGAACTGCTGCCCCGAAGCGCAAGACGGCTCAATAAAACTCAGCATCCAAGGAGGTCTGCCGCCCTATCGCTACGATTGGAAAGATGCCGCCGGTGCGGTGATCCATGCCGATTCGGGCGTTGAAAGGCTCATGGAACTGAACGGGCTTGCGGCAGGTTCCTACCGTTTTTACCTGCGGGATTCCGGCGGTGCGGAAATAGAACGCCTGTTTGAAATCGAAAACATACACAAGCTGGAAGCCGCGCTTCTGCTCGAAAGCCCCATCCATTGCCACGGAGAAAGCACCGCCGCGATACAGGCCTGGATACGGGGCGGTAAAGCCCCCTACGAATGCACCTGGCATGGGATTCCCGACCATCTGCCCAATCCTGTCCGCACCGACGGCGACCCGGAACGCCTGGAGAACCTGCCGGCCGGCGATTACCGCCTGTCGGTGCTGGATGCCAATGGAGACACCTGTTCGGTGCAGCTTTCCATAAGCCAGGCTCCCGCCCTCGCACTCTTGGCCGACATTTACCCTGCCGAAGATTCCGACTCCTTGAACGACGGTTATTTTATCCTCCGGCCGCAAGGCGGACGACCGCCCTACCGCTACCTTTGGAATACCGGCAACACCGCCGCCATACAGGAATTCTCGCGCACCGAAAAATATGAGGCCACGGTAACGGATGCCGAAGGATGCACCGCCCGTATCGATTTGGATTCGGTAGTTTCGCAACATCTGCGAATCCGACTGAGCCAAACCGCCGACATTCTTTGTTTTGGCGAAGAGACAGGCGCCCTGAAAGTGGAAATCTCCAATGGGAAACCGCCTTTCAGCATCCGCTGGTCGAATGGCTCCACGGAATCGGAAAACCGGCAGCTTGCCGCCGGCTTATACTCGGTAAGCGTAACGGATGCCGCCGGCAGAAGCGATTCGGGACGTTTCCTCCTACGCCAGCCCGAAGAACTGCGGAATGAAATCATTCTCGGAACGCCCTCCTGCCACGGCTTTTCGGACGGCAGCATCACGGTTGCCACCACGGGCGGCAACGGCCACTATGCCTATGCATGGAACACGGGCGAATATACGCCCCGCATCTCCAATCTTGCCCACGGAACCTATATCGTGCGTGTATCGGATCGTCTGCACTGCATGCGCACCGACACCATCCTGTTGCCCGAACCGGCCAAACTGCGATGCGGCCTGCAAATAGACCCGATTGTATGCCCTGACGAAAAAGGGCGCATCGACTATCATGCCGAAGGCGGCACCGCCCCCTACAGATACCATTGGAGCCTGCACAAACAAAGGAATGCCGAAGTGGTCAAATCAGGCGGCGAAAGCCTGATCGACCCTGCCGAAGCAGGCTGGTATGAACTGCAGGTGAGCGACCTCAACCATTGCGTTTCCGATACCGGTGCCTTTTTAGCCAACCCCGTGCCACCCTCCTACAAGCTCGAGAACGAGCAAAGCCTCTGCAACGGGCAATCGCTGAGCCTCAGACCCGAGGGTTGCGACACAGCCTCCGATCTGCAATTCCTTTGGATCTATCCCGACGGCAGGGTTTCAAACGATTTTGAAATCAAGACACAGACGGCAGGGCTACACAAACTCACCATTATCCAAAACCTCCGCTGTTTCTATCAGGACAGCGTGAATGTTTCGGCTTTCGACGACAGCATCCATGCCGAATTTTGGGTAAGCAGCCATGTCACTGCCCGTCAAAGCTGCCTGCTGGTGAACCTTTCCGAATACGCCCCCGACAGCATTACATGGCACATCCCCCAGGATGTAAAGGAAATCAGCCGCGAAGGCAACTATCTGGAAGTGCGCTTCCCTGCCGCCGGCACCTACACCATAGGCATGACTTCCTACAAAGGAGCCTGCTCGGAATCGACCTTCCGCCAGGTGGAAGTGCTCAATGAACAGAACCGTTTTTCCGAAGCGCCTTCCAACACACGCATACGCTGGCAGCTGGCCCCCAACCCGACCCGAAACGAATGCCTCCTCAAAGGGGAGAGCGACCGCAAGCTGACGGTAAGATACCGCCTTGTACGGGCCGCCACCGGCCATATCATCGACCACGGAACTTTCCAACTGGAAAAGGATTCCCAGACAGAACAAGTGCTGTTCAACGGACAGGAAGCCGCCGGCATGTATATCCTGCTGTTGGAATACGGAAACGAAAAACAGAGCTTTAAAATCGTTAAACTTTAAATGTCCCGAACCATGAAAAGACACACCTTCTTTAAAAAACTGTCCGCATTGCTGTTCCTGCTGCCCGCCTTCCTGGCGGGCAGCGGCTCCGGGCAGACCGTTTCGCCCGTAAGCTCGCAGACTTTCCTGCAAGCGCCCTACCTCTACAACATCAACCATTGGTCGCGTATGGCGGACGACCGCCTGCAAGTGCGCCTGCGCCTGCTCGACACCCGTGTGGAACAGGCTTCCCTCTTGCTGCGGATGCGTATGGTCTGCGAAAGCCTTTCGTTGGAGAATTCCATGCCGCTGCCCATCCCGATCTCGCTTGCCGGCGGCGAAGAGATTCAATTGAACGCCCACGACCTGTATCCGTATTTCCTGCCCTCCAACCTCGTTTACGGCGGCAATGGCCAACAGGCTTTCCTGCAATCGGGAGGCATGCTTCCCGACGGCGTTTACCGGCTCTATTTCGAGGTTTATGAAGCCAAATCGGGCAACAAGGTCTCGATTCAGGAAAGCCCTGCCATCTTTAAACTCGTGGCAGGCGAACCGCCGCTCATCAACACGCCCCATGACGGCAGCACGCAGTATTACGGCAAAACAAACGCCATCCGTTTTCAATGGACACCTCGGCATCTGCACGTGGCAGGATTCTTCCTTACCGAATACACCTTTGAGATAGCGGAGATTCCCGAAGGTGCCGAAAACTGGAAAGAATATTTCCACACCCTGCCGTTAATCCAAAAGTCCACCACAAATCAAGCCTTTTTCGACTACGGGCCGGAGCAGCCCCAACTGATTCCCGGCAAACGGTATGCCTTCAGGGTTCACGCCCGTTGTTCCAATGCCGAAAACGAAGAGCTCTATATCAAAAACAACGGTTACAGCGAGGTATTTCTGCTCTATTACGAAGAAAACTGCCCCATCGTGCCGCAACTGCGCATCACCGATATACGCGCCACCACCGCCACCATCGAATGGAGCGAACCGGTGGAAGCCAAGTCCTACACCTTGCTGTACCGCAAGAACGGAAAGCCCGATGCCCGTTGGTTCAAACTCAAGGAAGAACTGCCTGCCGGAACCAGCATGGCCAAACTCACCGAACTCGAACCCGCCACAGGCTACGAATGTAAACTTACGGTTCAATGCGACTATTCGCAAAGCGACAACGATGCCGTTTACCGCTTTACAACCTTGGCGAGCGATAACGCCGGGCTCAAATGCGGAAAACACGAATCCAAAGATAGCGAGCCCAAAAGCCAGACACCGCTCAAGCTACTGCAACGTTTTGACCAAGTGCGAGCCTCCAACGGCTTTGTTTTCGAGATAGAGGAGGCCGAGGGGAAAGACGGGGTATTCAGCGGTAGCGGCTACACCCATATTCCGCTCCTGGCCAACACCGGGGTTAAGGTAAAGTTCAAGAATATCTTCGTGAACAAAGACTATGAACTCGTTTCGGGCGTCTTTACCGCCGAAAGGGATAAGAACGGCCTTTAGACACGCTCCGCCGCTATGAAAGGAAATCCCCGCAAAGTTCCGCCCTGAGCCCTTGCAGACAGAGGCATCGCCGCTTGTGGAAGAAAGCGCGGAAACGCCGCAAGGCGCAACAGGCGTAACGCATATAGTCCTGCCAGAACGCCCGTGTAAGCATCCAGCTGGCCAAAAGCAGGAAAAAAACGCCCCAAGCCCAAGCCGAGCCCCAGCCGAAACACGGTACGCAGATCCAATAGGCGATGATATACACCAGGTAGAACGCACCTGTGCATATCAGTTGCGTAAGGACAAAATCGAAACTCGACCGCAACATCCTGTTCTTGATGCGCTCGGCGATGGCGGCCGACTTGCGTCTGCCGATCAGAACGGGCAGGCCCGTAAAGCAGAGCCCGTAAAGGGCAAACGGCAAACCAAGCGCCAACAATACCCCATGAAGCAGCAATTCAAAGAATCCCGCCGGTTTTTCCACGTCTTGGGTACACAGACGCAATTCCGCCAAGGCTTTCCGGTAGTCTTCCGTCTTTTGCCGCAAGGTTTTCATCCGTGCGGATTCAAAATCCATGCAGGCCATGCGTTCCAAACGGTCGGCAAAGATACGGTCGGCCTGCTCTTGGTGTGGAAAATAATACCGGCGCAAACTCTCCTGGCGGCAGATGTCGGGGCGCACCACCTGCCGCAGAAAATCATAAGTCTCATAATGTTCCGTATCGGGAATGTCCAGCATCAGGGCGCGTATCGCCGTCTGCACTTCCTGTGCCAGCAAAGTCATCGCCTTAGGCGGGTTTTCCTGATACAAGGCATAATAGCGGCTCAGGCGCACCGGATCTCCGAAACGCACGCACAACTTGGCGCGTTTGGCAAAATAATCCGAATAATGGTTGCCTACCGGAACAATCACCATATTTTCAGGATAGCCGTTGCGCTCGGCGGCTTCAAAGGCGATACGGGCAAAACCTTTTTTTATCTGCCCCAGATAATGCCCCTCCTGATGTCTGCCCTCGGGGAAAAGCGTCACCGGGAATCCCATCCCCACCAGTTTGGCCGATTCATCGAATATCGCCGCGTTCTCGCCCAGAGTCTCCCGACCGTCGCGCTGGCGGTAAACCGGCATGATCTTGCAGAAATTAAGGAGTTTCGCCGTAAATTTTTTCTTGAATATATCGGCCCGCGCCAAGAAGACCACCGCATAGCGCAAAGGCATCGCGAACAGTATCGCCAAGGCATCTATCAAACCGTTCTGATGGTTGCTCACCATCATGAAAGGGGTGCCCGCCGACGGCAGGTTCTTTTTACCGAAAACATAAAAACGCCTGTAATACGCGTAAGAAAAAATCAAGCCAAACCATTTCCGCAGAAAGAAATACCCCAAAGGTTTTCCCTCCACGATTTTAAAGTATATCATCGCCATGAAATATATCGTGATACAATTTCGGCAAATTTACGGTTCTTGGTGCGAAAAACCGGCAAGGCATTTGTTTTTTTTTCAAAACAACTTATATTTGCAACGCTTTTCCTAAGAATCGCACCTTGGAAGCCGGATTGCTTTTCTGCCCGGTGGCTGATTGAAAGACAAAAAAGGTTTCCTATCAAAAATTCCCTTTAAATTTTTCTATGCTGAACATTCTCGAACTCAATGCCATGGATGACGCAAGTTTGCGTAAGATGGCTGAAGAATTTGCCGTTAAACGTTATGAAAAACTCAGTCGGCAAGATTTGATTTACCGGATTCTCGATGCCCAGGCCCTGCAACAAGTGGCCGCCAAAGCCAAAGCGAATCAGGAGGCTCAGGCCAATGCCCCGGAAGATACGGCGGAAACCAAGGCTGAAGAACCGGTGAAACGCAAACGCGGCCGTCCCCGTCTGCATCCGGAAGAACCCGCGGCGGCAAGCGCGCCCGTCTTAGGTCCCGACGGATTGCCCGTACCCAAGAAACGCGGCCGTCCCAAGAAAATCCGTGAGGATGAAGTTTCCCCAAACCCGAGTGCGCCGGCAGAAACCGCAACCGTGGAAGCCGCCGCTCCCGCACCGGTCTCCGCCCCCACGCCCGCGCCCACCCCGATTCAGAGGTACAGCAGCCGCGCTCCCTACAACAGCCGCTACAACAATAACAACGAAGGCAACAACGGCGGTTACGGCGCCTCCGGATACAACAGCCGCTATAATAACGGCGGCTATAACAACCGTTACAACAACGGCTACAACCGCTACGACCGCAACACCGTGCAGCCTCCCGTACTCAAGAACCGCACGGAAAACCCGGCCTACGAAGAATATCAGGAAAACCGCTATCAGACCATGCAGCCCGAAGCCGTACCCTCGCCAGAGCAGACAACGGCGGTAAATCCCAAGGAAATCGAGAACGAACGCCTCAACCGCATCGACGAAGAACAGATGTACAAGGCGTTGCAGACCAACAAAACCAACGGCAGAGCCGCTGCGGAAACGCCTGCCTACAACTTTGAGGATTTCGTCACCTACGAAGGCGTACTGGAAACGATGCCCGACGGTTTCGGTTTCCTGCGTTCCTCCGATTACAACTACCTCAGCTCGCCCGACGACGTTTATGTCTCGCCCCAGCAGATCCGTGTCTTGGGGCTCAAGACCGGCGACACGGTGCAATGCACGGTACGTCCGCCCCGCGAAGGCGAGAAATATTTTCCGCTCGGCAAAATCCTTGCGGTCAACGGCTGCACACCCGAAGAAATCCGCGACCGCGTGGCTTTCGACTACCTCACGCCCCTTTTCCCCAACCAAAAGTTCAAACTTACCGATGCGCCCGAAAACTCCATGTCGATGCGGCTCATGGATATGTTCACGCCTATCGGCAAGGGGCAGCGCGGGCTTATCGTGGCTCCTCCGAAAACCGGTAAGACCGTTCTGTTGAAACAGCTGGCCAACGCCATCGCCCACAACCATCCGGAAGTCTATATCATCGTGCTTCTCATCGACGAACGTCCTGAAGAAGTTACCGATATGCAGCGCAGCGTAAAAGCCGAGGTGATCGCCTCCACCTTCGACGAGCCGGCGGAACGCCACGTGAAAATCGCCAATATCGTGCTCGAAAAGGCCAAACGTCTGGTGGAATGCAAACACGACGTGCTTATCGTCTTAGACTCCATTACCCGTCTGGCGCGTGCCTACAATACCGTGAGCCCCGCTTCGGGCAAGGTGCTCTCCGGCGGTGTGGAAGCCAACGCCCTGCAGAAGCCCAAACGCTTTTTCGGCGCGGCGCGCAAGATCGAAAACGGCGGCTCGCTCACCATCATCGCCACAGCCCTTACCGAAACCAACTCGCGTATGGACGAAGTGATCTTTGAAGAATTCAAGGGTACGGGCAATATGGAAATCCAGCTCGACCGCAAGATCTCCAACCGCCGCATCTTCCCCGCCATCGACATCGTGGCCTCCAGCACCCGTCGCGACGACCTGTTGCAAGACAAGGACATCCGCCAGAAGGTATGGATTCTGCGCAACCACTTTGCCGACATGACCCCGGTGGAAACGATGGAATTCCTTAACACCCGTCTGCCGCAGACCACCGACAACGAAGAATTTCTGGCTTCGATGAACAGTTAGCCATGCTGTTCTTCCCTCCTGCCAAAATCAATATCGGGCTCCGGATATTGCGTAAGCGTCCCGACGCTTACCATGATCTGGAGCTCTCGTTTTTTGCCGTTCCGGAACTTTGCGACATATTGGAGATAACACCCGCGCCAGAAGATACCTTTATCTGCGAAGGCTTACCTGTGGCCGGCGAGCCCCAAGACAATCTGGTGTTGAAAGCCCTCCGCCTCCTCGACGGGAGACGCCCCGGTCAGCGCCCGCCCTGCCGCCTCCACCTGCTCAAAAAGATTCCGATGGGATCGGGATTAGGCGGCGGTTCTTCCGATGCCACCTTCACGCTTTTGGGCGTGAACCGCGAATTCCGTTTGGGATTCCAACCCGCCGAATTGCAGGAAATGGCAAGTTCCTTAGGCGCCGACTGTGCCTTCTTTACCCAAAAGCAGGCCTGTATCGGCTACGGCAAAGGCGATGACCTGCAGCCCCTCACCACCGGGCAGAACCGAACCTTTACCTTAGTGGTGGTGGTTCCCGATTTTTCCGTTTCCACCGCGCAAGCATACCGCAACGCGCAGCCCCGGGAAGGCCGCACGGCATTGGCGGAACTCCTTTCCGCCCCTATTTCCACTTGGAAAGAAAACATCGGAAACGATTTTGAAAAAACGCTCCGCCCCCTTTATCCGCAGATAGACCAAATCAAGGAACAGCTCTATGAGCAAGGGGCTTTATACGCCTCGTTGAGCGGAAGCGGAAGCGCGGTCTTCGGCATCTTTGACCGAGAAAACAACTTGGTATTCGATTTTCCCAAGTCTTACTTCATTCATCAAAGTGATATTCCAATTCTTTGATGTCCGCGCGGAGCAAAGAACCCTCGCGCCGTTCCAACACCAAACGCCCGTCATCATCCACATTCCGGATACAGGCGTTTATCCGTGAACCCCGATAAATGAAATCCCGCCATCGGTCTTTGAACAGCAAACCTGCCATATATCTTTCCTTCCATTCCTGCAGAATGCCTTGGCCGTATGTCTGCCGGAACTCCGCATAACAGGCTTGGATATTTTGCGTCAATTCCCGAACCTCCGCCTGCAAATCACGCAGATGTCCATCTATCTGGAACAAAGACACCGCACGCGGCAGTCCCGGCGGAAATTCCCGGGAGTTCACATTCAATCCTACCCCGAAAAAGACCCGTTCCACATGCCCCGACTGCACGGTTGATTCCAACAGCAAACCGGCGGCTTTCTTATTCCGGAAATAAAGGTCGTTGGGCCATTTGAGAAAAAAATCACCGCTTCGGGAACGGGCATACCGCAATACACCGAGACTCAACGCCATATCGAGAAAAAACAGGTGTTCCGCCTTCAAGAACCGCGGTGCCAAGACAAATGTGGCGCAGATATTCTCGTTCTCGCCGCCGAACCAGATGTTTCCCCGCTGCCCCCTGCCCTGTTGCTGGCAGAACGTATAGAGCACCTCCATGCAGGCATCGTCTTCCAAGGGCGGCAAGGCCTTGGCCAACTCCTGCGTGGAGACTTCCGTTCGGGAATGGTAATGGAATCCGCTCAAGATCATTCCGATTTTTGGCTCAGCATCGGCACGAAAGTAAAATCGCCGTGTTCGCTCGTTTCCATTTCGGTTTCGGAAGTGCGCACCACCTTGGTCATAATCTGATTGGGTGAACCCAAAGGAATCACCATGATGCCGCCTACTGCCAACTGCGCGAACAGTTCTTTGGGGAACTCAGCCGCCCCACAGGTTACCAGAATGCGGTCAAAAGGCGCGAACTGAGACAAACCTTTGTAGCCGTCGCCGTAAAAACAATGGATACGGCTCTTGAACGACTCGAAAAGAGCCTTGGTCTTGACATAAAGGTTGCGTTGGCGTTCAATCGTATAGACTTCCGCGCCCAACTTGTCCAGAATCATCGACTGGTAGCCCGAACCCGTGCCCACCTCCAATATCCGCGCGCCGGGAAACACCTCCAGCAACGCGCTCTGGCTCGCCACGGTAAGCGGCCTTGAGATCGTCTGCCCCTCCCCGATAGGGATGGCTATATCCTGATAGGCGCGCGCATCGAAAACCGAATCCAAAAAGCAATGGCGGGGAACCGCCCCGATAGCCTCCAGCACCGCCGGATCACCGGCGCCTTTCCTGCGCAACTCATCCACCAGACGCTGCCGCATTCCCTTATGTCGAAAAGTATCCTGTTGCATCATTATTTTCCGATTCCATACAGCACCACACGCACGGTCCGCCCTATAATCCGCACGTCTTCGCGCAGAGAAAGCCGTTGCAGGTAGTCGATATCGCACGAAAGCCGCACCACCATCTGCCGCACGTCTTCGGCATATCCGAAAGTGGTGATGCCCAACGAACTGATACCGGGCTTTATGGCGAACAAAAGCGCATAATACGGTGCCTGTTTTTCTATTTTTCCGATAAAGTAATCCCGTTCGGGGCGATACCCCACCACCGACATATCGCCTTTCAAGGCATTGTACAACTGCGGCAGTTCATCCAAACGGAACTTGCGCATGATGTTTCCCCAACGGGTAATCCGCGCATCGCCCGCATGAGAGAGCCGGGGAACGGAATCCTCGGCATCCACCCGCATGGAGCGGAACTTATAGATACGGAAAGGTTCTCCGTTTTTACCGATACGCTCCTGGCTGTAAAAGACAGGGCCTTTCGAACCTGCCTTGACCAAAACGGCACACAGCAGGAACAAGGGAGAACACAGCACAAAACCCAATACCGAAGCCACAATATCGAAGACCCGCTTTAAAATCCGCTGCGCCAAGGGCATCTGCCGAAAGGAGAAACAGGCAAAATCCACGCCCTCCACCTGCCTGAAACAAGATTCAGGCAGATGCCAATAACGCGCCTCCGGGCAAGCGAGGCCCACCTGGTAACGGGAACGTTTGGAAAGCACGCGGAACAAACGGGGCAGTTGCGCGCACTGCGCCTCGTCCGGCAAACCGTACATCGGGCCGTAAAGGCCGTTCTTATCCATGGCCAGCAGGCATTCTTTCCAAGTCTCGGCATAAAAGACCTCGCCTCCGCGACGGGCCTGCATGCGGTAAAAGAAATCGAGCGCGCCATGCGCCTTTCCCCATATCCAAACACACTCGCTCATATCACAACAAAATGTGCTTTATCTGAAACAAAACCTCCTGCACCTGCCCGCTTTCCGAAAAATTGAGACTGCCCTGCCTGCCGCAACGGAAAGCCTGCGTAAAGAACTGCAAGTCGTGTGTCAGGAAATTTTCGTCCAGACCCTCCTGACGTTCCACCGCTATTTTCCTGCGGTTCGAAAAACGACGGGCATCCTGCCATTCGATTCCGAAGCCCACAAAATCCAAATCCACAATCGATTCCGTATGTATGCAACGCATCAGGCCTTTTTCCACAGGCATCACGTTATTCAGCCAAAATTCCGCCAACAGCCCCGAAAAGAACTCGATTTCCATCTGCGCCGAAAAGCCTCCGCCGCCCTCCGTTCCCACCTTGCGCGCCCTTACCGTCTTCACTTCGGTCTTCTCCAACGAAAGAACCCGGTCTATATAAGGAAACAAATCGTAATCCAAAGAATATTCCAAATCCGATGAACCAGGCACCGAAAGTTCGGTTCTCACCATACGCACCTGCTTCAAATACGGCAAAGCCGCCAGCCATACCGGATGCTTGCGCCCGGCATGGGCCACCTGAGTGCATACCCGCGCCTCTTCGGCCAAAGCCGCCAGTTTGCGCACCTTAGCCCCCGCCGTGCTCAACGGCCAGTCGCTCCAAACCGACTTGCCCTGCCGCAACAGCGAGGAGATATAGTCGAAACGCTGTTCGGGATGACCGCCCACCACCACCAAATCGGCATCAGAGGCCAACTGTTGCGGAGAACTATAGACTCGGGGCAGGCCATCTGTCCGCCCGGCCTCGCCATTGCCCTGCAACGCACCCGAACCGGAGGTAAGGCAATAGCCCACCCATTCCGATCCCTTGAGATGGGAAAGGCTTTGCGCATAGCGGCGCAACTCGTAATCGGCGGC
The DNA here is from genome assembly GCA_964451895.1 of uncultured Bacteroidaceae bacterium. Classification (GTDB taxonomy): domain Bacteria; phylum Bacteroidota; class Bacteroidia; order Bacteroidales; family P3; genus Pullibacteroides. Next base: position 4,565 of record CAYVJX010000004.1, on the reverse strand, counting down.
AAAAAGGGCAATTTTCATCGTTAAGCGGCAAAAATAGCCTATAAAGGAAGCCTTTTCACAGCAAGTCTTATCTTCTTTTCAACGGAAAAATGTGCATAAAGCCGTTTTTAAAATTGTTGGCAGGCTCATTTAGTTTTTATACTTTTGTTCCCACAAAACCTTAAAAACTCAAAAAAATGGCTTACAAAATTTCTGACAGCTGCGTAGCCTGTGGGTCTTGCATCGACGAATGCCCCATGGAAGCTATTAGCGCCGGGGACATCTACTCCATAGATCCGGACAAGTGCACCGAATGCGGTACCTGCGCCGGTGTTTGCCCCAATGAAGCGATCGCTTTGGCGTAGTTTCATCGCGCATGCAGACAAAAAGGCGGTCGGCTCAATGCTTGACCGCCTTTTTTTTGTAAATTTGCCCTTACGCGGTTTCACCGCTTAAAATACATCCGCCATGAAATCGGATAAATTACTGCAAGAGCTGCAAACGCTCAACTGCGTCAAGGTGCTTCAACGGGGCGAGACCCTGCTCTACCCCACCGATACCATCTGGGGCTTGGGATGCGACGCCACCAACCGGGAGGCCGTTTCCAAGATTTACCGCCTCAAAGGCCGGAGCGAAGACAAAAGTTTCATCATTCTGGTGTCTTCGATGGATATGTTGCGGCAATACGTGGAAGAACTGCCGCCCATGGTCTGCGACCTGATGGATGCCATGGACGAAACGCCGCTCACGATTATCTATCCCCAGGGCACCAACCTGCCCGACAACGTTACCGCTGATGACGGAAGCATCGCCATCCGTTTGGTAAACAATATCTTCTGTGCCGATTTGATTACCCGTTTCGGCAAGCCGATCGTTTCCACCTCGGCCAACCTTTCCGGAGAGCCTTCCCCGCTTTGTCTGGCGGACATATCCCCCCAACTGATTTCCTCCGTTGACCATATCGCCATCGTGGAAGACTCCTCCAACCGCAAGCTGAGACCGTCTCGCATCATCAAGCTGGAAAAAAGCGGCATGTTCAGCATCATCCGCGATTAGTCCACGCCAAAAACAGACCCGTGAGAAGCCGAATCCTGAAAATAATCCTTATCCTTTGCCTTGCCTCGGTCGTGAGCCGTCCTCTTTACGCCATCAGTTTCCGCGGGCCGAAGATTCCCAATACGCCTTTATACGACAACCGGATTTTCCATTTCGGCTTTTCGTTAGGCATCAACATGATGAATTTTTCCGTAAAGACCGACAGGAACTTGGGCTTCGACGGCGACACGCTCTTAGGCATACGCCACAGTTTCCAGCCCGGTTTCTCGGTGGGCGTGGTAACCGACCTGCGCATGGGCAAATACTTCAACCTACGCTTCATTCCCACCTTCAGCATGGGGCAGCGTTCCCTCACCTACAAGACCCATCTGCCCGGACAAGGCATCCGCAACGACACCAAACAGATAGAAAGCATCATGGTTTTCCTGCCCTTGGAAGTGAAATGGAAGGCGGCGCGTATGGTCAACAACCGTCCCTACATAACGGCGGGATTCCAATACACGCTCGACATGGCTTCGCGCAAAATCAAGAAAAAGACATCGGAGGAAGAACCCGAGGAATACAAGATAAAACTTGACCGGCACGATGTAGGCGTTACCGTGGGCGTGGGCTGGGATTTCTTCTTGCCCTACAACAACAAGCTCGCGCTGGAACTCAAGCTTTATTTCGGATTGCTGAACCTTCTGGTTCCCGACAACAATATCTATACCGACCGCATCAACAGCCTTACCAGCCGTATGCTGCAGCTCAACCTCACTTTTGAATAAGCCATGCCCCAAGCGCTTTCGTTGGACTTTACGCCCGAAGAATGGGGCAAGCAAGAACTTCTCTACGCCCAGGCGGCCGCAGCACTGAGGATTCCACCCAAGAAAATATCCCATATCCATATCCAACGGCTTTCTTTGGATGCCCGGGGGCGTGTGCCCTTGTATCGCGCCACGGTGCAGGTTTATGTGCTGCCGGAACGCTACGAACCCGCCCCTCTGACGGGGATTCCGACCCAAGCGGTAAAAAAGGAGGCTCCCAAAGTATTGATTATCGGCATGGGGCCTGCAGGGCTGTTCGCCGCCCTCACGCTGGTCAGCGCCGGCATCAAGCCCGTTATCTTTGAACGGGGCAAACCGGTACGGGAACGCAAACGCGATGTGGCGGCACTCGGCAGGGAAAGCCTGCTGAACCTTGAATCGAACTACAGTTTCGGCGAGGGTGGCGCGGGCTGCTTTTCGGACGGCAAACTCTACACGCGCTCCAACAAACGGGGCGACATACACCGGGTGTTGCAGACTTTCGTGCACTTCGGTGCCCAAGAAGAAATCCTTTACCAAGCGCATCCCCACCTGGGCAGTGACAAGATGCCCGCCATGGTGGAAAGAATGCGCGAAATCCTCTTGCATGCAGGCGCGGAGATACATTTCAACACCTGCATCACCGGCATCCACGCCGATAAAAAAGGGCGTTTCGCCGCCGTGAGCGACCAGAACGGCAGGGAATACCAAGCCGATGCCTTGGTGCTGGCCTGCGGGAACGCGGCCTGCGACCTCTACCGCCATCTGCATGAAAAAGGCCTGGCCTTAGAGGAAAAGCCCTTTGCCATGGGCGTGCGTGTGGAGCATCCGCAAGCCGTTATCAACGCCATGCAATACAAGGGAGCGGAGAAACGCCATACCTTGCCGCCGGCGGAATACGCCTTTGCCGAGCAGAGCGGAAACATCGGCGTGTTTTCGTTCTGTATGTGTCCCGGGGGCGTGGTCGTTCCGGCCAGCACAACCCCCCAAACCTTGGTCGTAAACGGAATGTCCGATTCGGGGCGGCGCTCTCCTTGGGCCAACGCCGGTTGGGTGGCGAGCGTGAACCGAGAGCTCCTGCGGCAAAGCGGCATCAAGATGCCCGAACATCCGTTGGCGTTATTGGATTTCCAACAACAGACCGAAGGGCGTTTCTTTACGCCGGGCAAAGGACTGGCCGCTCCTGCCCAGCGGCTCCCCGATTTCCTCCGGAAAAGGCGCTCGGACACCCTGCCCCGTTCTTCGTATTCACCCGGGGTCTTTACCGCCGATATGCACGAATACCTGCCGAGCTTCATTGCCGAAGCCTTGCGCGACGTATTGGGACGGATTTCGCAAAAGAAGAGAGGTTTCCTCACCGACGAGGCTTTGTTGCTGGGCTTGGAATCACGCACTTCTTCGCCGGTACGTATCCTGCGGGATCCCGAAACTTTCGAGCATCCGCAGATGCCGGGGCTGTATCCCTGCGGCGAGGGGGCGGGTTACGCGGGAGGCATCACGTCCTCGGCCATCGACGGCATCAACTGTGCCGAAAAAATATTGAATCTACGGTTTACGTCCTCCAAGGGGCAAAACCTCAACAGAATATCGTAACTTCGCACCATGAAAGGAATTATTTTGGCCGGTGGCGCCGGAACGCGCCTGCACCCGCTCACGTTGGCCATGAGCAAACAGATGATGCCCGTCTATGACAAGCCGATGATTTATTATCCGCTTTCCACGCTGATGCTGTCGGGAATCCGCGAGATACTCATCATCTCCACGCCGCAGGATCTGCCCAATTTCGAACGTCTTTTGGGCGACGGAAGCCAGATAGGATGCCGTTTTTCGTACAAGGTGCAGGAGGTACCCAATGGTCTGGCGCAGGCTTTCGTGCTGGGCGAGGAATTTATCGGCAAGGACAAGGTGGCCTTGGTGCTGGGCGACAATATCTTTTACGGAACGAGCATGCAGGCGTTGCTGCAATCCAACACCGACCCGGACGGCGGCGTGGTTTTCGCCTATCATGTGGCGGATCCGGAACGCTACGGCGTGGTGGAATTCGACCAGGATATGCGCGCCATCTCGATTGAGGAAAAACCGGCCAAGCCCAAGTCGAACTATGCCGTGCCGGGGCTCTACTACTACGACAATTCGGTGGTGGAAGTGGCCAAGAACCTCCAGCCAAGTGCCCGGGGCGAATACGAAATCACCGATGTGAACAAGTACTATCTGGAAAGGGGCAAACTCAAGGTGGGGCTTTTGGGCCGGGGAACGGCCTGGCTGGATACCGGCACCTTTGAGTCGCTGATGCAGGCGGGGCAGTTCGTGGGCACCATCGAGCAACGCCAAGGCCTCAAAATCGGCTGTATCGAGGAAGTGGCCTACCGCATGGGCTTCATCGACGCCGCCCAACTGCGAAAAGTAGCCGAACCGCTGATGAAGAGCGGCTACGGACGGTATCTGGTGGGGTTGCTGGAGAAATAGGTTTTTGCGCACTGACGTGCGCGTAGGGGGAGACACTTTTCTTTGTTGCAATCGGTGCCTCCGGCGGTTGGTTAGTGCGGGGCTCTTTGCTGCCGCACAGTTTATCCGAATAAAACCAATATAAATGTAATATTTTTAGATTGCAGTTTTGGGTAAGAATTGCAAGTTTCAGGATGCAGTTTTAGGAATACAAGAAAATAAGTGGTTGCTTTTGTTTATTTATATTTATAAAAGTCTATCTTATCATACTTTTATCTTGCAAACAATCAAAATTGGATG
>CAYVJX010000003.1:0-29458 GCA_964451895.1 uncultured Bacteroidaceae bacterium | reverse complement strand
TAATACCCTGATACTGCACGGGCATGTTGTAACCGGCAAAGGGTTCCATTTTGGCACCCAATTGAATGTGGGTGTCGGTAAAAACGGTAGTTTTCATATCTTTTGTTTTGTTTCTTTAGGCTCTTTCCTGCGGCATATTGCACTGTCCGTTGAATACGGCGCCTTGTTCTATATAAAGTTTCTGAATCGTAATCTCGCCTTCCACCACCGAAGTGCTCTTGAGCGACAGCAAGCCGGACACATTCATCTTGTCGGTCTTTACCTTGCCTTCGATTTCGGCAGAGGCGCAACTCACGCTGCCCTTGAGACTACCCGTATGTCCTACCACCAGCTTACCCTCGATGGAAAGCGTTCCTTCGAACGAACCGTCTATACGCAAATTGCCGTTGCTGTTGAGCGTTCCCTGCACATTGGTTCCCGCACCCAACACATTGTACGATTGCAATGCTTCGTTTTCTGCCTGTTTGGTCATCTTTTTCTCTTTTTTATCCGCAAGTTCCGCCCGTTTATTCAAACATCAGCGGCGTATCGGTCACTTCACCTACCTTGCGTGTGGTTTCAAACTTCAACGAAAGGAATATCTCGTGTGAACCGGAATGGTACTTCTTCAATCCTCCCATTCCCAAATCATACGAATATCCTATCGAAAACACTTTTCCTATCTTGGCGCCAGCCATCAACACCACCGCGTCGCTGTAACGGTATCCGCCCCCTATCCAGAAAATATCCAGGATACGGAAATTGAGAATCGCCTCCGCCTGCAGGAAGCCGTTTACATAATGGGCGGCGATATAGGGGTCTATGGCGAACTTCGGGCTGATATCTCCCTTTACCTGCATAAAGGCGTGGTAGCCTTCCTGCGGGGCGAAATAGTCTTTCTTGCGGTTGTACGCCCAGGCGGTCAGGTGGGTGGCGCTCAAGCCGAAACTGAATTTGTTGAAGGTGAACATCAAGCCGAAATCCACATCGGGCTTCACATCGTTCACATCCTCGTAGTCTATATACGGGTCATCGCTATCTTCCACCTTGATTTTATGGCCGGCGAAATTCTTATAGAGCACGCCTGCGCTCAAGCCAAAGGAGAGATAGTTCATACGCCCCAGATGGATATGGTAGGAATAGCCGAACTTGGCGTTCATCCAGAAGGTGTGCCCGAAAGTCTCACCTATCACCGAACCCGAGATGCCCGACTTGATTTCGGGCAGATAGCCGGAAGCATTGAGCATGATGCTCTTGGGCGCGCCGTCGAAACCCACCCACTGCATGCGGCCCAAAAGGAACACGTCCACCACAGGGTCAGGCCTTACCGCCGCCGGATTGAAATTCACCTTGTGGAACATCTGCTGGCTGAATGTAGGCGTACTGTTCTGCGCACGCAAAGAGAACGTGCCCAAAAACACGGCAAGCAAAGCCCAATAGGTTCTATGTCTCGGTCTTAAACGCATCAACGTTTCTTGTTATGTTGCAGGATAGCCTTGGCCTCGTTCACCGTGATACGACGGCCTTTGTAGAAAGCCGCGATATAACATTCGCGGTTCTGATCCAAAAGACGTTTCACAACGGCCTGCGCCTTTTCCAAGGTGTTGTAATGGCTGCCCACGTTGTATTTGTACAAGCCATCACCATCCATATAATACGTTATCTCGAAATCGGGATTCTTTTCCACAATATCGCGGTAGTAGTCTTTGGGGTCGTCCAAAGGCACGCGGAAAGCGCCTACCTGCACCATGAAGCTCACCTTTTCCTCCTGCGGAAAACCTACTTCGGGCGCCGGATAACTGAGGTCGTCTTTCTTGGCGTTCACCGCCTTGGGATTCCGCAAACGGAAAGTGGTACGGCGGTTCAGATAGTGTTCCTTATCGGTAACGGCATTGCGGATAAGTGGATTGGTCTCGCCATACGACTTGCCTTTGAAACGGCTCATGTCCATGCCCTTCTTGGCCACATACGAGCGAACCGTTTCCAAACGGCGGTCGGAAAGTTTCTGGTTGTATTCTTCCGAACCCCGTTCATCGGTGTTGGCTTCCACCTCAAAAATCATCTGAGGATTCTTCAAGGCGATGATAATCATACGGTCCAATTCGCGCGTACCGTCCTTGATCACTTCTTCCTTGTCGAAATCGTAATAGACGTTGTTGATATACACCTCATCGTTCACTTCCGCGAGCTTGGGCGTACATTCAAATAGAATATAGTCGCGCGTAACCACTTTCTTGCGGATATCGTCTTGGGTGATGCCCTTGGGCAAGGACGGCAGATTGGCGTTGGAGGTCATCTGCAGCTGCAACGAATACGCCGTATTGGGAGCCAAATCGATATACGAAACGTGGCCCTGCTGGTCGGTAAGGGTAATCAAAGCCTTGTCTTCGCCCGACTTGATGTAGAAATCCTCGCCCACATTGCGCCTCCATTCGGGTTTGTCGCTGCACACCTCACACTTGGCATCGGGCGGAACCACCGTCAGTTTGGCGCGGCGCAAGGGGTCGTTGATACGCTTCTTGTAGTTATCTACCGTGCGCGCATCGGGCTTCTGTTCTATCTTCTTTTCCTTATCGATTTTGGCAATCAAGTCTTTGGGCTTGGAAACCGTATCCTTTACCTTGGGCTTGGGTTTTACTTCCGGTTTGGGCGTAGGTTTGGGAGCCGGCTTAGGTTTCGGCTTGTCTTCTGGTTTAGCCTTCGGCTTGGGCGTAGGTTTCTTGGGCTGGATAAGCTTGCGCGTTTCAAAATCCACGCGGCGGGTTACCAGAATAGGCAGCACCTGCCCGTCTTTTTCCAGCACAACGGTGCGCGTGGTGTCTTTAAAACCGTCGGAATAGACCGTAAGTTCGTAAGTTCCCGGAGCAAGGAAAGAAATGGAGTACTTGCCGGTGCTGTCGGGCTGCGCCGAACTGTAGAAATTGTTCTCCTTGCTCCGAACCATGATGTAATAGTTCGTGAGAACCTTATGGGTCGTGTCGGCCTTGAAAGTCTGCTCTTCTTCCTCTATCGTCCGGGGAGCGGCGGCCACCACGGGGGTCGTGTCGGCAAGCAGGGCATGGCCGAGGCTGTCCAGAACCGGATTGCCGAGGCTGTCGCGCACGAAAGCCGAGGCCGAATCCATCGGCGCGGGCTCGGCTTCAAGCGTTCTCGTTTTCTTGACCGTTATGGTATCGTAGCGGATTTCCCAATAAGAAACCGTGCCTTCCACCTTGTATTTGACACCCCAGGTGCGCATCAGGAAAAGATTGTCGGTGCGCCCCCAATCGGTATGGCGGTTCGAAGACAGTATCAACATGCCGTGCGCCACATCGGGAAGCAAGGAGTTATCGTCGAAAGAAGAGTTTACCGGCATGGGCAGCGTATGCACGTTGCGTACCTTGGTGTGGCTTTCATCGAGCACCGCCGCATACAGGTCCGTACCGCCGTAACCCACATGGCCGTCGGAGGCGAAAACAAACATGCTGTCGTTGATCCACTGCGGAAACACTTCGCGGCCGGGCGTGTTCACCAACGAATCGTAACGCACCGGAACCCCCCAGTCCGGGTTGACGATAACCGCCTGAGGCCCGGTAATCACCGGTTCTTTCTTCTTGCGGGAACTCGTCTTGCCCTGTGCCGCAGGTGGCGTGACTTTCCTGCGCTTGCCCTTGGTGACGGGTTCTATCTTGGGCGCGGAACGTTCCACATACCAGATATCGGTTCCCGAATGCAAGACATCGTCGCGATAGACGAACAAGAGGCGTTTGCCGTCTTTGCTGATGGAGGGATGCCCTACCTTGCCGATGAAATTATCGTTGCCTTCCATGTAGTTGAAGGCGAATTCCTGCAGATTGCCCCATGAACCGTCGGCTTCGCGCTGCACGGTATAGATGCCGCTGCTGTTTACCTGATTCCAGGTAAAGAAGCCTATGTTGTGCACCGAATCGTAGCTGAACGTTCCGATATTGCCTTTCAGCTCCGCGATTTCGCCACGGAACGGTTGGGGATCGACCCAGGTCTGCGACACCGGATCGAAAGTGGCGGAGAAAAGCCGCGAATAGCCTTGGGCCGTGCGCGGGTCACTTACCGTCTGCCCTTTCTGCGGACGGGAGGAAGTGAACACCAACTGCCCCGCCACCAAAGAGGGAGCATATTCGCTGAAAGCGGTGTTCAATGCCGAATCGTAGTGCAGGTCTTTGGGCAGAAGTCCGAAAGCCTCCTGCATCTGCAAGGCATATTCCATATTCTGCAGGCTTTGTTCGCGCACCTGCGTGGCAGGAGTGGAAACGCCTTTGGCCTTGAGGTCGTCGAGGATATGCTGCGCCCTGTCGTAAGCGCTCACGGCAAACAACACCTCCGCATATTCCTGCAAGAATTTCGTATCGCGCACACCGCTGCGCCAAACATGCGAATAGTGCAAGGCCGCCGCCTTGGGATGGTTCATCCGTTGCTGGCTCTGCCCCATCAGATACTCGATCTTGAGCAGGCGGGCGGTATCTTTTTCACGCGTGAAAGCACGAAGAAAACGATCGTATGCCACCGCATACTGTTCCAGACTGTACGCCGCCTTGCCCAACTCCACCTGCTTGCGGACAGAACCCTTGAAACCGTCTTGCTTCACCTCGTCCTTAGCGGCTTTCATGGCATTGTCCTGCCGGATCTGCCGCCGCACGTCTTCTTTCGAGCCGTCCATCACAGGCTGCTGTGCAAAAACGCCGCCGAAACCGACAAGAAGCGTCAATCCGAACGAAACCAAAGCTAACCTCATCTTACACATCTTCATTTCAAACGTCAATCTACCGTTAATACCGTTACCACGCCCTTGAATACAAGGTCTTTGCCGTTTTCACGAACAACAGCCACATACAGGTATTCGCCCGGACGGACTTTCTTGTTCTTATACGTACCGTCCCAACCTTCGCCCTGCGTGGTATGATATATCTCTTCACCCCAACGGGTAAAGATGGTCAATTCAGAAACTCCCTTGAGGAACACATCGTTCTTGCCGTCGCCGTTGGGCGTAAAGGCGTTGGGTATATCACTGCCCTTGCCCAAGCGGATATGAATCGTGTTGGAGGCGACACAACCGCTCAAGGTATCCCATACCACCATCCTCAACTCAGACGCCTGGTAAATGGAACGTGTCCTGACATCGGGTTCCGAATCATAGCCCGGCAGGATAAGCGCGGTATCGGGAGAGGAAGTCCAGCAGTAAACATATTCGCCCGTTCCATCGTAAACATCCGTCTGCACGTTCAAACGGCTGCCCACCGGAATTTCTACGGGATCGGAGGATACATTGGTAAAGCGTATCGTGGGTTTTCCATAGACATTCAACAGGATATCCGCCGTATCGGCATGGGGAACCGTTACCTCGGTCAGGGAATCGTGCAGCATCGTGCTGTCGCTGACCACCACGCGATAGAGGTATTCCCCTTCTTTTTCCCGCATCACGGTAGCCACCGCGTTATCGCGGAACTCTTCCATCTCAACCCAGAGGGAATCTTCCCAGCGGTACCAATCGATCCTGTAGTCGTATGCATACCTTTCGTCCGCCGTATCGATACGCATCCGGTCCACGTTAGCGCCAAAGATTATCGGGCGCAACTCTTTTTCCGTTTCCATGCAGGCCGCCTGCTCGCCCTCGAACACCACGCTCAAAAGGCTGTCCACCCGGATATGCAGGGTATCGTAGGCATAGCAAAGCCCATCACGGCGATAGAACGGCCATGCCGCCTGACTATCCGCCGCTTTCTGCCGCGAATCCACGTAATAGGTCTCGATATCCCGAACCAACATCTTGGTATATCGGCGGTTGGTATAAAGGGTATCCGTCAAAGGATACAGACCGGCTTCGGGTTGCCAACGGTAGGTGTAAGCCCCTGTGTCTTCCACCGAGGTCTTCGCCACGAATACCGGCAGACGCTCCGTGCCGTAAACCGTTCCGTACGCGGTATCGTAGGCGGCAAAAATCCGATATCCGAAAGGCGCGATCTTCGCAATCCTCGGACTGAGCATACTGTCTGCCAAACGGCTGCAGTCGTTGCCTGCCCTAAGCACAATCCGCACACTGTCGGCAACGGCACCTGCAAGATATTGCAGCACGGCCGTGGAATTATCTTCTGTTACGAAAGCGTCTATCGGTTGATAGAGCGAATCCGGCTCGAAATTCCATTCAAAGAATAATCCTTGACTACGCTGCGCATCCGTCAGTTCGATATAAGCATATCCCGTATCGGAAAGGCAATACCGGGGAACACGGATCGGACTGTTGAAGTCGGAAATCCCAGTAATCGGACGTATCGTAAACACCGTGTCCCGACTGCCGCATTCATTGATGGAACGCACCGTAACATTCAGATATTCGGTTTCTTTGGCCGCATTGTCGATAACGAGCGAGTCGCCCACCATATAAGAACCACGGCGGGTACGTACAGTAGCGTTCAAATCGCCGTAGAACCATTTAACGCTGTCGATATGTTCCGGATCGGGAGCCACCGCCATTTCATAGACAGGACGGGTATGGCAAGGATATTCCAGTCCATCGAAACGGGCCTTGGCGGCACTGTCTTTGACGGTAACGCGGAGGCTTATCGTCTGGCTCCTGCCGCAACCGCCATCGCGCTCATAACGCACCCCGATATACGAGGCGGTATCGTACTGCACCAGATAAGAGGTTTTGGGCAACACATCCTCATCCAAACGGGTCCATCCTTCGGGCGTATTCCAGAAGAAACGGATAGTGTCGAGATCATAGGAATCGCCGTTCTTCAACCACGCCTTGAGTTCCGTGCCCAAACAAGGATCAAGCCTTTCCACCTCGATGCTGTCGGCAAACTTATCCTGCGGCTGAATGCTCACCACAAAAGCCGTGGGGTAAGCCGTTCCGCAACCTGAACGGGGATAGCAGAGAATGGTATCATTCTGACGGGGAACACCCGCAGAGGCAGCCACCGTATCGAAATAGGCGTACAGAACCGTATCGTTTACGATGCTGTCGATACGCCAGCCTTGCGGAACCGCCCAACTGTGGCTTATATCCTCAAAAATAGCCTTCTTCTGGGGATCCACATGGAAAGTAAAGGCATAGGCGTTGTCCTCGCACACATATTCACGCCCCTCGATAACGCCCGGAATTTCGGGAACGGTATCGGTAATGAGGTAGTGAACCAAAGGTTCCACATTGTCGGGACAGGCAAAGAGGTTATAGGGGGTAAAGATGAGTCTGGCCGTATCGCGGTTAACGCACTTTATCTTCAACAGCGTGCTGTCCCTATCTTCTATCTCGATGACAAGCGGCGCATCGCCCGCAGCAACGTACTGCACCTGCAATCCGTAGGTTCTGCCATCCGTATAAGGATTCAACGCGCTCACGCTAAGATAAACGGTGCTGTCCAGGCAGACGTTCTGGTCGCCCAACACCTGCAGACGGGCGGTATCCACGGGATAGACGGCCTTGCTGGTAGGATTGCCGCCCACCAACCGTTCACCGCAGCTATCCATGGCATATACTTGAATATTGCCGCTGTCTTTACCCACCACAACAGGACAGAATCCATTCGGAGTAACCGGCAATACATTGGTATCGCCCGACGGCCCCGCCACCGCGGCATCGGTAACGGCTATGCGCCAGTCCTTAGGGAATTCCCAACGGTAGGCCTTGATATTGTTCGCCGCCGTGCTCTGTTCTATCCGGTAAGTTACCTGTGAACCCACACAGGGACGTTCCGCAAAGCCTGCGAATCCGGGCGTGACGGGTACCTGCCTCGGTTCAAACGTAACCGAATAAATCGGCTTGGCAATCAGGGAGCCGCAACCCAACTCACTGAAACTCGTAATCGGGCTCACGCCGATACGTCCGCTACGGGTTCCGGCAATAACGGTAACCTTGGCGGTGGTGGTATCGGTGCCTTCTTTGAATCTCCATGTGGCGGGCAATACCCATTTATAAGCGGGAGCGATATCTTTCTCTACCTGCAACTCGATTTCTTCTTCCGGACAGGGGGCGGGATTCTGCTCCCAATCGGCCGGTACGACCACCTTGCCCAAGTCTGCAGAAGAAACCGTGTCTTCGTAACCAAGACGGATATAGAGCGGCAATCCCCTGCCGCCGCAAGCCGAGTAATAGCCATAGACCGCCAAAAGCACCGAACTGTCTGTGGTTGCCGTGCTGTTGGGCGTGATGATGCCGTCTTTGGTCACATCCATCGTTCCGCCACGCAAACGGACATACTCGAACTGCACGTCCGGAGCATCGTTCTCATCCTGTTTCACGTTAAGCCGGATGCCGCCGCCATACAGACAGACCTTATCGGTTACCGTATCGACATCTTTCGTGTAAGTGCCTTGCGGATTCCAATCGGGAAGCGGTGCTTGGGGCGTATGAATCACCATAGCGTTGAATGTGGCTTCCGGTCCTGTTCCGCATTCGTTTGAACCATAAACCTTAACCTCTCCATTGTTATCGGTTACCATAGGAATATCCACATGCGGAATCTCCGTTGTTTTCTGTTGCGGCGCCCAGGGGAAAGTCCAATGATACTCCTGCGCGTTATCCACTTCATTGCAATCAAAGCCCAACGGGACACCCAGACAAATCGGTGTCGGCGCAATGGAAGGAGCTTGGGTTACGGCCGGTTTGGGAATCAGGCTCAACGCGGGAGACTGCGATGTTCCACAGATATTCTCCAGATTGACGTGGAGCTGCAGTTCATCCTTGGCACCTACGATTAAGGGCAAATCGCGGTAACCATAGCCATCTATCGGCTGCCCCAAAAATTTCCAATCGGTACCGCCCATCGCACTGTCCACCTTCGGTTCCACTTGCGGAGCCTCGCCCTTGGCATTCCACGAAAAGTACGGCGCAACGTCCGAAACCACACTCCAATGGATATTGTCAGCTATCGTGTATCTTTGAATGGTTCCGCCGCAAGGAATCCTGTCGATAGGCGTTTTATCGGCATAATTCTGCACGATCTGGGGCAGCAGAACCTCCAGCCTGCCCAAACCGGCATCTTCATCTTCCACCATGGCGAAAGTGAGGGTATCCATCGAAAGGACACGGATCTGCAAAGTGTCCGAATAACGCTTGCAACCTTTAACGCGCGAGAAAAATTCCAACACGAAAGGCTCGTCCTTTACATTACTTCCCGTCAACACACAGGAATCGGCACCTCTTTCAAAACCGAGCAGATTACCCTGTTTCAAATGCCATTCCTTTTCATATTCTTCATCCTCCGTCCAACTATCCGAACGCACGTGCAATACCTGACGGGTACGCATACAGAGCGTGTCTTGGGCAACGGGATTTTTTCCGGCATCGTAAGCCAAATCGAAATCCACCGGAACGGCGCGCGAAGGAATCCGCAACACCTCTCCTATCTTTATCTCATTACTGTTTTGAGCCGTACCGCAACCGTTGTAGGGCGTTACATACACATAACCTGTATCGTAATTCCTGACATTGAAAGTGCGGACCACCTGCGTTCCCACTTTCACGGTATCAAGCTTCTTTCCCCAAGGATAATGCCAGATGAAACCGCCGATATTGGCCGAAGAATCCACACGGAACACCAACGAATCGCCATCGCAGACCAGACCCGAAAGCTGTTGCAGCTTATACGTGGAGTCAGCAATGCTCACTACTGTCCGGATTGCCAGCGAAGGCAGTCTGGAAATACCGCAACGGTTCTTCAAATCCACCGAAAGATAAAGCAACTGGTTATTGGGAATGCTGACTTTCAAGAAATCCTCATCGCCACTGTACCAGGCATCATCCAGACTGCTTTCCGTCTTGGGGTTGAGCCATGTAAAATTGTCTGTTTTTTTCGCCGCACCCACCACCATGGAACTATCGGGATCATGTTGGCGCAACCGGGGCTGCGACAAGGAATCCCACCATACGAAACGGTATTGCACCTTTTCCGCTCCGAAATCACTGTTGAAATGCCATTCGGCTGTTTCATTGCCGCAAGGACGGGTCATGATGGTTTTATCCTCACGCTCCCAGTCGGAAAGCCTGTCTGCCAACGTGGCATCGTCTATCGCCACCGTATCGGCAGGACGAATCCTGAGCATGAGCGTATCGCCCCAAGAAGCGCATTCCTCGTGGTGTACCGCCACCCCGATGTATTTGTCTTCAAAACCGGCCTGGTTCACAAAACGATAAACGCTACTGTCCGTTTCATAGCCAGGCATCACACCGAGCGTGTCCTTGGCATTGAGTGTAAAGCCGAACCATTTGTATCGCCAAGCCAAACCTTCTTCGTAATCCTCATCCACATAACTTGCCTTATAAACGTACTCGGTACGCAAACAAATCGTGTCGTAGAGCGTATCCCGCAACACAACCAAAACGGGAGCATCCGCCCCCTCCACGGTTACGGTAGGAACGCCCAGATGTCTGATGACATTGCCTACCTTCACGCTATCCGAATAGGGTCCCACACCGCAACGGTTGCTCGGTTGCACATAGATGTATCCCGTTTCGAAAGCCGTTCTGCGACTGAACTCACGGTAAAACATCTTTTCACTAACCTTGAGTGTGTCGTGTTGCTTGCCCCAAGGATAAAACCAGTCGTATTGGGTGGCGTATTTTACCGAATCCCATTCGAACACCACCTTTTCATTCATACAGAGCAAATCCCTGCCCTGCACCAGATGCACCGTGTCGCGCACCAATCCGATAGGATTGAATACCGTGGCGAATACCGACGACATGCCGCAAGGCGAAACCGCCTGCGCTCCCAAAGTCAGGGTGCTGCGCCCCACAATCATCTTGAGGGTGTCGGCATAACGCCCTACCGGGTTAAGGACTCGCCATCCCGTAGTGTCGATGATGCCTTTGGCGGTATCCTCAAACTTATTGCCGCCGTTCCAGGTGAACCACACCGAATCCAGATATTTCTTGGGGTCGGGCAAAACACGGTAAACCACCGTATCCCCCTCACAAGGAGTCGTATTGATTCTGGATTCCGGCCTGCGGGCATCGTTCAAATAACGGTTCTGTACAAAAGGTATCGTGTCGGTAAGCTTGATCACCACCACGATGGAATCCGTTTCGTTATAATCCTCGCAATCGAACCGATGCGAATAAACCGTTATCGTATCATAGTCGCCCACACGGTCGGGAACGGTAAAAGTGAATATGTTCCGTTTTTCCCTTGTATCTTTATCATCAATGTTCGAATACCCTGCATCCGTATAGTCCGCCGGAAATTTCCATTCAAAATATGTCTGGTCTCGGGTCAACGAATCTTGGGTAATATCGGGTACTACCGCAAGGCTCACCACATTGGGCGCGCATTCATCTTGGGTGCAATTGCGCACGCAAATCGAATCGGGCCAAAATCCGTCTTTCATGGGTTTGCCCGTATAAGGACGGACAACCGCCCGCAAACTATCGCGACGATGGCCGTACCAAGGGGGATCCACACTATCATCAAAATCAAAGTTGTCAAACTCGAACTTACAAGCCTCTGTCTGTCCCACTACATAGATCTTGCCGGTATCCCCCCCCACTTGAACCCGCACACGCATATCACCTAAAGAGGTAAGTTGCTGATGACCTGTATATGCCCAATTGGGATGGTTTGGATCAACCGTCGCATTACCATACCTGGCATCCCCTTCCTTGACCAATACCTGCCAATCGTCAGGAAACTCCCAACGATAACGATCGGTACGTTCGGAAGTGTCTCCGGCGTACATGATTTCCGAACCCCGGCAAGGTAGAAGCAAGAACGAATTATCTTTGAATTTCTGCTGAACAACGGGATCCGTGCTTTGAGGATCCAAGACTTCATTTTCAACCGTGAAACCATTCACTACCTTGATATTGACTCTCGTAAAGGGATTTACATTAAGAGAGTCTCCGCTGCGGAACTTACTCAAACCGCAACGGTTACGTAAAGCCAAACGCACTGCACCGTCTTCCGGACCTATCGCAACCGTTGTTCTCGGCCTGGAGGTAGATGTCCCCCCCCTTATTGCATCAAACGACCAAGAAGCAGGTTTTCTCCACTCATAGCCAATGCGGTCTGTATTTCGTTGAGGATCGGACGGTGACGAAATATAAGCTTCCTCGTTAAGACTATTGTTAAACATCGTCATCCTTGTTCCCTCGCACAAGGTACTGATAGTGTCGTAGGTACGGTCATCCTCTCTTCCGTCATCCTTCACATGACCAATTACCGAAATGGTATCAATGATATTGACGGGGAAATACATCGGATTTCCACGGCCACACTCATTGGCAGCCTTGACCGCCATTATGATCTGCGTTTTCCCCACCAACGAAGCCCGTTTGTCAGCCGGAATGGTAAACACCAAAACATTGGTATCACTCGTTTCATTCCGACCCTTACCATTGTAGGGCTCTATCGAATAAGCGGAAGTCAACGCCATCTTCGCATCACCATCTTCTTTGGGAAACTCAATAAAGAAACCACTCTTCCCGCTTCCATCATCTTCATGTTTTTCGGGCAGGAGCTTGTTTCCCGGAGTATGCAACAGAAAAACCTGCCTATCTCCCAAAGATTGCACATTGGGTCCGAAATAGGTTCTGTTGCACAGCAACAATGGGTTCTCTACACCATTTGAAGGCCAAGGCACATCCTGTTCATTGCCCCCGCCGGGTCCTCCAGTTCCTCCGGGACCTCCGGGGCCACCAGCTATACCCGTCATCGCCAACAACTGCTCTCTCGAATAGCCAGAATAATTTGTGTGTTCAAAGGTGTCTATGATTCTGGGCGATCTGGGAACACTTCTCAAGAACGCAGACAAATACCTACCGTTTCGAGAGGTATCGCTTCCGTTGGTAAAACAATAGTTTGCCGGTATCACATGAAAAATCACCGTATCTCCTAACCGACCTTCCTTTTCCTCGAATGCAGGAGATTTTCCCACCCAGCAAGACTCGGTATGCTGTCCTTCTTCCCAAACCCCAGGCGTGTCCCAAAGATAGATATCCTGTCCGCCATCCTTGGTTGTGGTGGCACATAACTGATATTCCGTCAAACCGCAAAGGGATGGCAATTCGTCGTTAATCTGAACAGGCGAACCACCCTTATCCTTTATTACCGTGCTATAAGCCATATTGGAATCCACCAGCGAATCGATACGGGCAAGGGTAATGGGAGCCGACTCAACCGAATAGTATAGGGTCTCGTCGCCTTTCTTTTGCGCAAGCTCGTTACATTCACGGCAATGCATCCGATACTTGACTACAATATCTTTGATATTCTTCCCTTCATCGTTCAATTTTTCCCTTACCCGAAAACAAACACGTCCTTTGTCCACCCCAAAACCGGAATCACGCATCACCGGTGTTTGCGCCATTCTAACGGTATCCAAATACAAATCGGTCGTATCGTAAATCCACTCGTATTGATAATGGCGGAAACTTATATCTTCGGGTTTATACGGCATCGCCTGCAAATAGACAAAACCATTTTCCGAAAACCCAAATCCATAATGATTGTTATCTATCCTGACAGAACCACCGTTTGCCTTATTGAATTTTGAAGAATACCAAACACAAGCATTTTTATAATCCTTGTTTTCGCCTGAGACATCCCATCCCGGAACCGGTTGCCCCATCACCATTCCGCCTCCGTCTGCCGTAAAGGAGATAGCCCTCACCGAAAGACTTTCTTCAGTCAATCTCTTAGGTATCACATTAACGATACTCAACTTTTGAGGTTCAACCACATCGTTGTTCTCACAGGTCGCAGAGCGGAGCTGCCAGTATGAAGCATCCGCAGGTACCGAGGTTTCCCAATGGTACATCGTTTGCGGATTCGAATTGACAATTCCATCCCAAGGCGTATTTCCCAAACTTCTGGCATAAAGCTGCCACTTGTACTTTAGGTTGGATTCATCATAACCACCTATGATATAATTATTTACACCATCACTCGTATAATCCACATCTTCTGCGACCTCCACCTGATACACCAAGCCCTCGCAATACGAGGTATCTCTCAAAAGATCACCGACCATTATCGGTTTCGGCTTAGCCGCCAAACGAGGTACAACAATCCCTATTATCGAAGATGAACCTCCGCCTTCTTTAACCTGTATAGAAACATCAATAGGAGAAGTATATTTAGTAATGTTGGTAAATGTTATTTCTATCGTATCATTATATGTTCCAAAATTTTTCGATATAGTCACTTTATCCTGTGGCTCCACCTTCCATTCACATGATGCGGATGCATCGGCAAGCCAGAGAGTGGTCCTGACCCCGGTTTCGAATACGCAATACAATGCCCCGTTCTTAAGTGGTCCGATAACCCCTCCCGACTTAGCAGCACCCGCCTTGGCGGGCATGCTCATATAGAGGCGCGAGTCTTGGGCAGAAACCGCATTACCAAGCCATAGGAATCCCCACAAAACCAAACAGACCGCCATAACGCACCTGCCTGGACGAATTCTTGTCAAAAAATAGTTATCCACAAGAAAAGCCTTGATTTTCTTTAATTTAACATTTTTATCAACAACACATACCCATACAAAGGTATAAAAAATCGAGTGCAATGGCAAACGAACTGAAAGTTCGATTTGACATTGCCGAGATGATATACCTTCTCGAAGAAAATGTAACAAAAATTGAGTGCAATGGCAAACGAACAAAAAAAAGGCGGGGTGCAGAAAATACCGCACCCCGCCTACATCCCCTTTCAGGGTTGGAATACTAACGGACAACGAATTTCATCACGGCAGTACCTTGTTCGGTGGCAACGCGGGCAAAATAGATACCGGCGTTAAGGCCTTTTACGCTGTAGCGGTACTCAGACGTGTTGAGTCCATTGGACTGGTAAACCATCATACCGGCAACATTAAAGACAGCCACTTGATTGATAACCGCATCCTGAGCTTGAATCGTAATCATTTCATGGGCAGGATTGGGGTAAACCGACAATTGGGTTTCCAGACGGGCAACGTCTTCGTTGGCCACTTTGGTGCAGACGGTAATGTCATCGATCATAAAGATGAAGGCATCTTCCGAAACACACTGGATAGCCAGATAGACTTCCTTGCCGGAATATTCCTTGAGGTCGATGTTCACTTCTTCCCAATCTTCCGCCGGAGCCTCGCGGGTCTGGCCGATCTTCACGAAGCTTTCGGGATTATCGTCCGTGGTCGAAACCAATACGTTGTATTTTTCCAAACCGTAATCATCCATATAGGTTTTCACAAAGAAATTCATGTATTCCTTGCCGGCCACGATTTTCAATTTGGGAGAAATCAACCAGTCGTCGTTCACGCCCGCATAAGAGGCAAACGAGGCTCCGAAACGGTCGCCACTGTGGGCTTCCGCTCCCGTAAGACCGATCGCTCCGGGATTGAAGGCAATAAAGGCGAAAGCCTCTTCTGCATGAGGAAATTCCAAACCGGAAAAGCCATAAGTCTCATCTCCATCCACGTCAACCGTTTTCCATGCCGGGGTGAAGTTCTCGATGGCAAAGTCTCTGCAATGTTCGAAGTCCATCACATAAGGGTTGCTCGGTCCCATAGATCTTACCGTTTTAGTGCAAGTATCGTTGGTTATATCGGCATCGCCTTCAAGGGCGGAGAATACCGTAAGGACATATTCGGTGCTGAGGGCGGAAAGGTCGGCGATAAATTTCACTTCGGCGCGACCGTAAGCAGCCAATTCCACCTTTTGGGTTGCCACCAATTTGCCGTTCACCATAAGAGATAAAGGAGCTTCAACAGCCTCATACCCTTGGTTGCATATCTCCGCCACCACTTCTTGGTTCTCGGCAAACAGACCCAATTCCTTGGGCTTGGTGATTTCCTGTACAAAAACATCTTTCGCCATCGGAGCCGCATCGGGTCCGAATACGGCACGGATAGCGGGCGTTCCCAGATTATTCTGATAAACAGCGGGAGTATAGGTGGTGATATAAAGCCCTCCGTCCGGATTCAAATCGGTAATCAAACCATAGGAAATGGAACCGGTCTGAACGGCGGAAATGATATATTCCCCGGCTTCCAGTATGATGGAAGGTACTTTATATTCTATCTGACCGCCCGTTGTTCCTCTACGGACTTTGGTTTCGTAAATCAAATCGCCCAAGGTTTCGGTAGCGCTATTCCATTTATGAATCGTGATACCTACATTCATATCGCTTGCCATCTCAATCCAACCCAAAGAAACAGCGGTCAAGGTGTCTTTGGCCAGCAAGGTAAAAGGAATACCGCAACCGATAACAGAAGACGTGCCGATGGCATGATATCCATCTTCGTACATATCTTCGGTAACATAGTCGTAAGCCATTACATAATCGCCTACTTCCATCTGCCATTCTTTCGTGTTGTCTTTCAGTTCGGTTTCTTCTTCACCTTCCAGATTGACGGCAACAACGAATTTGGGCTTGTCTCCAAGCTTGAGATCGCTGATATTCATTTCGATATTGACATCGACAATGGAGTCGGTTCCTATATTCTTTACTTCCCCTTTACCTACCTCTTTTCCATCCATCTTGATTTCAACGGTAGCATCCATGGTAAGCTTACCCCTGTTCTGTACGGAAACCGTAGCGTTCGTCTTGCCATTGGCCTGTTTGGCGGGCATCAAGCGGGCCAAACCGGATTTAAAGGAATTCAAACGGGCGTCTTTATCGGCAACTTCAGCAACCGTGATGTTGCGAAGCCCCATAAAACCATAATAATCGGCGGAAAAATAAACGGCGTAAGTGCCGGTAGCCTTCGGTTTCAGCAAAACATCCGCAGACGTCCAGTCTTCAATAATGACATATTCCTGTTCAAAAACAGTTTCCCATTCCGACATAGGCTCGGAAGTCAGACCAAAGCCAACATGGAAGCTTTCGGGTATTTCGAAAATAAAAAGAAGCATTCCAGCCCAATAATCGAACGAAAGACGGTAAACCTTGTCGGCTTCCAATTCAAAGCACTTGGAAACGAGGGGGCTTCCGATTTCATCAGCCTGGGCTATATAGTCGCCATCTTCGGTTTCACCAATACCCCATGCGGTAGGACTGGAGGGCACAAAGTCGTAATTTTCCAAATCGAATTCATACGGCAAGGTGGTCTGCGCTTCTTTTTGAATGAAACAGCCGGCGGTTACATTGTTTTCTGTCTCCAATTCTCCGGCAAGCGGGGTAACGCCTACGTAAACCACATACAGAGAATCGGCCTGAACATTTTCCACCTTGGCGGTGAAAGTATAGGTTGCTTTCTTACCGGATTTCAACGTGCCGGAAACAGTCTGCCTGACAGTGTCGGGTTCGAAAGCTTCATCTTCCTCATCGGCAACATAGTACCATATCTCAAAGTTTTCCACATCGGCATAGCCTTCGTTGCTTACGGTAATCTTGATTTCGGCTTCGGTTCCCACCTCGCAGCTCAAAACGGGTTCGGGACTCACCGAAAGTTCAAAAGGCACGAGGAGTGTGCAGTTATCGTACATATCGCCGAGTTCCAGTTCGAAAACGTAGGTATAGCCCTTCACGAACTCGAAATCATCCAGTACCGAGTTTCCACTGGCAATATAGACATGCACTTCCTCGCCTTCGTCCTCGCCTTCGCTCGGGTTCACCACCAATACGTCGTAAACACCGGGGGCAATTTCGATAGAGTCACTTTCAAAGTCCAGCACGGAGGTGGAACCTATAACCGGCGAAGCATCCGCAGGCAGCTTGACATCCGCCATATCGTAGTAGTGGCGGAGATTCGATTGATCGAGACCTTCTTCAAGGTCATTACAAAGAAGGGCTTTCGAATCGAGCAGCAGCTGATAGCCGGAGCCATCCCCCCAGCAATCCCCCACCACCAACTTGATCTTGGCCTTTTCGGGGTCGCCCGAAGCATACGTGGCCCTGTGCTTCAGGGATGGCTTCTTGCTCCGGAACGGAGCGGCAACCTGTTTCTTGGACGCGTCAATGCCCAGTTTTTCAGCAATTTGCGGATTCAACTGCTTACTCTGCTGCGTTTTCGTGCTCATCATCGCGGTGGAAGACGAAACAGACACGGGAGCCTTCTTCTGCATGGTCTGTGCAAAAGCGGCCGACATAAGAATTGCCACTGACAATCCTAATGACATGAACAATCTTTTCATGATTCTAAAAGATTAGTGAAACAATAATTTGGTTTTGGTTGTATTTTTTAATCAAACACTTTTGCATCGGAAAAGCCGTAAGCCCTCCGATATAAACTATAAAGGTAATAAAACTTTCAATATAAAAGATTCTGCATTTTTCAACGGCTTGCCACCCTTATGAAATTGATTTCACGACCTTGAGGATTTCCTCACCGTACTGGGCGGCCTTGACTTTTCCGATACCTTTTACGGTGAGCAGTTCCGCTTTGGTCTGCGGAGCGGCCCGGGCTATTCCGATAAGGGCTTTCTGCGAAAGTATCATAAAGGCCGGTTTGCCTTCCTCCTTGTATCTGGCCGTGCGCCAGGCTCTCAATGCCTCGAAAAGCCGGGGGTTCTCCACCGAGGTTTCATCCCATACCTCTTGTTCGGCGGCCGGTGTTCCGACATCTGCCGTTCCTGCTTCTGAAACGCTCTCTTTCTTGGAAGCGCGGGGCTTCCGCGCCGGGGCGGATTCTTTTTCCTTTTCGAAAAACTGCGCCGATTTGGCGCGCAGGTAGGCGCTTATGTCAAAAGCCTTGTTGTTGCAAACGGTTCGGAGCGTATTCTGTTTTTCGGTAAACAGGCGTTTCAGCTCCGCTTTCTTTTCCAAAAGGCGTTCCTGCTCCTTTTGGTTGTCTATCTCCACGGCAAGGCGCGGAAGAAGCGGTTGCAGAATGCTCTCAAGCTTTTGCAGGAAATAAGCCGCCGCCTTGCTGCAACGCTCGTCCTGATAGGATCTTTCGTAATGGTTCAGGCGGTTTATCTCCAAAAAGAAACGTTCTCCCACCGCAAAGACCTCTTGTTCAAAATCGTTGACGGCTTGCAGAATATCGTTATACAGACGCGGATATACTTTCGGCATCACCTTCCGGGCTATATCCCCGAGGTCTTGCAGGCATTGCCGCAGGGCGGAAAAATTGAACTGATGCCTGATCAAATCGAAACGGTAGCGTTCCTTGCATTCCGAGAGGAAATCCGTATCGGAACGGAAATCGGACTGGCGGAAAAAATCGTCGATGCGGTGGTCGGCCACCATCGATTCGGGGGTAAGCGGTGAACGCAGCACGATGCCTTCCAAGGTACGGCAACGGCTCAAGGCCACATATACCTGCCCGTGGGCGAAGGCTCTCCCGGCATCCACCACCACTTTATCGAACGTAAGCCCCTGGCTTTTATGAATCGTGACCGCCCAAGCCAGACGCAGCGGAATCTGCTTGAAGCTGCCTTCCACATCCGCCTTGATTTCCTTGGTTTCGTTGTCGATGACATACCGGGTATTTTCCCAAGACTCGGCTTCCACCTTGATTTCGGCATCCTCCCGCCCTTCTTCGCTGCACCTTACCCAAACGGCCTCTTTCTCGCAACGGGTAACAAAACCTATCTTGCCGTTGTAATAGCGGTGGTCTGGTGAGGAATCGTTCTTGACGAACATCACCTGCGCCCCCGGCTTAAATCGCAAGGCCGCCGCCGTGGGAAACGAAGATTCGGGAAAACTGCCGTTTATCTGCGCCTCGTAAACCTGTTCCTTTCCGGGCAAGGCTGCCAGGCTGTCTTCGTTGATGCGGTCGCTCTGGTAGTTGTGCGTGGTAAGGGTGATGTAACCGTCTTTCTCAGGAGGCGTGAAACCGGGTATATAGCGCGAATGGAGCAGGTTGAGCACGTTTTGGTCGATGTTGCGGGTGCGGATCTTCTCTAACAGCCCGATAAAGGATATATCGCTCTGACGGTAGATTTTCCGCAGTTCGACACAGGAAAAGCCTACACTCCTGAGGGCTTCGCTCTCAAAGAAATACGGCGAGGCGTAGTAGTCTTTCATCTGTTCCCACTCCTCGTCTTTGACAATGGGGGCAAGCTGTTGCAGATCGCCTATCATGAGTAGCTGCACGCCCCCGAAAGGGCGGCGGTCGTTGCGGTAGCGTTTGAGGATGCCGCTCACCTCATCCAGAATGTCGGCCCGGAGCATACTCACCTCATCGATCACCATCAGGTCCATGCTGCGCATGAGGTTTATCTTTTCCTTGCCGATGCGGAACTTGTTCCTGCGGCTGTAACCGGGCAGGTATAGACCGAAAGGCAACTGGAAAAAAGAATGGAGTGTGCTGCCGCCGGCGTTGATGGCGGCGATGCCGGTGGGGGCGAGCACCACCATGCGCTTCGCCCCGCGCCGCACCAGTTCCTTGAGAAAGGTGGTCTTTCCGGTGCCCGCCCTGCCGGTAAGGAAAAGATTCCTGTCGGTCTCTTCCACCATTTCCATCGCAAAAGCGAACTCCGGATTCATCTCAGTCTTCATTCCCGCCTGTTTTGCATTGCACCGTGCCCCAAAATTAAGCGTTTTTTGACAAGATGCGCAAAAGACGCTAATAGTTCACCTCACAGGCCGCCGAATATTCCGACCAAAGCCCGTCGGCGTATTCGTACTGGATCACATAGGCGTAGGAAGTGTTCATCCTTACCGAAACATCGGTGTAGTAGCCTTGGGCGGCCGTCGGAGCATCCAAGGTGGCCAGCAGCCGTAGCTTGTCGTTTTCGGCACGGCGATACACAAACATCCGCGCCAGCGGTTTGCCGTTCTTTTCTTTCCATTGCAGCTGTATGTAGCGGTTGTCGGCATCCACCACGGCAAAAGGCGTGGCAGGTCTGAGAGAAGGCGTGTATTCCACCGTGTAGTCGAAAGGGGCGTTCACCGTATCGCGATGCCGGTCGGCACCATAGGCCACGATGTTGAACGTGTATCGCGTGGCATAGGAACGCTGGGGAAACCGGAACGTAAACGAGGACGTTTCGGGAAGCGCGCCATTTTCCTTGACGGGAAAATCCTTGAGCGGAATCCACGAAGAGGAATCGCAGCGGTAGTAAAGCGCATGACCGCGCAGATTGGAGGTCCGGCTGTTGTACCACACCAGTTCCACCTTATCGTCCTCCACGCGGCTCTTGCCCGAAAAAACGGCGGGAGCGGGCTTGTCGGGCAAGAGATTCCTTACCGCCAGCAACGTGCTCGGAGCGGAAAGGTTGCCGCTCTGGTCGAGGGCGCGCACCGAATAGTAGAAACTTTGCAGGGTGTTGAGCGAAACGGTATCGAAAAACACCGTATCGGTGAGGGTGCGGGCGGTTACCTGCACTGGCTCGGAGGCCTTGTCTGTCTGACGGAACACCCGGTAGCCTTCCACATCGGCCTCGGGCGAGGGTTTCCAATGGATACAGGCAATGCCCGCGCTGTCTATCGTATAAGAAAGCCCCGTGGGAGGGAGCGGCGGCAGGCTGTCTATCTTCCAATGGAAAAAGGAACGCGACAGGGTGCTTTGGCCGTTCTCCCCTACCGTCTTGACATAGAAATAAGAAGAAACGCCCAGTTTATCGGGGTTTACCGCCAGGCGGCGCGTCTTGGGCGGCAGGTTGGAGGCCAGCAAGGTGTTCTTGTCCGCTTCCCCATCGGGCAAGGCGCTTACATAAACCGAGAAACCTTTTACCGAAGCCATGTTTTCTTCCGGATAAGACCAGAAAACGTATCTCTTGCCCTGTTCGTCGTTCGTTACCGAATCGATTTGCGCCACGGCCAGCGGCATCGCGCCGCTTTTTCCCAAACGGCCCTGCGCCACCACGAATTCTTCGCCGAACAGATCCACGCCCACCACACGGTAGGCGTACCGGGTCTCGCTATCGGGCAGGCTGTCGGAATACCGCATGGTGTGGCTCGGATTGTCTTGCAACACACTGAGCGGCGTTTGGTTAAGGCGCACATACCGCCGCGGCTCGTTCTTGCGGGTTTCGGCGGCCCGTTCCACATAATAGCCCACGCTCTGCTTTTCGGCAAAACGCACGTCCCATTCCAAAGCGGCCAAGCGATAAGCGTATTCCATCTGTATTTCCTGCACGGGCGGGCGCAAGGCTCCCCGTTCCAGACGGGTAAAATACAGCGCGGTGTCGGAGGCCGCGCCCCGGGCGGTATCGTGGAGACCGTTGACGTAGAGGCGGTAGAGATAGTAATGCCCTTTCCGCACCGCCGTATCCACGTAGCCCGTCTTGCCCAGGCAGGCCACGGCAAAAGAGCGGTCGTAGGCAAGGTTCGCCAAGGCAAAGCGGAGCTGTTTCCTTTCCATTTCCTTGGAAATACTTTCCCAAGGCGACAAGGCGATGCCGCCCATCGAAAGGGCCAGTTCGGGATTATATACGGCTTCCCCCAGCACGGCGGCATACCTGTCGTGCTCCGCCATTGCGGCAACCAGCGCGGTATCCGTCTGCAGGAAAGGCTCGATGGCGATGGTCTTCCGTTCCGGCGCATACGCCTTGCCCTGGCGTGCCGAACGCCCCATGGCGAGGGTATCGAAATCGTAGCGTTCCAAAGTCCAACCATGCTGCAAGGCAGTCTGCCACACTTCGGGCGTGGAGGCCGCCCAACGCAAGCATACGCCGTTCTTGCTGACCTTGCCCGTAAGATACACGGAGGCCGAATCGGAAACCTGCGCCCGCAGGGCCGAAACGCCCAACAGCAGCAAGCCCGCCACGATACATAGAAAAGCCTTCACTCCCGCTCCCAAGCCGCGCCGACCATCGCGCGGCGCGGCTGCCTTACCATTAAACAAACCTGTTCTCATCTTATGTTGATTTTTCATCTTATACGTTGATTGAATCTTTATTTATTCCACTTTGTTGTCGAACATCACCCGTTGGGTCGAAGTCTGCGTGCCGTCGGGCAACACATAGCGCAATTCCACGGGATAACCGCCCTTCTTAATGGGCACGAAGTGCTTGTTGAGCCATTGGTAATAGTAGGGCAAGTTCAGCACCCCGGCGTTCGCCACCCCGATAAGCACCTTGTCGAAATCGTCCTTGTACTGCAAGGGCTGGCAATAAATCCAGGGGAAACGCACATTCTCTTTTTCTTCATACAGCACCGAAGGATAGACCGCCCAATCGGGCACGGTTTGCGGATGTTCCTCCGTGCGGTTGAAATCTACCGCGCCCGCATACGGATAATGCTCATAGACCAAGGGATAGATATGCTGCCGGTAATAATTTTCCGTGCCCAGATCGGCATTGGCGCGAACCAAAGGCTGGTTCCCGGTGTATTCGGTGCCTATGCGTTCCGCCTCCTCGAAGGCTTCCCCGGCTTTCATCTCCGCCTGCAGGTAATGCACATCGGGCGAATTGACGTAATAACCGCCGTTGCCGTCGCTGTGTATCACCGGCGTGCGGTAGGTTACCGGCAGCCGGGTGGCGGCTATCTTGGCCGCGAAAGTCTCGTATCGGCTGGTGGTGAACGTATAGCGGAGCACGAGTTTGTCTTTGTCGGAGGCCATGATGGAGGCCTTGCCCAGCTTGATGCTCTGCTGTTCCAACTTGCCGCCCTGCCCTTCGTAAAGCGTAACGCCCGTTATCTGCGTAGAGGAAGCACCCGATGATGCAGCCGCCGACGAAGCCACGCCCGAAGCCGCCGGATTGGTGACCGGCACAGACGGCTGCCCTTTGTATTGCAGCACGAACAGGGCTTCATACTCGGTGTTCGGCTTGAAACCGTTAGGATAATGGAACAGGAGGCGTTTCTCGGCCTTGTTGTAGCTGAACGCCGCGCTCAAGGTATCGGAAGCCGACACGAAATAGACCCGCTTGGAATAGTCTTCATCGGCCAACAGATCCGGCATTCCTCGCTTGAGGTAAACAAAACCCGCCTTATGTTCCTTGGGCAGGAAATAGCGTTGGCCGCGCACCGGATAGCAACAGCGCACGTTGGACCAGGGAATGCTGTCGGGTGCTTTGCCCGTGGTAAAGAAATGTTTCTTTTCTTCCTTGTACGCCGCCCCGTTGTCGTCTTTCAGATCGACCCAGGAAGCCCCTTTCTTTTCTTTGGCGGCCACGGCCAGGCGATAATCCAGCTTGGCTTCCGCCGGCAGCATATCGTGGCTGAGGAATTCCACCACGCGCTTTTCTTCGTTCCACTGGAATTTGCCGTTGAGCTTGGTGCCTCCGTACCAGAGTTCGTATTGCGAAAGCTTGAGCTTGAGGTCTTTCTTCTCGTTATCGTATTCTTCGTTGATTTCGGTTTCCATCGGCAGGTTGAAGGCCGCTTGCGGAATCGTAAACACATCCACGTTTTCAACACCCGCCGCCGGCTGCATATCGGCAATGATTTCCGCCCCGTCGGCAAAACCCTGGTTGAGCATCGTGCAAGACTGACCCAAATCGAACTCCACATGGAAACGCCCCTTCACCAAGCCGTTCAGAATCGACACATTCACGCCCAAACCCCCTGCAAACGAAGCAGGATTGGGCAGTCCGGCCTTCAGCATCGCCCCCACCTCGCCGCGCAAGACCGAAAAATTGCGCTTCTTGCCGAACAGTTTCAGGTACAGCCCCATGTCGGTCATCATATAGGCATACGCCTGTCCTTGGGCATACCAGCCTTTGATGCCCGGCTGTTCCCCCGTTTCGGTGCAAAGCGTGTTCAGGTATCTCTTCATCATGATGTCGAAACCCAGTTCGGCATCGAATTGCGCATAGAAAATCAAGAGAGGAATCGTGCCCGTACTCAGCTTGAAACTCGAGCCGAAAGCGAAACCCGCCCCTTTCTCCAGTTGTGTCAGGTCGGGCGTTTCATAGTCGGAACGCTGCAAAAGCTTAGCCACTCTCGCAGGCATGGCGGGAAAAGCCGGCAAGTGGCTGCCCGTCATGAAGTACGAGGCCAGCGAAGCCTGCAAAGGCCCTACCTTGAGCTTCATCGCCAGAGGATAGGCCGGTTCGCCTACTTTGATATACCAATTGCGGTCTTCGCCGCCGAAAGCCATGCCCATGCTTCCCAACTTACCGTTCGTTCCCGCACCCTTGATGATGCCCAAGTCCATAAAGGCGTCGCAGTTGGCGGTAAAACGTTTGTTGGCGATGTCCATATGCATGTCCACCTCCGCCGTGATGGCGGCATCTTTGGAAATGGCGCGCCGTTGGTCTTCGAGCGTGGGCTGCACTTTCGAAGCCAGTTGGTTCACCTTCTGCACGAACCGCCCCATGCCCGAAAACTCGGAGGCCATCACCTGCCCCGCCCCACGCAGGGAAACATCAGAAAGCCCGCCATGCCGGTTGAAAAGCATCTCGAAGGTCAGTTCGGCGTTGAACGCCTTTTCATCGTTGGTGGCCAATAAAACGGAGGCTTTCAATCCGAAAGAGGTATTTTCGTCCGGCACATAACTCAAACCGCTCTTATTGGGTGAACCCGAAGCCTGCTCGAAACGCATCTTCTTATACGCGCCTCCGCCCAGCCCCGAAATCTTGAAGCCCGGAAAAACGGGAATGCCCGTAGGCCCGAGCGTGGCCATCACATCCACATACCAGTAACGGAAATCGGTTTTGCCCAGCATCATATTGGCTTCCGCATTAAAATTGAGGTACTTGATGCCCAACTTCACGCCGCCCTGGAAGCCGTCTCCATACACCGGGTCGTTCTCGAGCATACGCACGTTTCCGGCAAAGGAAAAGAAAGGATTTTCAAAATCTATCGCCACCTCATTCACCTTGAAACCCTTGTAATTCCAATGATGCTTGCCGTCTTTCGGTTCGATGGCCGAATGTATGCCCATGCCGCATTCACCGCCGAAATTCCAGTCCTTGTCGCCGCCGAAATGTATCATCGTTTTGAACGTAAGCGAAATATCCTCCGCCAACGCGCTGGCCTGAATATCCTTGATGGAAACCGGAAACTTCTTGATCTCCATCGCATCGTCCCACTTGATGCACTTGATGCCGAAATAGGGCGCTCTGTTCTGAATCTTCATCTCGCTGAACTCCACGTTGGCAAGCCCGAAACGCTCGTTTTCCTTGGCCACGGGATTGAGCTGCATACGCCCCGAAAGACAGGCCGCCAGCAACAGCCCCTTGTCTTTCTCTTTCTGCGCCTTGAGGTAGGACGACTTATAAATCTCCACCTCGCGCGAATTGATAAAGTCGAACTTCACCTTATCGCCCAAGCCCAGTTCCATGTTCCAGGAGCCGTCGCTCTTAAAGCCGGCATCGTAACTGTAGGCATTCGCCTTGCTTACCGGTATCTCTATCAGGCCTTCCATACCGCCGCCTTTGAGTTTGTTCTGCGTGAACTCCATCTCGAACTTCTTGATGGAAAACCCCCAACCGCCCAGAACACCTTCATCAAGGTTCAGCACATCTTCGGCTTCCACTTTGCCGGTAAAGCCCGTCTCATCTATCCAAAGGTTCTTGATGCCGATGGCCGGCCGCACGTTATCACGCTTAGTGATGTAATCGGGAAAACGCAGGCGGATTTTCTGCAGGTACAGCCCCTGCCACAGCTCGCTGAAATCCACATTATGGCTCTCGCCCTTCAAGGTTTTGTAACCCTCAAAGCCGTCGGCGTTTCTTGTCTGGCTGAAATCGAAAACCACGTCTTGGGCCGTAAACGTCCATTCCGGCAAGGATTTCAACGCAAATTCGGGCAAGTTCACCTGCACCACGATATCATCCAGTTCCTTGGCGGTGCAGGCAAAAGAAAACCGCAAAGGCTCATCCACAGGCTCCCCATTCTTGATGGCGGTGAGATGGCTCTCGTTGAGCTCCAGCATCGCGCTTATCTGCAATTCCTTAAAACCCTCGCAATTCACCACCGCATAGGTAGGCGGCAGGCCGTCGGAGGCCGAGGCAAGCGCCCCCTCGTCTTTCTTGCCTAAAAAACGCACGCGGAACATATCGCCCTTGCCTTTGAGCGTTATATCGCCCATCAAGGCCAACTTCACATCACCTATGAAACCGCCCGTTTTGCTTATCAGAATCTTGTCCGCGCCAAAATACAGCTTGCGTTCCTGCCCTTGCCAATCGGGACCGAAAATACACAGATAAACCGCCAGTTCCGTGTTTTCCGGCCCGAATACGGCATCGGTTACCAAAAGGTCATACTTGGTATTGCCTATGGTAGTTCTCAAGCCTATGGGCAACTTTTGCAGTTGGCCGGGCGTAATCACATCGGTACGCCCTACGTAGTCTTCGAATTTCTCGAACCACTGTTTTACCTTCGACAATCCTGCCGAAGCCGTTCCGCCGCCTTCCTGCGCCCGGAGCGTTCCTCCGGATACCAGCAATCCGACGAGAATCAGATATAGAAATTTTTTCATGGTATGAAATTTTTAATTTTCCATTCCGGGACGGCAGGGTTTCCAAAGATGCCATCCTTCGGATTGCGGCAAAAGTATGGGCTAAATATGTTCGTTATGCAATATTTTTGTTAAAGTTTTTTAACATTTAGTATTTTTTAATTAAAAACAGGCGATTTTAAGAATTGAACCCCGTAATTTAAGTTTTGTTAAGAAACCCTGATTTAGTTTTGTGCGGCACGGAAGGGCACAAAAAAAAGCCGTGCGGAGATTCTCCGCACGGCTTTTTACGGTTCTTACGAACCGGCTTTCAGGAATATGGCTTAGCGAACCACAATCTTGAAGAGCGTAGTGTTTTCGCGCGTGGCGAACTTAAGCAGGTAAAGGCCTTTGGCGCGGTTCTGCAGGTTGATGGAATACGTGCCCTGGGCAGGAATTTCAACGCGCTTAACCAGCTGTCCGTTCATGGCGTAAACCTCTACCGTACCCTTGTCGGCGGCCTTGAGATAGAACATACCGTCGTTGGGGTTGGGATATACGCTGGAGCGAACCGCCATATCGAAATCTTCCACATCCACATTGCTGTTGATGGTAAATTCGATGGTGGCCTTTTCGGATTCACCGGTTTCATATACGGCAACCACGGCTGCGGTATAATTACCGTTCTTAAGGTCGGTGAACGTGTAGGTCTTTTCAGTAAGGTTTTCGGCTTTCTGTTCTGCACCGAGGAACACTTTGTAGCTCTTGGGAGCAAAGCCTTCGGGAATATCCCAGGTGAGAACCGCCGTGCGTTCTTCTACCGCCACATTCAAGTTAACCGGCATGGCTTCGGCAGAAATCTTCACCGTCTTTTCCACCAATTGGGAAGCACCGCTGGCAAAGATGGCCTTCACGCCTACTTTGTGGTCGCCGAAATCAAGGTTCTTGAACGTGTAGGTGAGCTCATCCGCCTTGGCATCCTTTACCTTGGTTCCATCCAGATACAGTTCGTATGCGGTAGGATTGGCCGGGTCTTCGGCATAATAAGCCAAATCATCCACCAAGAAAATAAAGGCGTCTTTAGAAGAGCAATGGATTCCCACAAACTTGGCGTCTTCGGGAATTTCAACGGCAACAGGACTCCAAGAAGTAACGGTAACGTCAGTGTAGGCCTGAATAGTTTTGAACGCGCTCAAATCGGCGGTAGTGGAAGAATACACCACTTCAAAAGCTTCGGGCATTTTATCGGAATAAGCCCGACAATAGAAAATAAACGCTCCACCGCCCTTGCTTACAGGACGAATCAGATAGTCGTCATTTTCTTCAGGTTCCACACCTTCCGGATACGCATTGTAGAACGCTGCAAACATCTTGTTTCCCGAATGTGCCGGCAGATTCATGGCCGGGCTGGTCTTGCTCGGATTGAAAACAATCCAGCTTTGCGGTGCGCCCATATTGGTCCACGTCACATCTTTGATGCCACCTTTATCTACCGGTTCGCTCAAAATATAGTCGCCGATATTTTCAATGGCGAAATCGCTATAGGCTTCCACATCGTCGAACCAGTTGTGCAGGTTCACGCCGTAGTTCACCACCACATCCTTGCCTTCCACTCTGGCGGTCAGTTCCGGATTCAGAATGGTTTCCTGCAACGAAACGTTGATAACGGTGTCTTGGGTAAGATCCAACTTGCCCATTACCGTCTGATGATAAGGCAAAGTGATTTCGTAATTATAAACATCACGCCATACTTTCTTGGCAATGGTGGCGGTGTCTTTGTCGTTCACAACGGCTTCGTAATCGCGGGTACGTGCGGTGTCCACCATATAGACAACAGCGTCCTTGGCCGAACCGGCGTTCGACGTTACCTTGAAGGTTACGGTAAATTCCATATCCTTGTTCAAGGTATTGGTGTAGGTGGGTTCCGAAAGATCATCGCCATACCAGTCGGCAACAACCGCGTAGTTGTACTGGCCGAAAGGCAAGGTGGAATAAGTGGCATCGGTATAGGTGGTCGCCGTTACATTCGGTTGGGTAAGCAAAGTGTAGTCTTTGAACTCATCCTTCAACAAACCACGATATACCCGGTAACCATTGGCAGGAGCAGCCTGTGTGGAAGCATCTTCCACCAAAAGGCGAATCAACACATTGCCGGTAGCCGTAGTAAACAATTCCTGAATCTGGTACCACTTGTTCTTGTAATGCATAAGGTTGCCTTTCCTGTTTACGGTACCGGTAGTGGTGGCCACACAAGGATAGTCTTGGTCTTCACCTGAAACTTCCACAATCAGCCACAGTTCTTTGGTAACATCGATAGCCGCGCTTTGGG
>CAYVJX010000002.1:0-29480 GCA_964451895.1 uncultured Bacteroidaceae bacterium | reverse complement strand
CAACCCGCTCTATCCACTCGACAACACCCAGCTCGAAACCGGCAAGAGCGACAACCGCCGGGGCGGTTACGGCGGCAAGTTCCAACTGGGCGCGGACTTCCGCATCACCCCCAAAGACAACTTCCTCGTCAGCGGAACTTTCGAGACATGGGATTTCGAACGCAGGAGCGACAATCCTGCCACCCAAACCTTCAGCCGTTTCGAGCCCGGACGTGCGGAAACACCGTCCTCCACAAGTTTTCCCGATTCCTTGCTCGCGCCGCACTGGATCCGCACCTTGGGCAGCAAATCCTCCGACAAATCTCTGATGCTCAACGGGCAGGGCATGATTTCCTACGTGCATAAATTCAACAAGCCGCAGCAGGAATTTTCGTTGGACGCCACGGTAAACTACCACAATTCCCATGGCAACGTCCTTACCGAACGCCAGCTGCTGACCCGCAGCGACACTTCCTTTACCCGGCAGAACACCACCAATGACCGGCAAGGGGTCAACTTCGACGCCCAGCTCAACTACCTGCATCCTTTCAGCGAAAAAATTTCGCTCGAGGTGGGATACCAGGCCAAAGTTCAGTGGCAAAAGACCGTAAGCCGCTACGACACCCGCCTGAACATATATCAGGACACCGCCATATTGTTCGATTATATCGAACACAACCACGGCATCTACGCCAACCTGATGGGCAAGTTCGGCAAGTTCAGCTTTCAGGTGGGCGGGCGCATGGAAGCCGACCTGATGACCGCCCGCAAGGAGACCGAGACCGATGATACGAGTTTCGACTACCGCCGCTTCCGTTTCTATCCCGCCGTGCATCTTTCGTACAAGATAGGCCAGAAACAGGAACTGCAGCTCAGTTACAGCCGCCGTGTGAACCGTCCCCGGCCGCACAACCTCGACCCCTATATCGACTTTGCCGATTATCCTTCCTCCATCTCTTACGGCAATCCTGACCTGAAACCGCAAGACATCCATTCACTGGAACTCAACTACTCGCTTTTCCTCAAGTCCTCCTCTTTTTACGTAACGGTATATTACCGCTACCTGCAAGACCTCATACGCCGATACCAGTTCGAAGCCGAATACGAATCCACCGGCGAGATCCTGCTCAACCGCACCTTCCACAACTACGCCCACGGACACACCTACGGTTTCGACATTTCCTACGAACAGCAACTTCTCAAATGGTGGCGCATGAGCCTTAACGGAAGCCTCTACCAGAACTCCACCTCCGACAAAACCCTCGACGAATCCTCTTCTTCCGAAGGCATCAGTTACAACCTGCGGTTCAACACCACGATGAACCTGCCCTTGGACTTTGTAGTGCAGCTTTCCTGCCGCTACAGCGGCCCTTCGTATTGGGGGCAGACCAGATTCGACCAAAGCGTTGCGGGCGAACTGGCGGTGCGCAAAACCTTTTTCCAAAAGAAACTCAACGTAGGACTGCGGGTCAGCGACCTGTTCCACACCCAGCAATGGAACAGCACCATTACCGGCGAGGGGTTCGTATCCTACAACAAACGCCGTCCCAAGAACTCCACCGCACTCTACGTTACCCTCACCTACAAGATCAACAAAGGCGAAGAAAAACAACGCCGCAAACGGCTCAACTCCAACGAGGCAAGCGATTTGGGCGACACCGAATAAGCATCGAACTTCCCATGAAGATTATCTGCATCGGACAAAACTATCTGGAGCATATCAAGGAACTCAAGGCGAAAGTGCCGCAGGAACCTGTTTTTTTCTGCAAGCCCGACACCGCCCTTTTAATCCGCAACCGCCCTTTTTTCATTCCCGACTTTACGAAAGAGCCGCATTACGAAACGGAACTGGTATTGCGTATCTGCAAGGTGGGCAAGAATATCGAACCCAAATTCGCATCCTCCTATTATGATGCCGTTACTCTGGGTTTCGACTTTACCGCACGGGATCTGCAAAGGAACTGCCGTCAAGAGGGATTGCCGTGGGAAATCTGCAAGGGGTTCGACAACTCCGCCGCCATCGGACAGTTCATTCCCAAGGAAAAATTTCCGCAAGGCGTGCAGAACCTGCATTTTGAAATGAAGAAGAACGGGCAGACCGTGCAGAAAGGCGATACTTCCGACATGATTTTCACAATAGACCGCCTTATCAGCCACGTATCCAAATTCCTCACCCTCCGTACCGGCGATTATCTCTTTACCGGAACGCCTCCCGGCGTAGGCCCGATAGCCATCGGCGACCGACTGGAAGCCTATCTCGAAGGGGAACCCGTGTTACGCTGCGCCATCAAATAAACTTTTTCCCTATCCTGAACACTGCCGCTATACATAGACCTCAAAAAAAACGACAGGGAGGTCAATATTTTACTGGCCCTGCCGTTTAAGAAGCTTTCGCCCTCGTTTTCACCTTACGGGATTCCTCCCTTTCGGTCTGTTCATTCCGGAAATCCATCCGGCCTAAGCTACAGAAGGACAGCCACGCGGAAGCCAAGGTCGGCGTTGCGGAAGTCGGGATCGACGTTGAGCCGGGCCGACACCCGGCAGTACCCGGCATTGTAGATCCAGCAGCCGCCACGCACCACGCGGTACGCCCCACCTGCAGGACCCTGCGGATTAAGATCGTCCGCCTTATCGTACCCGTCCATATACCAATCCGAACACCATTCCCATACGTTGCCGCTCATATCATAGAGGCTCAGCGCGTTTGCCTTCTTCGTCCCCACCGGATGCGTTCCATAATCGGGATGAGAGTATCCAAGGTCATAACTGTTTTCGCGATACCAAGCCGCCGCCTCGATGTCGTTGCTGCCCGCATACTTCGTCTTTGTCTTGTGCACGCCTCCCCGCGCGGCATACTCCCATTGCGCCTCCGTCGGCAATACATATTTCTTCCCCGTCTTTTCGCTCAACTTCTTGCAGAACTCCTGTGCTTCCGCCCAACTTACTTGCTCCACGGGTAGATTGTCGCCTTTGAAATACGAGGGATCCGTCCCCATCACCGCCTTCCACTGCGCCTGCGTCACCTCATACTTTCCGATATGATACGAATCCAACTTCGTCTTACGGGTAAGTTTCTTGATGGTCGAATCCGGTAAATCATTCCATCCCTGTTCCTTGGTCAACCCCATCGTGAACTCGCCTCCCTTCACATACACCATTTCCAGATTCATCCCGAATGCCGTCTCCGTGTAGTCCTCCTGCAACTCCGGTTCAATCGGCTCATACGCTTTCTCTTCTTTGTTGCACGAGGCCAACAAACCCATTGCCAGCAAGCCTAAAAGGCTTATCCTTGCCATTCTTTTCATCTTTCTTTTGTTTTTATGTTATTGTTTTTGATTTCTCCTTTTATGCTTACCGCCTGTCGGAATTCAGCCGCTTTCCTAAATGCAAACTCCGTTTCAACAATGCTTTGCAAATGTAATCAAATTTTCGAAAATATAAACTAATAAAATTGATTCAATAAAACAACAGCATGGAAAATATTTTTTTCAACACCACCAGCAAGTGTTTCTAACTTTCTTTTCTTCTTAAAGATTTTTCATTATGACTTATTTGTTAATTTGTCTTTTTTACTCCACAAGCGTAGATTTAACATACATTCATTACAAGATTATCATTTCTACTATTAAAAATTTTGCTAATTTTGTTATAAAGAACAAGTATACCCATACCCAAAAACACAAAAGAACTTAGTTGTAGCAGAATAAGCAAAAACATAGATTATTTATGTAAAATTATATCAAACTTCAATTTATTCTTATTCGCATCATTTATGGTAGACTATTTTGACATATCTAAATGGGAAGAGCATGAGTATTTTAATACGGGAGGTACACGCGATAAGGTTGTTGTAGAAAACCCTTCTGATGGAAAACTTTACTATTTCAAAACATCATTAAAGAAACTTGTAATTGATTATACCTATGAATTTTGGTCTGAAGTCATCGCATCTGAAATCGGAAAATTTCTAGGTTTTAATATTCTTCACTACGATGTCGCATGGAACAATGGACGTCTTGGTTGTTTATCTATGTCCATGATTGATGCAAGAGTCGCAGAACTTCAAGAAGGATACAAATGGCTAACCGGTTTTGATTCCTCCTACGATATCAAAAATAAAGAAGCTTATACATTTCAACTTATCCACAACATGCTCAACAAACGTTTTCGCAATAAAACCTTCATTGAAAACATTATTAAAATCATTATCTTTGATAGCATTATTGGTAACGAAGATCGGCATCAAGAAAATTGGGGAATCATTGTTTCCATGCAAACTTCTAGTAAAACTTCTTTCTTAAAAAAAAAACAAGAATGAACAAATTGAGCCATCTTATTCATTTTCTCCAATATACGATAGTGGAAGTAGCCTTGGACGTGAATTAAGCAACCAAAAAATCGAACAAATGCTCAAAGACAGAATTCAATTTGAAGCATACATCAACCGAGGAAAGTCTGAAATTCATTGGGAGGGAAAAAAGGGGAAACTGAAACATTTTGATTTAATCAAACGAATTTCAGATAATGGATTTCAAGATATGGTTCTTGAAATTATCAAAGCATTAAAAGCGAAAAATTGGACATATATTCCTCGTATGGCGTAAAGGCCCTGGCTGTCGCCGTTTTATAATTGGCCGCATAAAAAGAGCCAAAACAAGTGGTATCACATTCAGATATATAAAGGATGGCCTTGACGCTGCAAAGAAAGAAGGTTTTGTTTTATACCCTGACTTCTCGGATGAAAGTGAAGGCAAAGTGTATAAGGATAACGTTCTTGACATATTTAGCCAAAGACTAAACAAATCGGAACGTGAAGATATTCAGCAGTATTACAAATATTGGGAGATTGATCCGACAAGAAAGAACGACAATTACTATCTTCTTGCCCACACCCAAGGATTACTTCCGACCGATAATTTTGAATTCCTTGCCAACTACAATCCTGTTTGTGGATTGTCTTTTATTTCTGAATTGTGTAGCCTAACGCACTTGAAGTTACCCGCTGATACTCTTGAAGAAGGTGATGTATTAACGTGGAAGATGGATAAGACTAACACATATGACAAATTTGCGATTAAGGTTTATCGAGGAGATAAATTTGTTGGTTATGTCAAGAAAATCCATTCTCGCATATTCTACAAGAAAAACAGCAACAAACTTAAAATTGTAGTAAAAAGCCTTAACAAAAATGGGCACCTTAATCGAGTGTTTATAAAAATTTCGGTTTAAAAATACATGCTCTATGGCTTACAAAAGGCTTGTGTAAAAACACAAGCCTTTTGTAATTTCAGCACCTCTCCCCTATTTCAAGATAGCTTCCACTCCGGGCAGTTTCTTGCCTTCAAGATATTCCAGCATCGCTCCGCCGCCGGTGGAGATATACGAAATGCCCTTGTTCAATCCCAGACGGTTCACGGCAGCCACCGAATCACCGCCGCCCACCGCTGTATATCCGCCGCGTTCCGTAACCTTTCCTATGCAACGCCCTATCTGCAGCGTTCCGTTGCTGAAATTTTCCATTTCAAACACACCGAGCGGCCCGTTCCAAAGCACCGAGCGGGATTCGTTCAACACCGCTTCGTAGGCGGCGATGGTTTCCGCGCCTATATCCATGCCCATCCAGCCGTCGGGAATGGCATCGGTCGGCACGGTCTTGCGGTCGGCGTCGTTGTCGAAACGGTCGGCGCAAAGCGTATCGGAAGGCAAGAGCAGACGCACGCCCTTCTGCTTGAAGGTTTCCAAGATTTCACGCGCCGTTTCGAGCTTGTCGTCTTCCACCAACGAAGTGCCGATCCTGCCGCCCATGGCCTTTACAAACGTATAGGCCATACCGCCGCCGATAATGAGGTTATCCACCTTGTCGGCCAGATTCTTCAATACGTCTATCTTGCTCGACACCTTGGCTCCGCCGATAACCGCCGTAAACGGATGTTCGGCATGGTGCAGGAGTTTCTCGAGGTTCTCGATTTCGTGCGCCATCAACAAGCCGAAATACTTGCTTTCGGGAAAGAACTTGGCGATGACCGCCGTGGAGGAATGGCTGCGGTGCGCCGCGCCGAAAGCGTCGTTCACATAGGCGTTGCCCAACGAGGCCAGATAACGCGCGAACTCCTCGTCTCCCTTGGTTTCACCCTTGATGAAACGCAGGTTTTCGAGCAACATCACCTGCCCCGGTTGCAAGGCCTTGGCGGCATCCACCGTTACCTGCGTAAAGGCATCGCCCGGAAAGACCACGGAACGTTCCAGCAGTTTTTCCAGATGCTTGGCCACAGGCGTCAGGCTGAATTCGGCCTCAAAGCCCGTTCCGGCAGGACGTCCCAAGTGCGACATAAGGATTACCGCCGCGCCATCGGCCAACAGTTTGTGGATGGTAGGCAGACACTCCCGGATACGGGTATCGTCGGTAATCGTTCCGTTTTTGAGCGGCACGTTGAAATCGCAGCGCACCAACACTTTCTTGCCCTTGAAATCGGCTTGTTCGATGGTTTTCATATTTCTAGTTTTTTATGGTCTTATTTTTTCCGGCACACCGTCTTGCCCGCAGGCTTCGCCGCCGTTTTGGATGCCGGCTTCATACAGGCGGCAATCTCGTCGGTAAAGCGCTTGGCCAAGGCTTCCGCCTTGACGGCCGAAACGCTTTCGGCATACACGCGTACAATCGGTTCGGTATTCGACTTGCGCAACTGCACCCATTCCCTTGTCTTTTCAAAATCGATGCGGATGCCGTCTTCGGTATTCATCTTTTCTTTGGCATGGTTTTTCTTTACCTGCGCCAGAATCTTGTCCACATCCATGCCGGCTTTGACTTCCACCCGTTTTTTGGCGATCACGTAAGCGGGGAATGAATCGCGGTAGGCGGTCATCGTAAACGATCTGTCGGCGTTCAGTTTACGGGCGAACGCGCTCAGCACCAAAGCCACGCCCACAAAGGCATCGCGCCCGTAGTGCAGTTCGGGATAGATAACGCCCCCGTTGCCTTCGCCGCCGATAACGGCCTTTTCCTTCTTCATCTTTTCCACCACGTTCACTTCGCCCACCGGCGCGGAAACATACCGGCAGCCATACTTCTCCGCCACATCGCGCAACGCCCGTGTGGAAGAGAGGTTGGATACGGCCGCGCCTTTCTTGTGCTGCAACACGTAATCGGCCGCCGCCACCAAGGTATATTCTTCGCCGAACATACTGCCGTCCTGGCAAACGAATGCCAGCCGGTCCACATCCGGGTCAACGGCAATGCCCAGATGCGCCTTGTATTTCTTCACCTTGGCCGAGAGGTCCTGCAGGTTGGCCGGAAGCGGTTCGGGATTATGCGCGAATCGACCCATCGAATCGTTATTCATGGCATGAACCGCCTTTACGCCCAAGCGTTTGAGCAAAAGCGGAATCACCACCGCCCCCGTGGAGTTCACCCCATCCACCACCACGTTCAGTTTGGCGGCCTTGATGGCTTGCACATCCACCAGCTTGAGGTCGAGCACGCTTTGGATATGGCGGTCCACATCGGATTCATCGAAAAAGAGGAAACGCCCCAACTTATCTACCGGAGCGAAAGGGATGCCTCCCTTTTCGGCCATCTTGACCACCTGTGCGCCTTCTTCGGCATCGATGAACTCGCCTTTTTCGTTCAACAGCTTGAGGGCGTTCCATTCCATAGGATTATGGCTGGCGGTGATGATGATGCCGCCATGAGCCTTGTGGTACTTTACCGCCATTTCGGTGGTGGGCGTGGTGGTGGTCAGCAA
Source organism: uncultured Bacteroidaceae bacterium (assembly GCA_964451895.1). Taxonomy (GTDB): domain Bacteria; phylum Bacteroidota; class Bacteroidia; order Bacteroidales; family P3; genus Pullibacteroides. The sequence continues at coordinate 21,759 of CAYVJX010000002.1, read as the reverse complement.
GTCGATCACATCCACCCCCATGCCCATCAACGCACCTTGCACAAGATGGTTCACCATCTGCCCCGAAAGACGGCCGTCCCGCCCTACCACGATGCGGATCCTTCCTTTCTTGGAGGCGTTCTTTTCCTGGATGAGACGGGCAAAAGCGCAAGTGAATCTAACGATATCCAAAGGCGTGAGATTCTCGGATTCCTTGCCTCCGATAGTTCCCCGTATGCCGGAAATAGATTTTATCAAGGTCATGGTATTGCAGTTTTATTGAATTTTTACTCTTTTCTTGTAAGATTTCATTGTGTTCATGAGCAAAGCCGCAATCGTCATCGGCCCTACGCCACCCGGAACAGGCGTAATGGCGCCGCACTTGGGAGCCACCTTGTCGTAATCGACATCGCCCACAATGCGGTAGCCGCTCGGCTTGCCGCTGTCTTCGATACGGTGGATTCCCACATCGACCACCACCGCGCCTTCCTTTACCATATCGGCGGTAACGAAACCGGGCTTGCCGAGCGCCGCCACCAGAATATCCGCCTGCAAGGCTTCTTCCTTAAGGTTTTGGGTCTTGCTGTGGCAGATAGTCACCGTGGCGTTGGCATGGGGATTATTGCGGCTCATAAGCAAGGCCATGGGCGTTCCCACGATATTGCTGCGCCCCAGCACCACGCATTTCTTGCCCACCGTTTCAATGCCGGCGCGTTTGAGCAGTTCCATGATGCCGCAAGGAGTGGCGGGAACAAAGGCGTCTTCGCCCAAGGCCAACCGTCCCATATTGACCGGGTGGAATCCGTCAATGTCCTTGTCGGGATCCACGGCGGCGATAACGCGGTCAACATTGATATGCTTGGGAAGCGGCAACTGGATGATGAATCCGTCCACTTCCTCGTCCTGGTTCAGGAAAGAGATCACTTCCAGGAGTTCCTTTTCGGAAATATTTTCCTCGTAACGGTACAGGGAAGAGGTCATCCCTACCGCGCGGCAGTTCCTTTCCTTGCTGGCGATATAGGTTTCGCTCGCGCCGTCATGCCCCACCAGGATGGCGGCCATGTGCGGGGCGCGGTAACCTTTGTCGATCAAGGAAGCCACTTCGGAGGCTATCTCTTTCTTGATTTCCTCGCTGATTGTTTTTCCGTCTATCAGTTTCATGTATGTATAGGCTTTTGTATTCGGATTATCTTCTGGCTCTTTTCATGTTGCGCATGGCCTGCATCATGCCCGGCTTGGAAACGGCGCGCATCATCTTCTTGGTTTCCTCGAGCTGCTTTATCATCTTGTTCACCTCGGCAATCGAAGTGCCGCTGCCCCGGGCTATGCGGTTGCGGCGCGAAGAGTCCAGCACCTGCGGATGGGATCGTTCATAAGGGGTCATGGACTGTATCATGGCTTCGATGGGCTTGAAGGCATCATCTTTGATTTCCACGTCCTTGAGTGCCTTGCCCATGCCGGGAATCATGCCCATGAGGTCTTTCATGTTCCCCATCTTCTTTATCTGCTGGATTTGCGAATAGAAGTCGTTGAAGTCGAAATCGTTGTTGCGGATTTTCTTCTGCAGTTTGCGGGCTTCTTCCTCATCGTACTGTTCCTGCGCCCTTTCCACCAACGAAACGATGTCGCCCATGCCCAAGATGCGGTCCGCCATACGGGAGGGATAGAACACATCCAGGGCTTCCATCTTCTCGCCTATCCCCACGAATTTTACGGGAACCTGCACCACCGATCGTATCGTAAGCGCGGCACCGCCCCGGGTATCGCCGTCCAGTTTGGTAAGGATCACCCCTTGGTATTGCAGTTTGTCGTAAAAGGCCTTGGCGGTGTTGACGGCATCCTGCCCGGTCATGGCATCCACCACGAACAGGGTTTCCTGCGGTTTCACCTCATCTTTGATACGGCCTATCTCGTCCATCATCTCCGCATCCACCGCCAAACGGCCCGCCGTATCCACAATCACTACATTAAAGGCGTTTTCTTTGGCGTAGCGAACCGCCTGACGGGCAATCTTCACGGGGTCTTTCTCTTCGCGCTGCGCGAAAACAGGCACCTCTATCTGACCGCCCAAGGTTTCCAACTGATCGATGGCGGCGGGTCGATATACGTCGGCCGCGACCAAAAGGGGCTTCTTTCCTTTCTTATGCTTGAGGTAATAGGCCAGTTTGGCGGAGTGCGTGGTCTTACCCGAACCTTGAAGCCCCGCCATAAGGATAACGGTGGGGTTTATCTGCAGGTTAAGCTCGGATTCCTTGCTGCCCATCAGTTCGGTAAGTTCGTCATGGACGATCTTGACCATCATCTGGCTCGGAGAAACGGCGGTGAGCACGTTGCGACCCAAGGCCTTTTCTTTTACCGTATCGGTAAATTGCTTGGCTATCTTATAGTTGACATCGGCATCCAAAAGGGCTTTGCGAACCTCTTTCAAGGTTTCCGCCACATTGATTTCGGTAATCTTGCCCTGTCCTTTAAGGACCTTAAACGCCCTGTCGAGTTTATCGGAAAGACTTTCAAACATTTGATTCTAAATTTTCAAAGGTTTTCGCTTACGGAAACGCTCCACTCGGAGCGGCTTTGCCTAAACGGACAAAGATACATCATTATAGCCAATCCACGAAGCGGTAAATTTTGTTAAATTTGCAGTCTTTGGGTTTTAAACGATGATACAGGAAGACAACGCGAAATTTGAGAAGAAACGGATCCGCAGCGCGCACGTAACCACGGTGCTGTCGATTGCCACGGTATTGTTTCTGCTTTGCATCCAATGCCTTATGCTGGGATATACCCGCAAGGTTTCCGATTATGTAAAGGAAAACATCGGTTTTACACTGATGATTAAAGACTATACCCGCGAACAGGATATCCTGGACCTGAAAGAAATCATAGACCGCTCTCCTTTCGTAAAGAGTTCACGCTATATCAGCAAGGCCGAAGCCGCCCAGGAACTGCAGGAAGATCTGGGGCAGGATTTCGTTTCCTTTCTCGGCTACAACCCCCTGCTGCCCTCCATTGAGATACACCTCAAGGCCGGCTACGCGATCCAAGACAGCATTTCGAAATTCGAGGATGAACTTACCCGATACCATATCGTCAAGGAAATGTTTTATCAGCCCGACTTAATCCGTCTGGTAAACGACAATGTGGCCAAAATCAGCTTCTGGCTGGGGGTTATCAGCCTCTTTATCCTGATTTTGGCGATATACCTGCTCAACAATACGATGCGCCTGTTAATCTACTCCAAGCGGTTTACCATCAACACCATGCAGTTGGTGGGAGCCACGGCCTCCTTTATACGCCGCCCGTTCCTGCAAAAAAGCATGCTGCAGGGGCTTTTGGGCGCGGTCATCGCCATCGCGGTATCGGGGCTGGGGCTGCTACTGATGAACCGCAAGGTTCCCGAAATCATCAACGGGAACGATTTGGGCATGATTTTGCGGGTATTCGTGCTGGTGCTGGTTATCGGCCTGCTGTTCACCTTGGTTTCGGCATGGTTCTCGGTAAACAAGTACCTGCGCATGCGCAACTCCGACAATTTGTACAATTAGACATTCTCTATACAGATGGCAACAGAAAAGACAACTTCCAAAAACGGCTCTGTCAAGCCGCAAAGCGATAAAAAGATGTTCGATTTCGCTTTCGGCCGCAAGAATTACATCCTGATGATTGCGGGCATCGTGGTGCTGGGTATCGGATACCTGCTCATGACCGGCGGCGGCAGCGACAATCCCGAAGTGTTCAACTACGATTTGTTCAACGCGCGCCGTTTGGTAATCGCGCCTTTGGTAATCTTGGCAGGCATCATTCTTGAAATCGTTGCCATCATGAAAAAGCCCGATTAAGCATGGGATGGCTCGAAGCCCTGATTCTGGGCATCATACAGGGACTTACCGAATTTCTTCCGGTAAGCAGCAGCGGACATCTGGAAATCGGCAAACAACTTTTGGGCGTGGAGGCGACCGACGACCTCCTCTTTACCGTTGTGGTGCACGGGGCTACCGTTCTGAGCACGCTCGTGGTGTTCCGGCATGAGATACTGAAACTTCTCAAAGGCCTGTTCCGCTTTGAAATGAACGCGGAAACGGTATATGTGTTCAAACTTCTGCTCTCGATGGTTCCCATCCTGATTGTGGGGGTTTTCTTCAAAGACCGGGTGGAAGCCTTGTTCGGCAGCGGACTTCTTCTGGTGGGCTGCATGTTGTTGCTCACCGCCCTGTTGCTTACCTTGGCGAACTATTTAGGCAGCGGCAAACGCGACATTTCTTTTCGGGATGCCTTGGTGATCGGTCTGGCGCAGAGCGTGGCGGTACTGCCGGGCTTGTCGCGCAGCGGCACCACGATCGCCACCGGCCTGCTGTTGGGCAATAAGAAAGAAGCCGTGGCTCAGTTCTCGTTCCTGATGGTGCTTATTCCCATTTTGGGCGAGAACGCGCTGAGCATCGCCTCGGGCGAGCTGTCGGCCTCCTCCATTCCCTTGTCTTCGCTGCTGACCGGCTTTTTGGCGGCTTTTATCTCCGGCTGGCTGGCCTGTAAGTTCATGTTGCGCATCGTCAAGGGCAAGAAGTTGATTTATTTTGCCATTTACTGCTTTATCGTAGGCATCTTGGCTATCATTTTCTAAAATCCATACCATGAAAACGGGAACCTCCGTTTTTTTGAAAACGGTTTTATGGGTCGGATGGCTTGCAACAGCCTCCGCCTTAGGCAAGAGTTCCGCCCAATCGCCCTGCAGTCCTGACCCGGGAAACCTCAAACGGGCGGCCTACCACTACGAAAAAGCCATGACCGCCTACCGCGACGGCTTGCATACCGCCGTTTGGAAATACCTTCAGATAGCCAAAAAGACCGAACCCTGCTTTGCCAAAGTGTATCTGCTGGAAGCGGTGATGTACGAAGACGAGAAGAAAACCGACAGCGCGATAAACGCCTACTTGCGGGCGTTGGCCATAGACCCGGATGTGTTCCCGAACGCCTATTACAGCCTGGCGCGTCTGCAATCGGTTTCGGGTCGCTATGCCGAAGCCGACCAGAACCTTTCCACTTATCTCGCTTATCCCAATATCAGCAAGACGATGCGCGAAAAGGCGCAGATTCTGCAACTGCGGAACAAGGAAGCCATACAGCTGGCAAGCCAGACCGTGCCGTTCCAACCCAAAAACATCGGAGCGGGCATCAATACCGAATACGAAGAATACCTGCCATTCGTTACGGTAGATGATCAGATGATGATCTTTACCCGCCGCTACATGCGCCCGCTCGACCCGCCGGCGCTGGAAGAAGACTTCTTCTATTCCCTGCGCGATTCCACGGGGGCATGGCAAGAAGCCGTGCGTATGGAAGAGCCTATCAATTCGGATGAGAACGAGGGCGCGCTGTCGATTTCTCCCGACGGACGCTACCTGTTTTTTGCCGGCTGCAACCGCGCTGACGGCTGGGGTTCCTGCGACATCTACGCCTCGATCAAGCGTGAGGACGGATGGGGAAAACCGTTCAATCTGGGCAAGCCTATCAATACGTCGCACTGGGAATCGCAGCCTTGCCTGTCTTCTGACGGCAGAACCCTCTATTTTACGAGCACCCGCCCCGGCGGTTTCGGCAAAAGCGACTTATGGCGCAGCCGCCTCATGCACGGGGGCGTCTGGAGCGAACCCGAAAACCTGGGTCCCAACATCAACACCGACGGCGATGAGAACTCGCCTTTCCTGCATCCTGACGGCAAAACGCTCTACTTCGCCTCCAACGGACACGGCGGCATGGGCGGTCTGGATCTGTTCGTGAGCCGTATGGACAGCAACGGCAACTGGTCGGTGCCGCAAAACTTGGGTTACCCCATCAATACGAGCGCGGACGAAACCACCTTGAGCGTGAACGCCAAGGGCGACACCGCCTATTTCAGCAGCGACAATCTGGGCGGTTTCGGCAAGAAAGACATTTATTCCTTTCCTCTCTACGAACAGGCCCGCCCCACCACGGTATCGTTTATGAAAGGCATGGTATCGGATGCCAAGACGCATGAGCCGCTGGCCGCGCGCTTTGAACTGATCAGCCTCCGGACAGGTCAGACAAGGGTATCTTCGGTAGCCACCGCCAAAACGGGAGAGTTTCTGGTATGCCTGCCGGTGGATGAACCTTTCGCGCTCAACGTTTCCTGCTCCGGCTACCTGTTCTACTCCGAACATATCGCGCTCGACTACGGCAACGCCCAAAAACCGATGCGCAAGGAAATACGGCTGCAACCGATTGAGAAGGGAACACGCATCGTGCTGGAAAACATCTTTTACCAGACCGACAAATACCAGCTTGAAAAATCGTCTGTGGGCGAACTGGAACGCATCTTCCTCTTTTTGGCGCAGAACCCCAACGTGCGCATCGAAATCAGCGGACACACCGACAACGTAGGTTCGGCGCAGTACAACAAGACCCTTTCGGAAAACCGCGCCCAGGCGGTGGCGGATTACCTGATACGCAAAGGCATCGAGGCCTCGCGGATTGAGGCGGCGGGCTACGGTTTCGACAAACCGGTGGCCGACAACCAGACCGAAGAAGGCCGCGCCAAGAACCGCCGCACCGAACTTAAAATCCTGTAAAATGGCTCCCGTTTTCGACCCCGAAGCCCCCTTGGCTCCCAACGGCAATTATTTCGGTTTTCCCTATACGGAAAACGAATCTCCTTTGGTATTGGTTTCCGTGCCTTGGGATGTTACCACTTCCTACTGCCCCGGAGCGGCGAAAGGTCCCGAAGCCATACGCCGTGCCTCTTTGCAGTTGGATTTTTTCGATTTCGAGATTCCCGATGCCTACCGTCTGGGCATCGGCACGCTGGATTTTACCCGTGCGGAAAAGATTGCCGCGCTCTCGGAAGAACTGCGCCCCTTGGCGGAGAACGTTATTGAAAAGGGCGAACAGAACGCCGCGCAGGACTTGGAGAAAGTAAACGCAGGCAGCGCATCCGTAAACGACTGGCTCTATCAAACCTCATCCGCGCTTTTGCAACAAGGCAAGCATGTCGGTATGGTGGGCGGCGACCATAGCTGTCCGCTGGGGTTGCTGCGCGCCTTGAGCGAAAGGCACGAAAGCTTCGGCATCCTGCATTTCGACGCCCACGCCGATCTGCGCAAGGCCTACGAAGGATTTGTGTTCTCGCACGCTTCGATTATGTACAACGCCTTGCAGTTGCCGCAGGTGGAGAAACTCGTGCAGGTAGGCGTGCGCGATGTATGCCAGAGCGAACAGAACCTGGTGCGGGATTCCCAAGGCAGGGTACGCCAGTTTTCCGATGCCCTGCTGCACGAAAGGCTCTACCTCGGGGAAACCTGGGGCGATATATGCCGACAGATCATCGATTCCCTGCCGCAGAAAGTATATGTAAGTTTCGATATAGATGCCTTGCAGCCGGCGCTCTGCCCGCATACGGGAACGCCGGTACCGGGTGGACTGGAGTTCGCCCAGGTTCGCTTTCTGTTATCGCTGTTGCGTAAAAGCGGAAAGCAGATGATAGGCTTTGACCTCTGCGAAGTAGCGCCCGATGCCGAAAACCCGGCGGATGAATGGGACGGCAATGTGGGGGCGAGGATGCTGTATATGCTCTGCAATACCTTGCTGGCACAAAAGGCGCGTCAATAGAGCTTGAGGCTGTAATCGCGCGCTCCGAAAATGGAGCTGCCGATACGTATCAGGGTACTGCCTTCCTCCATGGCAATCGGATAGTCGTCCGACATTCCCATCGAGATTTCCTTGAAATGCTCCTTACCGAGAAAGAAAGTGGTCTGGAGTCTTTGAAAAATATCGCGCAAGGAAGCGAATTCCCGGCGCACCTGTTCCTTATCGGACGTAAAGGTGGCCATGCCCATCACCCCGTCGATACGCACATTCCGCATTTCCGCAAAATCGGGCGAATCCAGCAAGGCCTCGGCTTCGGCAAGGTTCAAACCGAACTTGGTCTCTTCTTCGGCTATATGGAACTGCAAAAGGCAAGGCACGACCCTGTTTTCTTTGGCGGCCGCCTTGTTCACCTCCTGCAACAGTTCCAGACTGTCGATACTATGGATGAGGCTTACATATCCGATGATGTATTTTATCTTGTTGCGTTGCAGATGCCCGATGAAATGCCATTCGATATCGGAGGGCAACACCTCGTGTTTGGCGCGCATTTCCTGCGCCTTGTTCTCTCCGAACACACGCTGTCCCAAATCATAGACCGCCTTGATTTCCGCCACGGTCTTATACTTGGAAACCGCCACCAAGCGGACACCCGGCTTGACGGTGGCCGCCACTTGCCTGTAATTTTCTTCTATCATTCCGAATAAAGATGCAATCGTTTTATAAAACTCAACTTGATTTCCTCACCCTCGCACAAGGTGTGCAGATCGGGAAAAGCCAACTGCCGGTCCAGATGCCCTACCGTAAAATTATATTTCAGGCCGTTCTTGACCTTTACCAGATAAAAGCCCGCGCCGGGCAAGAGTTTATGCGGTTCGGATACCTGGCATATCCCGTTGCGGAAAACGCCTTTGAGCCCATAGGTATAACCCAACAACTCGTTGGCCTGCGACACATTGCCTTCTTCGAGCAACTGGCGGATGCGCGTGGAACTCACATGCTGTTCCTGCACCACCTGTTCGGGGAATTCCTCTACCGAAAAGCCGTAACGCCGCCCGTATTCCGACATCTGTTCGTAACTGCCCTCCCGGTTGTGTCCGAAATTGTGGTTGTAGCCCACCACCATTTTATGCACCCCTATTTTCTTAACCAGAATATCTTCGATAAATTCCGCATAGCTGATTTTGGAAAACGCCTCGTCGAAGCGCACGAACACCAGCACATCCAACCCCGCTTTGGCCAAAAGTTCTATCTTTTCGGAATCGGTGGAGAGCAAACCGAAATTCCGGGCGTATTTGTCGAAAGAATGAAGCACCAGACGCGGATGGGGAGAAAAGGTTATCAGCACGCTGTGCCCCTTGACCGATTCGGCCTCGCGCTTGAGCAAACCGATAATGCGTCTATGGGCGGCGTGAACGCCGTCGAAAGAGCCCACGGTCACCACCGGATTCTTTACCGGCTTCCAGTTTTCCAATCCCCAGACCACTTCCATGACTAAAAATCCAAGCTTATGCCCGCCATAAAGTTAAAGCGGTACGAAGGCAGGTCATACCAACGGTAATAACGCTGCGCCAGCAGGTTGTTGAGTTCCAAAAAGGCCGTCATCCGTTTGATGAAGCGGTATTCGGCGCCCACGCTCCAATCGCAGCAACCTTTGAGTATAACGTCTTTCCCGAACCGGTCTTTGGCTTTCATGTTGGTGTAGCCCTTGAGGTTGGTATAGACCCATACACGGTTCACGATATTGTAGCGGAAATCCAGATTGGCGGAGAATTCGGGCATATAGTACAATCTATGGTCGTAGTGCGAATACTCGGCATCCACATGCGCCATGATTTTCTCGCTCCAACGGAAATTCAAGTCGCCGCGCACCCGCAGGTTGAACACCTTGCCGCTGTAAAGAGGTTGAAAATCATTGTACCCGTAATAATTGAAACGGTACGAAACATCATAACGATAATAGTCGAAACTCAGCACATCTTCCATAAAATGAGCCGAAACCTGCACCTTATAGTCGATATGGCGGCTGAAATTGCCGCTCAAGCCTGCATAGGCGTTGAACTTGTCTCGCGTAAACATCAAATCCTTATAGTATAAATGATGCAGGAAAGGATTGACTTTCGAAATCCGGTCCACCGTGTTGCGTTCCAAACCGCCGCCCGTTCCCACAAAGAAAGTGAACGCGCGCGGAATGATATGCAGTTTCAGATCCACCACGGGATTGAACTGGAACTTGGCACCTTTCTGAACCCCATCGCCGCCTCCGTGCCCGTAGATATGGAACACTAAATCGGCGTTCAACTCCACAAACTCGTACTGAAAGCGTACCGTGGGTTGGAAATTCAGATGGTAGGCATTGCGCAGCTTGTTGCCTCTATGGAATTTCTCATTTTCCACCCCATACCAATAACTATCGCCTATTCGACCATCTCGAAACATATTGTCTTCAAAACGGATCCGCGCGCCGATACTGAACCTGTCCGCCGAACGCCGTTGCTGTACCACCACTTTGGAAACGCCGCCCTCAATAATCACCGTATTTTCCATGGAACTGCTACTCCAATTGTTAAGGTTCAAGTTATAATCAACCATAGCATCGAAACGCAGGGCATCCAAAGACTTGGCGTTGTCGGTAAAAGTGAGCCTGCCACGGGCATTCTGAAACCAACGTTTGGATTGACTTTTGTAATCATTGAATTCAGTTCCAAGGAGACTCCATACATTCGTATCCACCGCATTATTTACCCCATAGCAGTTCACGGCATGTTGGCTGTAAAAAAGTTCCAAAGCCGTAATGAACTTCTCTCCGAAAATACGCCCCACCACATCGGCTTCGTTCAAGGAGGTATTGCACGATTTTTTGCTGGTGAAACGGTTGTAATCCTGAATCTTTCCATAGGTGGAGTGATGCCGGAAAGCGCCCGCCACCTCGTATTGGCGGTTGCGTCCCATGGCGAAATCGGCATCGATCAAGAGCCCCCGGTTGCCGCCCCCCAACTTGATGCTGTTGTTGAACAGCTTGGGTATCGGCTCGCCCAACACTTTGGCCGGCTTGATGTTTTCGGTAGGATAAGAAGTGGCGTACGGCCGCGAGATAATCTGAATGTCGGCGGGCGGTATCACCACGGAGGTATCGGCGGTACGCGGCACGGAAACCGGTTTTTCCAAAGCCCCCAGCACCGGCTGATAGGGCGCGGTAACCACCACGTTCTCGTTATAGCCGTTCTGCTTCCTGCCGTTGTCTTGCGCCTGCAACGAATGCACCCACAGCGGCATCGACAGCCCGGCAATCAAAATGGATTTTATTTTCATGGTCCTTTCCGTTTCTTGTTTTCAAGCCGGGCTTACATGGCCGGCAATACGATTTCTTCCTGTTCTTCGTAGCGCGAGGAACGGATTTCCTGTTCATTCTCCAGTTCGGCGGCTTCCTTCTGAATAATCATTTCCAATTTCTGGGCGGCCACTTCCTTGAGGTCTTCGCCTTCGTAATTGTCTATGATGCTCTGCAAGGTCTGTTTGGCCTGCAGGGTATTGCCCTTTTGGAAATAGATGTCCGCCCAAAGCAGGTAGGTCTTTACCAGATAATATTCATTCATCGAAGAATGGCTGATATAGTCGAAAATCATGCGTTCAGCCTCTTCGTACAAGCCCGCTTTGACCCGCTGTTCCAGCAAGGCGTACTGCGCCAAAGACGAATAATCGGGGTTCTGCGATCTGGCCAGCACTTCATACTGCTGCATCGCCAGTTCGTTCTCCCCGATGGCGGGTGCGGTAAGGGCAATCAGGTAGCGGGCCTCTTCGGTTTCCTGTTCGGAAACGCCGTACTGACGTATCACATCCAAGGCGGACTCCACCAGTTCCTTGCTCATGCCCAATACCCGGAGGCAACGCATCTCACCTACCTTGGCGGCTACGGTCTGAGACTGCTCGGTGGCCGTCTGCTTGAGTTTGCGGTAATAGCCCAAAGACTGTTTATAATCTTTGTCGGCATACAGCATATCCGCCAACTTGCGCGTGGCGGTTTCCGCATCGGGAATAGGCAACTGAGAAATCCTGGCATAAGCGGCCTTGAGGTTGTCGCGGTCGTTGTTCTTTTCGGCGCAGATGGCGGCGTTACGCCAGGCTTCCACGGCAAACAGCCCTTCGGGATAGGTATCCACATACTTTTTGAACGCGTTGAACGCCTGGGCGTAGTTTTCTTCTAGGAAGAAATTCTCCGCCGCCATATAGGTAAGCGAATCCTGTTCGGCTTCGTTTATCTTCATGTTGGGAAGTCTGTTCACGTAGGCAAAGAACTTGTCGATCTGATTCATCGACATATAGATGTTGCGGATGCTCACCAAAGCCTGCCGGCTCTCTTCCGAAGAAGGATTGCTTTCAGCCACATGCTTGAAGCAACGCAAGGCCTCTTCGTTCTCGCCCCGGTTGAAATAGATAAGCCCCATCTTGGCCCAGGCCGAGACCGCCTGCAGGGAACGCGGGTAACGGTCGCGCAAACGTCCGTAGTAGAGCAAGGACTTGTCGGCATCGTTGAGCATCATGTAGGTGCCTGCCAATTCGTTGTAGATACGCGGCATATAGGGCGACTGGGAGAACTGTTCGGTCATCTTGAGCAGGTAATCCGCCTTGGAAGCGTACAAACCGCGCGCCCCTTGGCAAAGGGCTATCTGGAAATAGACGTAATCGGCGGGCTTGTAGCCTTGCTGCAAGGCGGAGGTATAAGCCTCCACCGCCGGTTCGTATTCTTCCTGCATATAGCGGCAGTCGCCCAAACGTCCGTAGGCATCGGACACAAAAGCAGACTCGGCAAGCGTGGCGGGACGTTTCAGGTATTCTTCGAAATAGCGCACCGCCAAAGGATAGTTTACCATTTCCATCGCCGTGTAGCCCAAATTATAGAGGGCCTGGGCGTATTCGGGCTGTTTTTGGGCCACCTGGCTGTTGATGAAGCGTCCATAGGCCTTCTGCGCCGCGGCGTAATTGCCGGCCACGAACTGACATTCACCCTGCCAGAAATAGGAACGGGCGGTAAAACCTTCGTCGTAGCCGTTAGCGGCGCAACGTTCGAAGAACGTCAACGCCGTGCCGTAGGCGCGGCGTTGGAAGGCCTCCACCCCCTTGTTGAAGTACAGACGCTGTTCGGCCTCCTGCAACTGGGGCGTGCGCTGCCCTATCTTTTCGAGGGAAGCCAAGGCCATATCGTAGTTCTTGGTGGTCATGTAGATGCTCACCAGATAGGAATAGATACGCTTGTTGTAGGGCGATTGCGGATAGGTGGCCAAGAAATCCTCCATCACCTTGACAGACTCATGGTATGGCATCAGCCCCAGTTCGTAGGCCAGCTGCGCCTGGTGGTACATGGCGTCTTCCTGCAGCACGGCGTTCTGCCCCTGTATCTTGGCGGCATCGGCAAAAGCGTTCATGGCGAATTTCTTCTGCCCTTGCATGGCATAGCAATACGCCAGATGATACAGCGTGGTCTGCTTCAAGGCATCATCGGGCTCCAAAGGCAAGACTCCTTGGAAATAATAGGCCGCCGAATCGTAGTAAAGGTTCTTGTAATAGCAATAGCCCAGAATGAAACGGCCGTCGGCATCGGGCACCACCGCCGAATTATGGAAGAAAGCGGTAAGGTAAGGCAAGGCTTCCTTGTAGCGGCCTTCCTTATAGCAGGCTTCTCCCAACAGACGCCCTATCTCGGCGGCACGCTGCGGATTTCGCGCGTTGGCCATCAGTTCGGGCCCCAGTTCGAGCACCTTCTTGGTATCGCCCAAGGCATGGTGAATCTGCAACTGGTAAAGCGGCACAATCGAAGCGAAAGTGGGGTCATCCTCTATCTCGTTGAACGCGTCCAAGGCGCCCTTGTACATGCCTTCGGTATAAAGGATATAGGCGTAATAGTAGGTAGCCACCACCCGATAGCGGTTATCGTGGTCTTTCAGGCGCGAAAAAGCCAGTTTGGCCTCCGCATAGTTCTTCTGCACGAAAGCCGCGTAGCCGCTGCGGAAATAGTAACGGTCGGCCTCCTCTCCCTTGAGGCTGGCTTCCACCGGATCCACCTTCTGGAAATATTCGTAGGCCGAGCGGTAGCGTTTGTAGTCGTACTCGAAGTTGGCCAGCTGCAGATAGGCCGTATTCACCCGGTTGCTGTTGGGATAGGTCTCCACAAAATCGCGCAAGGCCGAAGCCCCGTTCTTGTGGAACAGCATCACATCGCACATGGCGCGGTAATACATCGCTTCCGAGGCATAATAGGCATCTTCCTGCGGGTCGATATGGCGCTGCACCACCCCGAAAGCACGTTTGGCCGCCCCATATTTGGCGTTCTGAAAGAGACGCACGGCATCGTAAAAGCCCTGTCCGGGTTCGTCGTAACGTGCCGTGTTCTGCCCCTGGAGGCACCCCCAGACCGACAACAGCACGCCTATGGCTAAAATAAGTTTCCTCATGTCCTACCGATGTTTGGGTTTTACGGCAAACTTCATCTTGTAATCGTGCGACACCGCGCCCTTGGAAATGTTATCCAACCTGCGGCGCAACAATGTCTTGCGCAAAGAGCTCAGATGATCCACGAACACCTTGCCGTTCAGGTGGTCGCATTCATGCTGCAGCACGCGCGCCACATATCCGTCGTGCGTTTCATCGTGCCGCTGCCCGGCCATGTCCATATAGCGTATCTTGATACGCGCGTGGCGTTCCACATCTTCGTGCACGCCCGGAAAACTCAGGCAACCTTCGTTGAACGACCAGGTAGGGCCATCTTCTTCGTATATCTCGGGGTTCAGCAGCGCCTTGCGGAAACCCGCCGCCTTGGGATCTTCTTCGGCAAAAGGATTGGCGTCCACCACAATCAGTTTGAGCGAAAGCCCTATCTGCGGAGCGGCAAGCCCTACCCCGTTGGCTTCTTCCATGGTCTGAAACATATCTTCCACCAAGGCTTCCAAGCCGGGATAATCGAGGCCGATTTCTTCTGTCTGGCGGCGGAGCACCGGGTCTCCGTACGCCACAATGGGATATATCATAGGTTATTGAATTGCATATAGGTCTGTAGAATCAAGGTGGCGCTCACCTTATCCACCACGGCTTTGTCCTGCCGTTGTTTCTTCCTGGCTCCCATCTCAAGGATGGAACGCTGGGCGATGCAAGACGTAAAACGCTCGTCCACCCTTTTGAGCGGTATCTGCGGATAGGCTTTCCGGAAACGGTTCACGAAAGGCGTGATGAAGCGTTCGCTTTCAGACGGCGTGTAGTCCATCTGCCGGGGTTCTCCCACCACCACGCAATCCACGTTTTCTTTTTCCATGTAATCCTTGAGGAAATCCCACAACTGGCCGGTCGGCACGGTCTGCAATCCCGTGGCGATAATGCGCAAGGGGTCGCTTACGGCAATGCCGCAACGCTTCTTTCCGTAATCGATAGCCAAAATCCGCCCCATGATTCCACAATAATCAAATCGTGCGAATTTAAGGATAAACGAAGCCTGATCCGTTAAGGACAACCGATAGTTTCCAACTTTGGAATGTTGATTAAATGGCGGAACAGGAAAGAAACAGAAAATGACGTTGCCGCGCTAATAACGGTACTCGGTAACGTTGAACACAGGCGTATTGGAATAAAATACCTGCAGGAGCTTCAACATCTCCTGGCGCGCCTCTTCCACCGTATCGGCAAAAATCGCTTCGTTCTTCTCGCCGATACTGTTGTTCATCACGATATACGTATCGTGCTCCTTGTTGTACTGAAAAACGAAATAGTAAGTGGGTTCGTGCTGGATGATGAAAGACTGCTTGGGTTCCAGCAAGGATATGAAAAGAACCAGCGCCTTGTCCAAATCGGGTTCGAACACGTTCTCGCCATCGGAAGACACGCAGAAAGCCTGCTCGAAAACATCGTGCGAGAAAGTGGCCAAGGGCTTGTTGTAGTCGGCGGAACTTACCAACGTCAGGTCGATATACGAGCTTTGCGCCCGCACGCAGACCATACCGCTCATTACGAAAAAGAGCGATAACAAGCACATATAAAGGCGTTTTCTCTGCATTTTACACCTGAACGTTTCGAATCGCAAATATAACCCTTTCACACGAATTACAAACGTGCGCCGGATTTTTTTATCAACCGTCAACGGATCACACCCCGCGGACGGCGCAACACCACATTCTCCATGCGTTCGTCCGAATCGAAGCCGTCGCCCTCCAGCACCAATCCGGGGCTTACCTTGCGGACCGGCACATCCGAATAGATTTTCTTGGTCTGCTGGTTCCAGAACAAAGCCTCGGTATAAATCGTGTCGAGCGAACGGTAATCATACACCTGCACGTTGCCGAAAAACTTCATCAGTTTCTTTTCCTGCAGGTTGATGGCGGAATCGGCCAGCATCAGCACATCCACCGCCGTTCCGTCTTCGTTATAGAAAGTGGACTTTATGCCCTTGGGAAATATCTGCCGCGGTTCGGCCTCCGCCTCCTCGCCCGTATAGTTGCTCATGAGCGGATATTCCATATAGACCTGCGCCTTGCCCGCCTCGGTGGCCAAGGTGTTCGAACCATAGACCGTCTGGCCGGGAGCCGTGGCTATATCCTCAAACGGCATGAAGACCGCCTTCCTGCCGTTGCACGAAGCAAGCAGGAAAGCGGCCAGCCCCAACAGAATAAAAATCCGTCTGTCCATCATCTTTCAAAATAGGGCCTACCGGCTGGCGCGGATGGTCGTGGTATGGGTGAACCAGCAGGAAACCGTGTAGGTATCGCCTTCCTTCAAGCCGTAGGTAAACAAATCGTCGGAGGAGGGGAAGTGCGCCGAATAGGTGGCAATCAACTTATTGACGGTTTCCGTCAAGGAAGGATCCACGTTGCGGGCCTTTACGAACATATCCACCGCCGCCCAGATCGGGGCACGGGAGGCCACAGGCGTGCCGTCTCCCTTGCAGCTGCCGGTGCTGGCGGCATAGATGCTGCCCAAGAGGATATAAGCCTTACCGCTGTTCGGATTGATTTCCAACGCCTTGTTGCAGGCATTCCGGCCTTCGGAAAGACGTTCCAGTTTCAGGAAGGCATCGCCTAACAGCAGATAAGCGTTTTCCTTATCGGAGTCGGATTCCAGCTGGCCGATGATTTCATCGGTCAGATACGAGACCGCCTTGGCGTAATCGCCCTTGGAATAGCACATCTTGGCCATCATGTAAGCGCTTTGCGGCGTGGGTTCCAGCCCGTAGAGGGCTTCGGTCATCTTGAAGAAGATTTCCGAATCGGTGCAGGAACGCAGGTTCAGCATCCGGGTGGCTTTCTTAAGGAAGTTCACATCCGTAGCCGAGGTTTCAAATTTCTTGGTGTAGATAGGAATCAAGTCCTGGCAGGCCGCATAGGGTTCAAACAGGGAGTTGAGCCCGTTCTCGCGCTCGGCAATCTTGTCGTTGGCCGGGTTCAGCCGGGCGATGGTTTCCAGTGCGGTGGAGGCCTGATC
Organism: uncultured Bacteroidaceae bacterium; assembly: GCA_964451895.1. Lineage (GTDB taxonomy): Bacteria > Bacteroidota > Bacteroidia > Bacteroidales > P3 > Pullibacteroides. The sequence continues at coordinate 4,725 of CAYVJX010000002.1, read as the reverse complement.
GTAAGCGTTGATCAAGGCTTCCTTGTCCATCAGGTCGGCCTTGAAGGCATCGCAGCAGGCAGCGAAATACATTTCAGGAATGTTTTCGAAATTCTTCACCTTGGCGGATTCTTCCACATATTCCATCGCCTTGGTATAGACTTCCAGATACGCCTTGATGTCTTTGGGACGGTAGGTGCGCATATCGGAAGCCTGCATACCCAGACAGTAACCGGTTTCGCCGAAATACTGACGGCGCAAATCCCACAGAGCCACCAGCTCGTCGATGTAACCGGCCCGCACGGTGGCATCCTTTTCTTTGGCAATCATATTCTTAAGAATGGTATTGCCGCGGATGAAGTTGTTTTTGGAAGAAGTGGGACACAATTCCAGCACTTTTTTCCATGCCCCGTAGGCATCGGCGTAGTTCTTCTGTTTAAAGAACTCCTGATAAACCGAAAGGTTCTGGAGGCAGCTCAGGCTGTCTTCAGGGGTCGCACCGTATTTTTGCGCATGCACGGACGTAGCGCAAACCAAGGCCAATGCTACAACAAAAATCTTTTTCATTTCGAGTATCTCCTTTTTAATTTTTTTCTATCAATCGTATTTAGGCTTGACGAACCAAGTTTCCACCGAGGAGAAACTTACTCCGACACGCAGGTAATCTTCCCTTATCTGCCCCAGATTCAGCGAACCGGTCTTGCCGTATTGCAGCCCCACGTTAATGAGCGAGCGCGATTTGCGAACCGGGATGCCCACCCCTAGGCTTATTCCGAAGGATTGCAGGCGGTGTCCTTCGTAAGAGACACATTGCTGCTGGTAGAAACCGCCTATGCGGTATGCCACCCGACGGGCCTTGGAGGCCGCCTGCGGGTCGTTCTTCAATTCCGCGCCCGCGTTGACCGACAGGGTGTTGTCGAAATAGTCATATACCTTGCCGTAGTCGCGGAAATCTTTCCACCAGGTATAGGCCACATCCACGCCTATCACGTACTGGCCGCGCCGCTCATAGGAGATGCCCGCCCTTACCGAGGAAGGCAGCACCACCTTGCCTTTGCGCGCCGCCGAGGGCAGGAAGGCCGTATCGGCGTTGGAGGAGAACACACCCTGCGCCATCGTGGTGCGCTTGCCGTAGAGCGTGGAGGCAAAACTGTAGGCCGCCCCGACGGTCAGGTAGTGGTCCCGATAGACTCTGGCCGCATAGGTAATGCCCAAATCGGCGGAAAAGCCGTTCAGCCTCGTTTCCGTATAGAACTTGGCCTGCCCCGCGTAAGCCGCCAAGGTATCGTCCAGATACGCGAGCGTGGCGTTCTGCGTCAGGTTGCCGAACAGATAACTGAGGTTCACGCCCACCGAAACGGGGCCCCAGCCGAAGGCATGCCCCCAGCCGGCTTTGGAGATGCCTCCGCTGCCGTTGTGTATCAGTTGGGTCTGCCCGATAAAGGGTATCGAATCGGAAAAAGACGAGGAACGGTAGTTCATATCGGTAACCGGCAGCAGGTAAACCGCCATCTTGTACCACTTGCACACCGGAAAATAAAACTCAAGGTTGCTCAACCCGCCCGAAGTGCTTTGGTTCGCCACTTTCCCATCCTCCAGATTCTGACGCAAACGGTTCATTCCCAAATTGAAGCCTATGTCAAAACGCACGCTGAGCGTATCCACGCCCGTGCGGTAGGTGGCCGGATTGAACGGGTTCATGTCGCCCGGCGCCGACAAACCCACGGCAATGCCGCCCATCGCCATATTACGCACATTCAGGTAAGGCTGAACCGAGCCTGCCCCGAAAGCGGAATAAGGCGACAACATGCCTGTCTGCGCATGCAAAGCCCATGGCATCCCCCACAAACAAATCAAAGCCATCGGAAAAAGGGCTTTCAGGATGCCTGCCTTGTTACCTGCCATTTAAATCTAAAATTTCATTGAGCCCTCTCAGGACCAAATTCTGGTGAGCAAATATCCGATAATTAAAGGACTTTTCAAAATAACCGGCATTGCCTCCGGTAAGCACGATCTTAAGGTCTGGAAAACGTTCCCGGTAGCGTTCCACATAGCCTTGCACCTCGTAGCGCAAGCCCTCCAAGGCACCGCTGTAAAGCGCCGTCTGCGTGTTGTCGATACATTCGGTATCGCGTTCCTGACGAATGTCCACCATCGGCAAGGCTTCGGTAAAACGGTGCATGGCGCGCAGCCGCATGTTCAGACCCGGAGAAATCGCCCCGCCCAAAAAGCAGGCCCGGTCATCCACCACATTATAGGTAACGCAGGAACCGAACACGATGCACAGCACGTTCTGCCCCGGATACAGGGAGGCCACCGCCGAGGCCACCGCGATACGGTCGCGCCCCAAGGTCTCGGGGTTCTTGTAGCGCAGGCTTACCGGAATCTTCAAGTCGGGGCGGTACGACTGCCAGTCGATGAAATACGGAAAGTTAGCCAAGGCCTTGGCCAGAAAAACCGGTTCACGCGCCACCGTGCAGACGATAGCCGCGTCCAGCCCCGGATAGTTTCGGCGCACTTCCTCTATATCCTGCGGCGTAACGGCCTCATACCAACGGGTGCAAAGCAGGCGCTTGCCGTTGAACACCCCCAGTTTGGTGAGCGTATTGCCTATGTCTATCACTAACTTGTGTTGCATAACTCAACAGACCACCCGCCGAAGCATACCCGAAAGCAGGCTCTTTATCCGGTCCAGATTTTTTTTCGTTTTGAGCAACTCCATCAACGCCTCCTCATCCTGCGTTTCCTTGATGCGGACATTTATCTTCTCGATCAGTTCCTTGACATGCTTGAGCCTGAAGTTCTGCACCGCCTGCATCACGGCCGCATCCAACACAGGCCCGTGGTTCTGCTCGGTACGCACGTAGATATTCTTGGATTCCCATACCTTGCTGATTTCATAGCGTGATGCCGATAAATCAGCCACCATGGCACGCAGGTCGGGTTCCTCGCTCAGCAGCAGATCCTCCGCACAGGGTATCTCGCCTTTGTCGTAGGAAGAGGCAAAGATAGAGAAAAGACGGTTCTTGAGCGGATCGGAAAACGTCAGCTCGTCTTGTTGCAGTTCGGTTACGATATAGGCGCATACGGGCAGCACCTGCTGTTCCTCCACATTGTCTTGATTCCGGTAGGTCTGACGGGTGACCGCCTTACCGTGGTTCACCAAAAGGCGCATGAGCTCGCGTTCCAAGGTATCCTGCCACGCCTGCGCTTCCGACTCCCGTATCTCTTCCTCGCTCTGCACCTGTTGCGCGGGCGGTTCGGGAAGCTGCGCTGCCTCGCCCTTGGCATGTTGCTTCTGGAAATCGGTGCGGAATATACGGTTGAGCTTTTGGTAGAGATCGGCCTCGGCAATGCCCAGCAGATGGCTGCATTCCTGCACATACACCGCCCGTTTTATCTCGTCGGGGATCACCGAGATGCTGGTGAGGATATTGTCGATCAGTTCGGCGCGCTTAATCGGGTCGCTGCCGGCATCGGACAACAGCAAACGGGTCTTGAACGTGATGAAATCCACCGCGTTCGTTTTCAGATAGGCCAGAATCTCCTCGGTGGGATGGGCGCGCGCAAAGTCATCGGGGTCCTGTCCGTCGGGCAAGAGCACCACCCGCACGTTCATATCCTTGGCCAGCACCATGTCGATACCGCGCAAGGAAGCCTTGATGCCGGCGGGATCGCCGTCGTAGAGCAAGGTAAGGTTCTTGGTGAAGTGCGAGATAAGTTTTATCTGGTCTTCGGTAAGCGAGGTTCCGGAGGATGCCACCACATTGGTGATGCCGGCCTGGTGCATCGAGATCACATCGGCGTAGCCTTCCACCATATACGCCATGTCTTGCGCCACAATCTCGCGCTTGGCAAAGGGAATGGCATAGAGCACGTTGCTCTTGTGGTAAATCTCCGATTCGGGGGAATTGACGTATTTGGCCTTGGTCTTGTCGCTCGACAGAATCCGTCCGCCAAAGCCCAGCACGCGCCCCGAAAGGCTATGTATCGGAAAGATGACCCGGCCGCGGAAGCGGTCGTAGAGTTTGCCGCTATCTTCTTTCTCGATGGTGAGCCCGCTCTGCACCAAGAATTTCTTGTCGTAGCCGGCTTTCAAGGCCGTCTGGGTAAAGGCATCCCAGCTCTCGGTGCAATAGCCTAACTGAAACTGCTTGATGATGGCATCGGTAAAGCGGCGTTCGCGGAAATACGAAAGCCCGATATTGCGGCCGTCTTCGGTATCCCAAAGGTTCTTTACAAAGTATTCGGAAGCGTATTGGGTAACGTGGTAGAGCGATTCACGCTCGTTCTCCGCCTTGGCCTGCTCGGGGGTGAGTTCCTGTTCCTTGATCTCGATGCTGTACTTCTGCGCCAGGTAACGGAGGGCTTCCACGTAGTCGAAGTGCTCGTGTTCCATCAGGAAACTCACCGAATCTCCGCCTTTGCCGCAGCCGAAGCATTTAAAGATGCCTTTGGCGGGGGAAACGATGAACGAAGGGGTTTTTTCCTGATGGAACGGGCATAATCCCAGATAGTTCGCTCCGCGTTTCTTGAGCGATACGAATTCGCCGACCACCTCATCGATACGGGCGGCTTCGATGATGGCGCGTTTGGTGTTGTCTGGAATACGGAATGCCATAAGAGAACAAAGGTAAGAAAAAAGCGTTTTGGACGGTGATCTGCTTCGTTGCAGGCTTTGGCTTGCTCGGTCACGTACCAAAGTACGCTCCCTCTCCGCCTTCAGCCTGCGCCTCGCATCTCACC
>CAYVJX010000001.1:60340-63897 GCA_964451895.1 uncultured Bacteroidaceae bacterium | reverse complement strand
TGATGGTGTCGCCGTCTTTAATCATGTCAACGGCCTGTTGAACGCTGATGAACTTGTTCATATTGTGTCTATTTTATTTTCTGTTGTTATTGTAATAGGAATAACCCACAAATGTAGTGAAAAGACGGTGTATTTGCAAGGATTTCATAAAACGTTCTTATCCCTATCACGGCGTGTTGATAAATTCTCTTTCGGTTTTTGTTTTGAAAAGTTTTGTCCTGATTAAAATTTATATTATTATTGCAAAATAATTTCAAACCAAAAAGAAAGCGTTTTTATTTTGTTGTTTGCTGAAAAACAAAACAATATCAGCTTGAATAAAATAAATTGGCCTTACGCTTTCTAAATAAAATGAACTCTTCCGCAAAGGCTAAGGAAGACAAAAAAAACAAAAAAATGAAAAGAATTATTTTTTTTGCACTTGCAGTGCTGTTGTGTGGTTTCTTTGTGAGCTGCTCGAAAGAAGCCAAATTGGAGAAAGACATTGTTGGTTCATGGGAACAGGTTCGCTATTGGGATAATGAAGAGAAAGAATGGTACAGCTTTGATGATTATGAGTACACAATTACGTACAAATTCAACAACAACGAAACGGGTACTCAAATTTACAAAGAAAAAGAAGATGGATATACAGAAACGGAATCGTTTACCTACACAATTGTTGATGACAGGCTCTCTATTAGATATAAGGACAATGATTATGATGAATCGTGGATCATAGAATCCATTAAGTCGAAGACGATGACATGGAAGGATAAAGACGGAGACAAATTGGAATTGAAAAAGAAATAGTTTTAAATGTTGTCTAAAAAAGGCTCTTCGTATTTCGAAGAGCCTTTTTTTATGTAAAGATAAAAGATGGTACGGTTTTCGGAGAATATTTGTGGCGAAATCGCTACTTTTGCGAACCTGCTTAAAAAATACGCGCTATGGTTGACCTGGCACAAGCCCAACGGCATGAATCGAGTTTGGAAACGGCAAAGTTCCTTTTGCAGATCAGAGCCGTGAAATTGAACAACAACGAGCCCTTTATCTGGGCTTCGGGGCGTAAGTCGCCCATTTATTGCGACAACCGGATAACGCTTTCCCATCCGCATATCCGCACCTTTATCCGTCAGGAGTTCGTAAAGATTATCGAGAACAAGATAGGCCCGGTGGATGCCATTGCCGGCGTGGCCACGGGCGGCATCCCGCAAGGCGCTTTGGTGGCGCAGGAATTGGGATTGCCTTTTGTCTATGTGCGTTCGGAAGCCAAGAAACACGGCATGGGCAATCAGATAGAAGGTGAAATCGAATCGGGCAGTTCAGTGGTGGTTGTGGAGGATTTGGTTTCCACCGGAAAGAGCAGCCTTTTGGCGGTGGATGCCTTGCGCGAACACGGTTGCGATGTAAAAGGCATGGTGGCGGTGTTCACCTATGGTTTGGGCGTGGCGGAGAAGAATTTTGAAGAAGCCAAGATTCCCCTTTATACGCTTACCAACTACAACGACCTGATAGAATGTGCCGTGCAATTGGATTTGTTGCCCGCCTCCGATTTAAAGTCCTTGCAGGAATGGCGCAAGAATCCCGAAGCGTGGTCGGATGCCCATTGATCCAATCTGAAAACAATCCTTTTCGTTAGACCGAGAGCGGAAGCCGAGTTTGCTTGGATTTTGCCGAGGCGAGAAAAGGTGCATGAAAATGAATCCCTGATGAAAGCAACTTCCGCTACTTTGCAGATTGCCGGAAATCCCCAAACGGCGTATCTCAAGATCAGTAATTTTTCCTCCTTGGCATCGATGATGCCGCCGCAGGTTCAAGACTTTAAGGCCACCCAGGACACCTGTTCCTTCAATGTGGGCGGCATGGCGCAGATCAATATGCGTATCAGCCAGAAGGTAGAACCCTCTTTGGTGGTGATTTCTTCCGACGAAGGTTCCACCTTTCCCTTTACGCTCGCCTTTCATTTTACGCCCGGTGATGCCGGTTTTACCTCGAAGGTGGAAGCCGAGGTGAACGTGAACATGATTATGGCGGCCATGCTCAAGCCGCAGATGCAGAAATTTGTGGATACCCTCAACCAACAGATAAAGACTTTTTGCGAGGGGTGATATGGCACGCAGAGACAAGAACCGACCCAACCGGATTATAGAGAATGTCCGCATTGAGAAAGCCGCCGCCGAGGGCAATTCGCTGGCGCATATAGACGGCAAGGTGCTGTTTGTAAACTACACCGCTCCGGGCGACTTGGCGGATGTTGAGGTGATACGTTCCAAATCGGGCTATATGCAAGGGCGCGTGTTGTCCTTGAAGGAAGCCAGTCCCTTGCGTTGCGAGCCTTTTTGCAGCCATTTCGGGCTTTGCGGAGGCTGCAAGTGGCAGCATCTGCAATACGCAGAACAGCTTCGCCAGAAACAGGCGCAGGTGCGCGACCATTTGGAACGCATCGGCAAGATAGCCTTGCCGCAGGGAATGCCGATAATCGGCGTGGAGGACGTGGAAAAAAATCCCGCTTACCGCAACAAACTCGAATTCACCTTTTCCACCAAACGCTGGCTCACCGATAGCGAGGTTTCGCAAGGCCAAACGCTCAACCAGCACGGGCGCGAGGGCTTGGGTTTCCATCTGGCGGGCAAGTTCGACAAAGTGCTGGACCTCCAACGCTGTTTCCTCCAGCCCGAACCGAGCAACGAGATACGCCTTTTCGTAAAGCAGACCGCACAGGAACTCGGTTTGGACTTCTACGACATCCGCAACAAGAGCGGCTATATGCGCAACATCATGCTCCGTAATACCTTGAACGGAGATTTCATGGTGGTGCTCATCATCGGCCAGGAACCCAACGCGGCTTTCCATACGCTGATGGAACGCCTTTCGGCGCGCTTTCCCTGCATCAAGAGCCTTATGTATGCGGTCAACACCAAGGTAAACGACAGCATGGCCGATTTGGATATAAGGCTTTTTGCCGGCGAACCTTTCCTTATCATGGAGATGCCCGCCTACCGGCAGGGTGTTCCCGACCTGAAATTTCGCGTGGGACCCAAGTCCTTTTATCAGACCAACACCCGGCAGGCGGCGCGTCTGTATCGCCTGGCCGCCGATTTTGCCGACATCAAGCCGCATCAGACCGTGTATGACCTCTATACCGGCACGGGAACCATCGCCAATTACGTGGCAGGCCTGGCATCCAAGGTAATCGGCATCGAATATGTGGAAGATGCCGTAAAGGACGCCCGCATCAATTCGCAGTTGAACGGTATCGCCAACACGCAATTTTTTGCCGGCGACATGGCCAAGGTCTTTTCCCGCCAGTTTGTGGAGGAACACGGCGTTCCCGACCTTATCATCACCGACCCGCCGCGCGAAGGCATGCACGAGAACGTAACCGATTGTCTCTTAGATGACAATCTTTTCGGCTCCAAGCCCGTGCGCCTTGTCTATGTAAGCTGCAATTCCGCCACGCAGGCCCGCGACCTGCAGCGTCTCGATGCCCGCTACAAGGTCTTGAACCATCGCGCGGTGGATATGTTTCCGTTTACAGACCACGTAGAAAGTGTGGTTCTCTTGGAACGTGCCGC
>CAYVJX010000001.1:7801-60240 GCA_964451895.1 uncultured Bacteroidaceae bacterium | reverse complement strand
ATATGTTTCCGTTTACAGACCACGTAGAAAGTGTGGTTCTCTTGGAACGTGCCGCATTTCCAAACAGCACAAGTGCGAAAAAAGATAGCACAGACACTTGTTTGGATACAAGAAGTTGACCGATTGCCTTTATCTATCTTTCGTAGCATAGAGAGCGTTAAAGGCTTGTTTGAAATCCGGGTGGAGGTGGGAAGCAATATCTTCCGCATATTTTGTTGTTTTGATAAAGGTAAGATTGTAGTGTTGTTTAATGCTTTTCAAAAGAAAACACAAAAGACACCGCAAAAAGAAATAGAGAAAGCCGAAAGGTTAATGAAAGAATATTTTGATACCAAATAAGATGAAAAAAGATAAAAGAGAAAAGTTGTTGGCTTGCAACAACCTTGAAGAACTTCTTGATGTTGAATATGGCGTAAAAGGTACGCGTTCTCGTGATAAATTTGACGAAGAAACACGGGCTTTTTGTCTTGCGCAGACATTAAAAGAAGAACGTCATCGGGCAGGGCTTACTCAAGAACAGCTTGCCGAAAAGATCGGTACACAAAAAACCTATATATCCCGTTTGGAAAATGGCAAAGCCGATGTACAGTTAAGTACGCTCTTCCGTATATTTGAGGGACTTGGAAGACAAGTAAGCCTTACAATAAGTTAGCCGTGAAATACAAGAGAATCGTTTTGATATAACTGGATTAGTGTGTACCATTTTGGTACATTATGTTTTTTTCTGTACCTTTGAATCATCAAAATCATAATGATATGCTTGCAATCAGTTCCCGGGAGTTCCGAACCAACCAACGCCATTACTTAGACCAGGTGGCACAGGGTATCGAGTTGCTTATCACGCGCAAGAAAGATGCCTTTAAGATATCGAAGGTTGAGAAAGACGATACCTTGATGACCAAAGAGGAGTTTTATGCCAAGATAAGGCGTGCTAAAGAACAGGCAGCGCAGGGTTTGGTGTATTCCAAAAAACCTGAAGAATCTTTTGATGAGTTTTTAGACCGTATGATTATTGAAGGTCATGTACAAGGTTGATTATACCATAAAAGCCTTGGAAGGCCTAATCAAAATCAGAAAGTCTGAACCGGCTCATTACAAAAAAGCGATGAAACTGCTGGAAGAGCTTTCTGAACACCCGACCACCGGAACAGGGCATCCAGAGCAACTGAAAGGTTTTGACACTCCCACATGGTCTCGAAGAATAAGTCAGAAACATCGCCTTGTTTATGAAGTTAATGACAAAGAAATCAAGGTGTTGGTTCTGTCGGCGTATGGACATTACGATTAGTTATATACCCTTACGATAGTTTCTAATGAACCTAAAGAAAACAATCCTGATACTCCTGTTCTTGCTTGTGCTCGGATGTGTGGCGGTGCTGGTGTTTCCGGGCAACTATTATGTGCATCGGGCCTTATGGCATACCTATCCCAAGATAGACCAATACCCCATTTTCGATAACCGGGTGGTAAAGGCCGGCAATCCCGCACCGATGCCCTTTGCGCCGGGCGTGGCCGAGCGCAAGTCCGACAGCGGTTTGGAAGAAGAATTTGCCCGTTACGGCACGGTGGCTTTCTTGGTGCTGAAAGACGGCATCATCGTTACCGAACAGTATTGGGATGGATATGGTCCCCATTCGCACAGCAACTCGTTCTCGATGGCCAAAAGCATCGTTTCCCTGCTGGTGGGCTGTGCCATAACCGACGGTTATATCAAAAGCGTTGACCAGCCCGTTTCCGATTTCCTGCCAGAATGGGGCTCGTTTAACGGAAAACCGCTTACCATCAAGGATTTGCTTACCATGAGCGCCGGTGTGAAGTGGGACGAAAGCTCCACCTCGCTTTTTTCCACCACCACCGAAGCCTATTACGGCAGAGATTTATGGAGCCTGACCCGGCGGGAAGTGCTGGAGTCCACACCGGGCGAGTATTTCAACTACCAGAGCGGCGTTACGCAGATTCTGGCGTTCCTGCTCAAGAAAGCCACCGGCAAGCACATAGCCGATTACGCCTCCGAAAAGATCTGGACTCCCATCCAAGCCGAAGAAGACGCTCTTTGGAGCCTTGACCGCCAAGACGGTATGGAAAAAGCCTACTGCTGCTTTAACAGCAACGCCCGCGACTTTGCGCGCTTGGGGCAGTTAGTGTTGCAAAACGGCTATTGGAACACACCCCAAGGCCGCCTCAGCGTGGTGGATTCGGCCTATATAACTCAGGCAACCACCCCCGCCACCTATCTCAAGGCCATTCTTCCCAACGGCCAGGAAGCCCCCTGCACAATGTACGGCTACCAGTTCTGGCTTATGGAATACCAAGGCCACCCCGTAAAATATTTCCGCGGCATCTTGGGGCAATATATTATCGTGATTCCCGACCTGAACACCGTTATTGTGCGCCTGGGTCATAAACGTGCCTCCGAATACAACGCCGAATGGGATTATCCCGTAGATATGGATATCTGGCTTGAAGCCGGGTTGCGCGTTGCGCGTTAAGAAAGAGGGGGCAGTTACTGTTTCACGAATAGAATCTGCCATGTTCCGGTTTTCTTGGAACCATTGCGTTTAAGTACGACATGTTTTTCCATGGCTTTGCACTGGGAACGTATAAGACTTGGCTTTACATTCAATACTGCAGCGATTTTTGCAAAAGAAATCGAAGGGTTGTCGGCAATCATCCTTAAGATAACCTTTTGTTGGTCAGATAAGTTTATTTGCTCATTTATTTGCTCATTTGCAAGATTCTCTATGGCTGGAACTCCTTCTTCCCCGTTGCGGCAGGGTATTTCCATCAGAAAAGAGGTTCTGTCTTCATCGGTGATGATTCTTGCCGGAGCGGATCCGTTTTTTTCAAGCGAGTCTTGAATAGTAGGAATACCGGTAGAACGTCCCTCGGTAAAATTCAATTCCTTTAAGAAATCACCCAGTCTCCGGTTTCGGTATCTACGGGATTTCAATCGGCGGGCTTGTTGGATGGCTTCCATGCTGATGGAGCGATCCGGTCCGGCAAAACTGAGAATGCTTATCAAGTTCGGTTCAATGGTTATCTCTACTGGTTCACGCTCCATATAATCCCGATGATACAAAGCATTTACGATGCTTTCCTCAAGAGCTTGATAAGGATAGTTGAACACGCGTACGGATTCCGCTCGGTCATTAGGCTTAATGATGTGTTCCCGAATGACGAATGTCTTCGATTTTTATGTCCGGATTTCCCCGTTCATCGAAAGGGGTACGGGAAACTGAATCCCGTAGTTCCTCAAGGACTTCTCCCTTGGCTTCGATAGTGGTGCTTCCGGAACGGATATAGTATTTGGATACACTTTTGGGAGATAGAACATTTTCCGCCACACTGTAAGGGCGGTTAACTCCGGAAGGAACCCATATTACCAAGATCTTTTGATGGTCGATTTCCGCTATTTCGGTGCGGGGCAGGTAATATGGATAAATCTTGTTGTTGTACCCGACCATATCCTTAAGGATGCCATCTATATGCGCCAAATCCAGTCCCTTTACCGGACGTTTTGCAATACCATGTTCTTCCTCTACGCCAACCAGAATGTATCCTCCACCGAGGTTATCGAAATCATTGGCAAAAGCGCAAATGGATCGATAAATCCCTTCCGGATTCCATCCGCGCTTAAATTCTATTCGGCTGGATTCGACTTTATGCTTGGAAAGCAATTCCTCTATATTGACAGGTAATGCCATATGCAAAAATAGCGAACTTATTTGATTTACCCCCACCGCAACATCTTAGGTCATAAACGCGCTTCCGAATACAATGCCGAATGGGATTATCCCGTAGATATGGATATCTGGCTTGAAGCCGGGTTGCGGGCTGCGCTTTGAAGTGGTGGCTCAGATGATGTTTTATTTGTAAGGATTTATTGTAACTTTGTGAACTGAAAATCCTATTTGTTGGTATGTATAGTTCACGATGCAACGAATTGCTTGTTATCTATAGTTCTTATTATACGGTATTTACTTTGCCTATGGTGGCAATGCTTACCGATTTTAAGGAAAACATGTCGGTACTCGTAAAACGTTTGAATTATCAAGTGCAGAGAGGGCGGCTTTTGAATCCTCGCCGCGGTATTTATGCCAAACCTGGTTATCGTGTTGAGGAACTGTGCAATCGCCTGTACCGCCCCTCTTACATTTCCTTGGAATATGTGTTGCAACGCGTTGGTGTGGTCTTTCAATATGATTCCTCCATTACGGCCGTCAGTTACCTGTCGCGAGATGTAGAGGTGGACGGAAATACATTCCGCTATCGCAAAATAAAAGGCTCGATTTTGTGTCAAGATGCAGGGATTGTTCAAAAGGATGGTTACAGTATTGCCACGCCCGAGCGTGCCTTGCTCGACCTTATGTACCTGAATAAGCAAAGAGAGTTTGATAACACCCACATCCTTTCCTACAAAAAGATAAAGGAGATCCTTCCGATTTATGGAAGTAAAACGTTGGAAAGAGACGTGAATAAACTTTTTAAACAAAAGTGAGATGGATAATGCTTTGCACAAATACTACATGACACAGATGCTCCGTGACATTTTTACGGATGCTTCACTCGCACCTCTGCTTGGATTCAAGGGGGGAAGTGCGCTCATGTTCTTCTATCACTTGCCCCGTTTTTCGGTTGATTTGGATTTTAACTTGTTGGATAAATCCAAAGAAGATTTTGTTTACAACAAAGTTTTCTCGTTGGCAAAGAAATACGGAAAGATTGAAGATAGAGCCATGAAACATTTTGGCTCGTTGGCAGTTGTGAATTATGCTCCTGGCGAAAGGAATATGAAAATCGAAATCTCCAATCGGGACAATCAGGATAGTTACACCATGCTTGATTTGGGAGGAACGGCGATTCGGGTAATGGAGAAATCCGATATGTTCGCGCATAAGCTTTGCGCTTTGTCCGACAGAAAAGATGTGACGGGAAGGGATGTGTTCGATTGTTGGTTTTTCTTAAAGACGCGAACGCCCATTCATGCACAAACCGTGGAAAGACGCATGCAGATGCCCTTCAACAACTATCTTTCAAAATGTATCACACTGTTGAAAGATACCTCCGACAAACTTATCATCTATGGGGTGGGAGAACTGCTGACAGATCCGAAAGCAAAGAGTTTTGTCAAAACCAAAATGAGGCAAGAGACCATAGAAATGTTGAGCACCTTTCAAGTATCTCCTTTGCTGAAAGAACCTTTGGAGGAGAAAAAATCTCTTTTTGATGAAATCCAAACCTCAGTAAAAAAGAGCGGACATGAGAATTGAAGATATAAGGATTTTCATTTCTTATTCGATTTTACCCCATAACCGCAACATCTTAAAGCACAAACGTGCCTCCGAATACAACTCCCAATGGGATTATCCGGTGGATATGGATATCTGGCTCGAAGCCGGCTTGCGTGTTGCATCATAAGAGCAATCTGCTTTCATGTTTATATTCCAAGTATTTGAGATATGTAAGAACTCAATACTCCAACACCAATATTATGTGTTGTTTTTACAACCCAATGAGGTAACTTTTTTAAAGTTTCTTTCAGTACTGTATCTTTTTTTTGTTTTGCGGCTTCGATGGCTTTTTGTAATTGTGCGATGATGTTTTCACAATCTTTATGTTCTCTTTGTAATAATCGAATTAATCCATTTAATTCATCAATTAATGATTGATAATTCGATTCTAAATTTGTTTTTTCGACCAAAATGTTTTCGAAATGGGCATTGTCTCCCATTGCGATAGCTCCTATTTGTGAATTTTTAATTTCCATTTGTGCAGTATTTATATTTAACGTTTCTATATTTATTGTGTTTTGCATTGATAAAATACGTTTGATATTTTCAATGCCGATAATATTGCTATTTTTACTTAGGCGTTCGACAATATTGTAATAGGTGGCAATAATATCTTTGATTTCGTCATCTTTTGATGGTATATGTTGATACATTGTGTGGTGGAATCTTTTCATTATATCACGAAATTCATCCTCTGAAAGATTATCAGTTGTTTTAAAAACCAACAAAAAGCGTTGATTGGCCTTGTCTCTATTTATTCGCACCATAAGATTCACGGTATGCCATCGACTGAAATAACGGGCGATTAAGTGTGCAAAGTCTTCGATGATATTAGCAGTCAATGATGTATATGGTTTGTATTCATGTATAATAGTTAATCTTTCAATCTGACAAGTAGGAGAAATATAAGCTAGGCCAAGATCTTCAAGAGATTTAATGTTTTCAATAAAGATTGTTCCTAAACTTTCAATATTACAATAATCAAAAGAAACACGTCCCGTATCATGGAAACATTCTTTGGAAATATGGATTCTAGAATTTGTATTAAACAACAAATTATCAGATGTTCCCACAAAGGATAGTTGTCCTTGGATACTAGGTTTTCTGATAGTAAAAGAATGGTATTGTTGATGTAATTCGGCAAAAGTACAATCTTTCATAAAACAACACCCATCGAAATATATGTCTGTAAATTTATTACGGGTAAAGTCCAAACCTTCTTTGAAAGAACAAGTAAAGCCGGTCACATAGTCAGATTTATTAAAGATATTATTATCTATTACAACAAAATTTTCAAAAATCAAGCCCCAAAAGTTGATTCTTCCTTTGAATTTGTTGTCCAAAATGGAGGTATTCCCCTTTATTTTGTTTTTGCCATCCCAGATGAAATGTTTTTTAAATTCAGAGTATTGAATAAATAAATCAGATTTGATGATAAGTTTGTTTATTGATATACTGTCTTCAAAGACACAATGATCAATAATGAGGTCTTGTGCTAATGTTGCGTTTTCAATGATTAAGGGATCTATAAATTTTGAATCTTGAAGTATAAGGTTTTTCTTTCCTTTTAAAAAATCAAGAAGTAAAATATCTTTCTTTTTTGTGTCCAGTTTGTTCTCGTGTTGATCCCATACATTATTATCTATGGTTTCTATGGATTGACATCCTATAAAAATGAAATCAGTAAAGGATATATCTTCAATATCTGAATCTTCTTCAGCCCAATTAAGCAATGCTTTTAAACGTTTGCAGAAATGCTGTTTGCGTTTCCATTTTATGTCGGGGCTATGAAACAAGCAAAACCCATTAACATCAATTGGAAGTGCAGTATTTACGATGTCATGTTTTTCTTGATCTATGTGCTTATTATAGTATTCTTCCCAATAACATTCTTTCTTTTCACACGTTTCTTGATAATGGCACATATCGTTTGGGTTAAATTGTTTTTGCGAATATAAAGAGTTATTTTGGAATAAAGAATTAATAGTTTGTTTTCAATATTTCATTCAATGGAAAATCAGGTACCAACAAGATTTAAGAATCAGAAAAGAAAAGCTTCAAGCAGAAGAAAGGCTTTTTGTGGAGAGTTTGGGTTTGAAATACGATTCGTAGAATCTCAATGATTTAAAGTGATACCTTGCTGGTGAAGTTCCCTCCCAAAAAACAAAAGCGGCAAAGAACACTATTCTCTGCCGCTTTTGGGGTTAAAAAACTATTTAAACGTAAGTTTTTTCGCTATTTCCCGCAAGTGCTCTTGTATTCCCAAATCCTGCTCTTATCCGGGCATTTTTCAAAATCTGCGCAAGCTTCGGTGGTGCGGCCTACTTGGAGGTAGGCTCTTCCGCGCTGTTCATACAGCAGATAGTCGGGGTTTTCCTTGGAATCATATTGAATAGCCTTGGTGGTGTATTCAATAATTTGAGCCGGCTTGGCATTGGGATTAATCAAGGCGCGGTACGTACCCGCCCATTTGGGAAATTCTTTTAAAAGAGCTTGCTGTGCTTCCCCTCGTTGGGCTGCCCATTTATTGTAATTAGAACCTTCGTAGATAAATCTGTTGCAAAGCATCACTTCGGCTTCGAGCACTTGATTGCGTTGTTCTTTGCCCACTTCTTGTTTAAAGTTTTCAAATTCTTTCCAGGCACCGTCAATATCTCCGGCTGCAATTTTCATGTTGATGGAGGCTGGCAATTGAATGCCATGATGTGTAAGGGCTTCTTCGCCCAAAGTAGTGTCTTCAGAGGTCAGATATTGTTCGGGCACCTCTTCGGTAGAGGGCGGAGGAGTTACATCTTTACTGGCACTCGCGGCGGCTTGCGAGAAGCCGTATTGCATCAACATGCCACCTAAAGCCAAACTAAGGCATACTTTCAAGAGAGTCTTCATGATAAGTTATTTTAAATTCTTATAACTAATTGTTTTTCTTTCGTTTTTTATAAACGATAGGGCCGCTGGCTTCCGAGACGGCAAATCCGCCTTTAGAATCGTTGCCCAATTCCATGCGGTTGGCGGCACCGCCCATTTCTACCGTGCCTCCTTGCAAATCTACCAACCACTTTCCGTTAAACTTGCGCAAGGGCAGGGTGCGTTCACTGCGGTTCACGGTATAAGTAAAAACAGCCGTATTCGGATTGTCGGCCTTCCATTCCAATTGCCTAAAAGCCAAAGCGGGAATTTCTTCGGTGGCATAGGGGTTCAGGGCAACCATTTGCCCCTGTTCGGCCACGACAGGTCGGGATACATCTGAACACAAGGTTTGCGCCTTGTCAAAGTCCAAGTCCACATAATAGGCTTGCAGAAAAGCTTTGGCTACTTGGCTTGCCTCATTCTTGCCGCCGCAGGCAACCACTACCATAGAAACTATGGTTAAAACTAAAACTCCGATCGGAAGCCGTAGAGATAGTCTCCTCATTTTAAAATCCTTTTA
Organism: uncultured Bacteroidaceae bacterium; assembly: GCA_964451895.1. Taxonomy (GTDB): domain Bacteria; phylum Bacteroidota; class Bacteroidia; order Bacteroidales; family P3; genus Pullibacteroides. The sequence goes on along the minus strand of CAYVJX010000001.1, from coordinate 51,522 downwards.
ATGGGTTGCAAATATACGTTTTTTTGCGGTTTGGGGCATGAAACTATCGGGATAGGTTGAAATTTTAGGATAAAAAAGTAAAGTTTCGCCAGCCCGGTAACAAAAACGCGGAGAAAGATACCGAGGATTTTTCTTGTAAGCAATACCCTGTTTTACTCTCCCCCTAAAAAACTTATTAACTTTTTTGGTTGGTTGCCGAGGAATGAGTATCTTAGCGGTTGGTAAAAAATGTTTTCAACAAATTGTTGATAATTTTAAATATTATAAATAAAGGGATTATGAAAAGCAGTAATCTTATGGGGCGTATGCTCCGCGGCCTCTTTGTTTGTGCCTTGGTGGGTATGCTTTCGGGCTTGGCCAATGCCAACAATATCCGTATTCTTGGAAAGCCGAAATTGGTGCAGGATACCAATATGCACCATGCCATTATCAGTTTTGATATCGCGTGGGACAATAGCTGGAGAACCACCAAGCCGCAGAACCACGATGCCGCTTGGATTTTTGTAAAATGCTGGGATGGGGAATCTTGGAACCATGTGTATCTAAAAGATACCATAGCCAATGTTCCGGGTAGTCTTGTTCCGACTGATGCGGTCTGCTATGGGGATACCTCCTGCTATGAAGAATATTATGTTTCTAACCGCGATGCTAGCAATACCACAATGGCGATGATGCTGGAACCTGGTTTTTCTTTGGCTTATCCCAAATGGCATGTGGAACCGGCAGAAGAAGAAGAACAATGTGTGGTGGGTTTCTTTTTGCGTCGGGTGGATTATGGCGCTGGTCATATCGTGGTGCCCGGAGTTTCGCTGATATGGGATTATGTGCGTCAAGGCTTTGTAGATGAAGACGACTTGGTGGTAAAAGTGTTTGCCGTAGAAATGGTGTATGTTCCCACCGGCGCCTATTATTTGGGCGGCGCGGGTTCTGTCGCAGACAACCGCCATTATGCTGCGTTTACCACCGATGAGGCAACGCTTGGGCGTCCGATGGTGATTGAATCTGAAGATCCCATTACAGTGGCGAATTCCACGGCAGAAAGCACCTTGTGGACCGTTGGCGGCGCGGGTATTACGGCTGGTACGATTCCTGCAGAGTTTCCCAAAGGGTATCAAGCATTTTATATTATGAAGTATGAAATGACCCAGGAAGCCTATGTGGAATTTTTGAATACTTTGAGTCAGGGTCAGCAGGACGGTAGAATTCAGGGTACTTTGTCCACTTTTGCGCAAAACTCTTGGTTGACTCGGGATCTTGATGGACACGGTTGGGATTTTTACTGCAATGTTATCAAGGTTAAGCAGCCTTCACCTGTGGTTGTTTTTGGTTGTGATGGAAACAACAACAATATATATAATGAAACCGACAAAGTTTGCTACGACTATCGTTGCGATTCATCCAAGAACAAATTCATGACCCGTAATATCGATGGTCAGGATTTGGCGATGAACTGGATTAACGTATTAGACTTTTTGGCTTATGCAGAATTTTCTGGATTGCGTCCTATGACTGAATTAGAATACGAAAAAGCCTGCCGTGGTCCCAAGAAACCAGCTAACGATGAGTTTGCTTGGGGGAGTGTTACCATGCGTTTTTGGCCGGCAAGGAATTGGGGATATATAGATCAATGGACAGGAACAGAAAGACCTAAGGAAGTATATAATTCTGGCGCACATGTTAGTGATAATTGGTGGAGTTGTTGGTGGGGGGCTACGTGCTCCGGTCCGGTACGTGTGGGTTGTTTTGCAGATTCCACTACCACGCGGGCTTCTTCGGGTGCCAGTTTCTGGGGTGTGATGAATATGAGCGACAATGTGGGTGAAATCTGTATTTCGGTTTACGATACCACGGGTAGAAATTTCAAGGGTTCGCATGGTTCCGGTCAGTTGGATGGAAATGGCGATGCCATGAACAAAGATTGGTTAACCTTTGCTGCATCCAACACTCCGGGTACCGACTACACTAACTATAGGTATTATATTGTTCGTGGAATGTTAGTGGCCAACTATAGGTTTGATATAACGGTGCCAGCGCATGAATGGCAGTGGGCCGGTTTGGTTTCCAACCGTCGAGGTTCCACCCATACGTTGAGCTTAGAAGACAGATATTATCCGGATCAACGGGGAACGGTAGGTATGCGTGGTATCCGTTGCGTACGTACCGCCGGTGCGGCCAAATAATAGAAGTGCTACAATAATAGATAGGGTGGGATGTGTGTTTCGGCACACGTCCTGCTTTGTTGGCTTTGTTGAGGATAGGTGTTATAAAACAAGGGTTTATTTAACACAGAGGCTTTGAAAAGCATTGTTAAAATAGGTTTGTTGCTGTTGTTGGCTTGGGGTGGCCTAAAGGGTGTTTATGCCAACAATATCCAAATAGGCACCGTATCGGTGGAAGGTCGTGATACCCTGACGGGCACGGCTTTTGTGCGTTTCAGCCTTTCCTGGGATCATTCCTGGAAAGACCGTCTGCACCGTAATTGGGATGCGGCCTGGGTCTTTGTAAAATGCTATAATTCCGATTTCCGCACTTGGCGTCATGTATATCTTACCAAGCCGCAGGGCAATCCGGTAAACAGCGGTTCGGGCTCATATATGGCCTTGCCCCACAGCATAGGTTCGGGCAATGTGGAGTATTGGTCTGAATTCGCCACTTCGCCTACCATCGACAGTCTGGTAACTTCCGGCGTTTTTATCTACCGCAAGGAGGTGGGGAATGGAAGCAATGTGATTCAGGATATCCGTCTGCAGTTCAACTATCGCGACCACGATTATCTAGACCAGGACGAAATACAGGTGGCAGTCTTTGCCATCGAGATGGTGTATGTGCCGGCCAATACCTATATTATAGGGGACGGGGTTTCCGAAAAATCGCTCTATGCTGAGGGCAAAAACTTAATTATAAAAACCGATGTAAGCGATGGGCGCACTGCTTTGATGGGCAAGGTTACCGATGAAAAAGGTTGGTCTTATCTCGGAACGCCGGTGTCCGATACTTTCCCCAAAGGATTCAAGGCCGTGTATATGATGAAATACGAGATAAGCCAGCACGCTTACGCCGATTTTTTGAATACGCTTACGCCCGAACAGCAGGATGAACGTGCCAATGTGAGTCCGTTTGCGGGCAAGGGCAGTCTGGCGTTGCCCGCTTCTCCGTATGCCATCAATACTTCGTACCGGAACTATGTGCGCATCCGTATTCCGGCGGAGGCCGAAACCGACGATTATCCCGCCAAGGGCGCCATTTATGGCCATAATATAACGGGAATTGATGTCGATACCATGTGGACCATGGAAAACAACGGCGGCAATATAGCCTGCAACTTCCTTTCGTGGAACGATGGCCTGGCCTATCTCGATTGGGCCTGTCTGCGCCCCATGACCGAGATGGAATTTGAAAAAGCCTGCCGCGGGCATCAGTTTTTGCGCCGGGGTATGGCATGGGGTGAACAATACGGCATTGCCGCCAACAATTATGCCATTACCGATGCGGGCTTGCCTACCGAGGTCAGTTCGAATTCCGAAGCTTGTTATTTAGAAACGGGCAAGGCGCCTTGGGTAATGCGCGTGGGGGCGTTTGCCAAAGACAGCACCATGCGCAACGAAGCCGGAGCCAGCTACTACGGCATTATGAATATGAGCGATAATCTTTGGGAACGTTGCATCAATGTAAGTACCGAGGAGGGGCGTTCGTTCGTTCCCGTGGATGGCGACGGGGTATTGGACGACAATGGCGATGCCTTGGTGGATGATATAGTGAGCGGACAGGTGTATTGGCCGTCTGAAGAAGGAGGAGGATTCAGGGGATTTCAGATTTCCAATCGCCGTTATGCTGAAAGCGTGCAGGTGAATGCAGGCGAAGGCCGCCGGAATCCGTGGTCGGGTTTCCGGGGTTGCCGGTATCCGCCGGCGGGCACTAGATTTGATTTGTAAAGTATAGGTTTTGAAAGCTCTTAACCGACAGAACATACGTAAGTGGGCGATTCTCGGTTTGTGTCTGACCGGAGTTGCCGCGGGCAGTGCCACGGTGGCGCGGCTTTCGTCTCTAAAGCAAGAGGCTTTAAGAGAGGAGGCCGCTCTTTCGGTATCCGCTCCGGCTGTTTTGCCCAACTTGAACCAGGCTGTTTCGGTATCCGAAAGGCGGGGTTATCAGGCGTTCTCGTTGGCGGAGCCTATGCTGTATCCGCAGGCCTCTGATGGGGATATGCTTTTGCCGGAACCCTTTATTCCAATTTCGTATCCGGCGGATCTTCCCGGAGACTTTCCCTTGGGGGATGAAGACGAAGGACCTTTCTTTGGTGGTATTGGAACTTCTGGGGCGTCGGTCATCCATAAGTCGCCAAAGCCGGCACGTCCGGCTATGGGGGGTATCGGGGATGGCGGTTCTTTTGTTCAGAATCCGGTAGTTCACAAGCCGGTGTATTTGGGGGGGATCGGTGACGGCCATTCAAGCGTACAGTTGCCTATTATACACAAACCGGCCTATTTAGGCGGTATCGGCGACGGGCATTCGAGCGTTCAGCAGCCCATAATCTTTAAGCCTTCTTATTTGGGCGGTATCGGTGATGGTCATACTTCGGAAAGCATGCCGATGATTTACAAGCCTACCTATTTGGGCGGTATCGGTGATGGTCATACCTCGGAAGGCACGCCAATGGTTTACAAGCCTACTTACTTGGGCGGTATCGGCGACGGTCATACCTCGGAAGGCACACCGATGATTTACGCCACCAATTACTTGGGTGGTATCGGCGACGGTCATACTTCGGAAGGCACACCGATGATTTACGCCACCAATTATTTGGGGGGTATCGGCGATGGTCACACCTCGTCTTCCATGAAGATGATTTATGCCCCCAACTTCCTGGGCGGTATCGGCGATGGCCATGTTACATCCACCATGAAGATATTCTTCGCCGTTCCGTTCCTAGGGGGTATCGGCGACGGTCATCATTCGATGGGAATGATGGCGCCTAAAGCTTGGCCGTATATGGGTGGTTTGGGCGACGGCCATATCACCATGCGTGTACCGGGTATCTTCTATCCGCTTTATGCCGGCGGTCGTTCCGATGGTTTTGCCCGCAAGGGGATTCCTTGTGATACTACAACGTATAGGATATACGCCGATTCGATGGTTTGTATCGGCGATACGCTTTTCCTGACCACCGATACGGTAGCGGGTGCCTCCTATATATGGAGGGGTCCCGACGGTTGGGTGGCCAGGGAACAAAGCCCGTTCCGTGCCGGCTTTACGGCAAGGATGGCGGGTACTTATACGGTTACCATCGATCCGGGTTGCGCCGATGCCGAAGACTTGCCGATGGCCATGGCAGTGGTGGCGGCCAGGAATCAGGATCCTGTTTATGCCGTTATTGATTCGGTAGTGCCGAATATGCCTTATGAACGGATGTGTTTCGGCGATACGGCTGTCTTTAGGGTAACCGGCTACGGATTTGGTGACAGTGCCTTGTTCGAATGGCGCATCAACGGTAATCCGATTGGAGACCCGAACCGCGATTCGATTGTGAAGCTGGCGGGTATCGATGACGGCTTCAATGTTTCCGTGGCGGTTTATTCTTCGTTGGAATGTGTTACGGCAAGACCTTTTGTAACACGTTCTATCCGCACGGCGGTAGATGAAAAGAAAACGGTTAACGTTAGGATTGCCAGCAATATCAATCAAGACTTGGATAGTGTTCTTGTTTGCCGCAACTATCCGATCCGTATCAGCTCCAGTTATGTGAACGGTGGCGACAGGCCTCAGTTCATCTGGCTATACAACGAAGACACCGTATTGCAGGGCGGTTGGGATTATCTGGCGTTGGATTCGGTACAGGATGGCGACAGCGTTCGTATGTTGCTGGTATCGAGTATCCATTGTGTGGATTGCCGTCCCAAGGTTTCCAACGTGCTGCACTTTGTTGTAAAGGATAAACCCGATCTGGATATTCTCTACGGTGGTGTTCCTACCAATCATTTCGGTATCAATCTGGGTGAGACCGCTCCTTTGCAGGCCGTGGGCGGTAGTCCTGAAGCCGAATATAAATGGTCTCCTTGCGGTAGTTCCTGTTCGGGAAGCGATGTGTCGGTTAAGCCGGGTGCCACCACCCGCTACAAGGTAACGCTTACCGAACCGTGGCGTTGTGTGGTGGATGATACGGTATTGGTGGAAGTCTATACCGATGTACGCATCTTGAACCAGCCCAAGCCGATTACGGTTTGCGACAGCACGGTAGCCGATTTTGAGATAACCGCTTCGGGTGCGTCCATGTCGTTCGATTGGCAGGTTGACCCCGGAACGGGCAACTGGGAGGATATCAACCCGAGTTTGGTGAACGCTTATACGATTATCACAACCTCCAATTATTCCCGTCTGCATATCGGTCGTGATTCGAGCAATATGCCCGCCAACATCACGCCGCTCAACATGAGCATGAACGGCTACAAGTTCCGTTGCCGTGTAAGCGGGGTTAAAGACAAAACCGCCAAACGGGATACCATATATTCCAATACGCCTGAATACCTTACGGGGGTTGCCCGTTTGTACATCAATCCGATACAGCACGCTATCGGAAGCATTTCGGTTCAGCCCGATACCATGGTGTGCGAAGGCTCGCAGGTTAAGTTTGTTCTTTCGCATCAGAATCCGCTGGTTTCCTCGAAGTATTCCATCGATTGGCGGGTAAATGGCGTAAGCAAACAAAACGGCAAGAGCAAGGAATTCGTGTTCAAGGCGGAAGACAGTGCGTTTATACAAGCGTTTATCTACACGGGTTATGAATGTCCGGTATCCAACCCCGAACCTACCGATACATTCTTATTGAGAGCGCACAAGAATCCGGTGGTTCATTCGGGTTCGGACACTACCGTTATCGTTCAATACAATACGCAGCATACCTTGCTGGGTGAGGTTAAAAGCACGGGCGTTGAACCCGGCGAAAGTCAGGCCTTGGTTTACCAATGGACTCCTGCTGACGAGCTATCGAGTGCCAGCAATGCTTTATCGGCAACCACCAAGCCTATCAAGCGTCCAGTAGATTACACGTTTACCGCTACCAATATTCATGGCTGTTCGGGTAGCCATTCCCATAAGGTAAGCTTGAAGGGCGGTCCGCTGGGTGTGCTTCCGCAGAATGGAAAACTCACGGTTTGCGAAAACGATACGGTTCGTCTGCCGTTTGAACCTTACGGCGGTTCGGGCAACTATACTTTCTCGTGGAAGTCTGTTCCTCTCGATACCACGCCGGTCAATACAAACTTTGTTTCGGCCGACACCAACGTTCTCTCTACGGTGAGTCCGGTAGGAAAAACCGAATATATCATCAAAGTGTTCGATGGGGTGGATTCGGTATTCGGCAAGATAACGGTTACGGTTAATGCACGTAAGTTGAGCCATCCGGTAATTGTGGGTGATACCGTTCTCTGTTCCAACGAAACGAACAGGTTCAAATTGAATGTGACGGGCGATGCCTATTCGGGTAATTTGAGCCAGTATCGCTGGTATTTGAATGATACTTTGCAGGATGGGTTTAATGGAAACGCTTCCTATACGAAAGCTCCTAAAGATGGCGACCGCATTTCTTGCGAAGTAACTTTGAGTTATGCTTGTCCGCTTCAGAATCCGGTGCGTACCCCGGCGGTAACCGTCAAGCTCAACCCGGCTCCCGAAATCGCATCGAGTACATCCGATACCACGATTTGTCCGGGTACGGCCGTGCGCCTGTTTGTGGTTGGCAACCATATCGACAGCTTGTCTTGGAGTCCGCAAACCTCCATCGTTACCGGCCGCAACGCCACCAACAAATCGCAGTTGGTGGAAGCTAAGCCCGTTATTCCCGTCAAGTATAAGGTAACGGTATTCTCCGACAAGAAGTGTACCGCCAGCAAGGAAATTTCTGTAAAGGTTTGGCCTTCTACAGCGGCTACAGCGCAACAGTCTGATATATATGCCTGCTTGGACGGCCAGGCACGCTTTACCACCAAGGTAAGCGGACAGCCGGCTCCCGGGGAAACCTCGCTCACCTACGATTGGCAGAAACTCGATGGCGGTGTTTGGACCAGCCTCTCTTCAACGGATACCAAGTATGCGAACACGGGTACCGCTCAGTTGTTGGTTAAGAATATTCAGAGGGAAGAAGACGGCGATCAGTACCGTCTGCACGTAAGCGGTTACTGTGAACCTGACTCCACGAGCAATCCTATAACCCTGCACGTTATCGATTCGGTTTACTTCGATATCGCTTTGGTGGATACGCCGCGTTGCGAAAATGATCCCGCCAAGATTCGCTTCATCACCAACCTTAGCGGTTTGCAGAAGAAGATAGACGTTGTTATCAGCGGTTCTTACGGTAAGCGTGTTTATGTTACCCGCGACAGCGTATTTGTTATAAAAGAGGTATATCCCAACGATATTGTTCAGGCGTATCTTACCCCGCAAGGCATCGTTGCCCAGTGCGTTAATCCGAACCCCATGCGTTCGCAGTCTATCAACTTGGGTGTTAAGGAATCGCCTTCGTTCACTTCGTTGGCTTCCAATCCTAAGGCTTGTGCCGCCACCGACGGTAAGATAGCGATAAACGCTACGCGTGGTAATCAGCCTTATACCTACTATTTCAACGATACCGCCAAGTCCACAAACATTTTGGATAATGTGGGTGCCGGCATGTACACGCTTCAAGTGTCAGACAACAACGGTTGCTGGAGTAAGAAATCGGAAATCAGCCTGCGTGATCCCAATGGCCCGATAGAACCTAAGGTGGCCAACGCCGGTCCGTATTGCGTGGGGGATGTTCTGCCTCAATACCTGATTCTGGATCCGAAAACCAAGAAAGCGGAAGTGAAATGGTTCTCGGACTACACTTGCAGAACCTTGGTGCATACGGGCGACTCCATGCCGTTTGATCCTATCGTGGGTCGTCAGACGTTCTATCTCTATCAGCAGTTGGGTGCTTGCAAGAGCGCCACGGTCAAGGTGGAAGTATTTATCGGTACGGCGCCTGTAATCAACTACATTGATGAAGTATATCCTTCTTCCTGCGAATTGACCGACGGTATCATCAGTATCTATGCCCAAGGCGATACCACTTTGGAATACTCGATATTCGATCCACAGTCGTTCGGTCCGGATCCCGACTTTATCGATATTCCCAACGGAACATATCCGGTGGCGGTCCGCACGGTTACGGGTTGCTACGTATATGATACGGTAGAGTTCTACGCCTACAACACGCCCGAAGCGCCGCGTATGCTCAGTTCCGACACTACCTATTGTGCCGAAAGCGCGCGCAAGCCTTTGGAAGTGGATGCGGCTCGCGGTGGGGCTATCAATTGGTACAAGGATCTTACGCTCAAACAGTTGGTAAGCCGTGCCAATCCGTATGACATTAGTGGTTTGGCTTCCGGCAACTACATTTTCAGTGCCGTTGAAGTGGTTGACGAATGTAACAGCAAGCCTTCTACGGTTAAGGTCAATATCCTGCCTCAGATTGTAACGGATCTCAAAGACGCTTATCTGGGTTGTCCGGGTGGCATGATAACCATTAAGGCTCGCCACAACGACAGCGTTCAATATCGTTGGTTCTATCCCGAAACGGCCGCCACGCCCAGTTCTACGGGAGACACGCTGAGAGTGGATGTTCCTTCATCCCTGCAGAGGGGTCGTTTGGAAGCCACGCTTACCGTAAACGGTTTCATCTGCCAGAGTTCCCAAACCTTTACCTTGAACTATACCACCGATCCGGTATATATGAATGCTACGGTTTGCGTGGGCGATACGATTCTTATCAGCATTCCCGGCGGCAAGAGATTCCTTTGGCCCAATGGCGACACCACCAAAACCTATAAAGTGGTGGCGGGCAATGCGGGCTCGGTGGTTCAGATTCCTGTTGAAGTTGGTTTTGAAGATGGTTGCAATATGCAGTATATCTATACTGTAGAAAGCAAGCAAGGCAAACCTACCTATGTGGGTATCGAAAAGGATTTCAACCGTTATTGCTCACAAGAGAAACATCAGCTCAAGGCCGTTTTGAGCGACAACAGCGTTCCCGTAAGCCTGCAATGGTATAAGGACGGCATGGACTTGAACGATGCCACCGCGCAGATTCTGCGTATCGACAGTCTGGATGCCGGTATCTATACCTATGTGGTGAAAGCCACGGCTAAAGAGTTCTGCACCACTCCGCAGGAAACCTACGATACGGTTCAGGTCAAGGTGTTTGAAACCCCGGTGGTTTATGCGGGTCCCGATGTGATAGACCTGCCCTATGGCGAAAAGGCCAAGGTGGGTATGGGGGCACAGGTTATCGGCGGTTCGGGCGAATATACCTATCGCTGGAAAGGCAACGGCATCAGTTACGACAGTCTGCGTTATCCGGTATATACCAACCGTCTCTATACGGGCACCACGGTAACTTTGTATGCCACCGATACCGTTTCGGGTTGTGTGGGCAAAGACGATGTGGATATTACCATTGCCGGCGGTCCGTTCCGCATCAAGGTAACGGCACCCGAAGTTGTTTGTCAGGGTGATACGGCTAGGCTGAATGTTCTTGCCGAAGGCGGTTCGGGCAAATACGCCTATCATTGGAAAGAATTGCCTTCGGGCGCGTTTGTCGATAGCACGGCTACCACCAAGCCGGTTCTCAATAGCCAGACCACATTTGCCGTTATGGTGGTTAACCTTACCGAAGGAGGTCATACGGCTGCCGACACTTTGCGCGATACGGTAACGGTTAAGGTGGATAACCTGCCGGTGGCCGGCCATATCTATACGCCGGATACAACCATGTGTCAGGATACGTCTTATCTGCTTCTGCTGAAAGACTACTTTGGGGATGCCATCGTTTGGGAAAAATCTTGCGAGGGTGTTATCTGGAGCGACATGGGGGCTTCTTCCGATAGCGTTCTGCGTACAGGTGAGTGCGCCACCAACCACTATCGTGCGTGGGTATCGAACGGGGTATGTCCTGCCCACCTTACCGAAGAGTATCGTGTTCATATCCACCAGCCGATAACCAACATCATCAGCGGGCCGGTACCGGGTGGAACTTTGTGTCCTGAAACGGATTCCGTTCAGTTTGGAGGAAATGATCTGCCTTCCGGATATACCTATCAGTGGCAGTATGGAATGGATGAAGTTCATTTCAAATCCTGCCCGGCTCCGGATGATACGGCATTTAAATACACATGGATCAATGCGATAGATTCGAGCCGATATATCCGCCGTGTGGTTTACTATGATGGCTGTCCGTTCATCAGTTCAACCATTAAGGTTTCGGTATATGATGATTCGAATATCGGAGAAATCGAAGGTGAAAACTATGTCTGCATCGACTCGGTAGGCTATATGTCTGTGCCCAATACTTCGATGGCAAGCTATCGTTGGGAAGTGGCCACCGATACCACCAAGGATTCCGCCGATTGGACGGAAGTGTTGGGAGGTACAACCTTCACTTGCTCTACCAAGCAGATGGAACGCGGCGATACGCTCTTCTATCGTGCTATCGGTCAGAAGAATAGTTGTGAACCTGATACCACCGGCATATTCCATGTTATCGCCACCGATCCTCTGCCGGTTGCCATATTCATCAGTGCCGACACCACGGAAGTCTGCTTGAACAACTTTGTAACCTTTACGGTAGATTCGGTTCACTTTGAAGGTAAGAAGCCGTTGTACTACTGGTATGTGAACGGAAACGAACTTTCGTTGCCCGTCAAGAAAGGCAAGGATACGTTGGCTTATGCTTCAAAAGACGGCAAGACGCTTTATATCAGCACCCTGTTGCCGGGCGACAGTGTTCAATGCGCATTGGCTTCCAGCATTGGCTGCGTAACGGAACGTCTGGCTATGTCGAACGCCATCAAGCCGTTGGTATATGTTCCTTTGGTCAAGATGGTGGAACCTGCTTCCGACCTTACTTTCTGCCGTCGTGATATCATAAAGCTTAGGGCCGACAGCGCCCAGTATTACAGATGGGCATATTTCGGAACGGATGATACGGCGGTGATGCCGATGAAGGGTAATTCGTTCATTTACTTTGATACGGTAACCAAGGTGAGTCCTACCGTGGTAACCACCTACTATGTATATGGTACAGACAGGCACGGATGTACGGGTATTGATAGCGTTACCCTTACGCCCGAACCCTTGTTCACTGCCCTTACGCCCGATACCACGATTTGTGCCGGCTCGAAGTTGTCGCTCAAGGCTGTACCTGCCAGCACCAGAGGGGTTACTTATAGCTGGCGCGAAGTTGCCGTGCGTGATACCAATACGGCCAGGACCTTGCCTGACAATACGGCACGCAATACGATAACGCCGGCAGTCATCCCCTTGGATTCGCTTACTTACTATATCTACACCATCAACACGCCTGCACCGCGCTATTGCTCGTTTACCGATACCATCCGGGTATTTGTGGAACAGAACGAAACGCCGGCAGTAAGCATCGACTACGAAGGTATCCGCTACAACGATACCGTTCATATTATCGAATGCGACAAGCGTGAACATTTCTTCAGTTACGAAAGCGAGTGGGCTGGCGATGAACCCAAATACAAATGGATTTTCAATGGCGAAGACGTAAGCCACGACAGCCTCTTCTCCGACCATTATCCTTATATGGTTGACCATTCCTCGCTTTATGTGGAAATGGAATCTTCCCGTCGTTGTGTTACGGAACGTACAGTAAAGAGCAACAAGTTCTTCGTTAAATACACCAAGATGCCTGAAGCGGTTGTCTCCATCAACAGCAACAAGGGTCTTAAGGTTTGTCCTAACGAAGAAGTGGTTATCTTCCAGGCGCATGCTCCCACCTACGATACCGGTATATTCGAATGGTATGTGAAGTATGCCGACAGCAGCCGTTTTGCCCATGTACATACCGGAGACTCTTTGGTATCGAGATTCGCTACCGGCGATCAGGTTTACTGCATCTATGTGGCCAAAGACACCTGTATCAAGTATTCGCCCAAGCAAAGTAACACGCTTAGGTTCGACAATTATCCGCTCTACAAGCCACAGGTTGAAATCGTAGGCTTGAATTCGGGTGTAGATGGAAACGGAGATACTGTTTGTGAAGGGGCTACAACAGTCTTTACCGCCAGACTTGCCGACCAAGGCAGCGACTACCGTTTGGTTTGGTTGGTTGACGGTATGGAAGTGGGTACACCCAACTCTTTGACACTTTCTTATTCTGCCTTTATTGCCGGCCACCGCGACAGCGCATATAGGCAGAGCAGGGTAACGGCCCGTTTGGAAACCAAGCATATCTGCGCCGTACCCTCTAACCTGAATGCCGATGATACGCTTGTTTATATCAAACCGCGCAAGGCCTTGGGTGTCATCATCGAACAGGATGTGTTGCAGGCTTGCAACTCGCTGAGAGAAGAACAGGTGGCCTTTACGCACGTTTATGGACCGCTTAGCGTAAGCGGCAACACGATTATTGCCAATTGCAGCTACCAATATTGGAACACGGGTGCCGTTTCGCAACAGACCATCGAAGACAATGGCGGTGTGAGCGCCTATGCGGGCAACACCACCTCCCACCAGATGTTCGGTCTTACCTCGCGCAAGGACGTTACGCATTATTCGCATATCGATTACGCCATCTATTTTGACTATGGCACGATACAGATTTACGAAAACGGTGACTATAAGGGTTCGTTCGGCGGTTACAACACGGCTCAGAAATATACGGTTGAAATAGCCGACAGTGTGGTTCGCTACCTGCGCGACGGGGTGGTGTTCCATACTTCGCAGACCCGCGATACGATAGGTTTGTATCGTGGCGGTTTCTCGCTCCATGCGGATAATTGCAGGCGACCCAATATGCGTGCGTATATCGAATACCGGAATTCCAGTATCGTGTTCGGTTCAACGGTATATGAACCGCCTGTAAACAAACCCGACTACAATTGGATGGTTAACGGTGTTCCGTTCGAATTCGGCAACGGCGAAGATACCCTCTATGACCATAAATACCGTTTTGAACCCTATGATGTGGTAACGCTTGTGGTTCACAGCAACGATGTCTGCATGGAGCGTGAGAACGCGGAATCCAACCCCATTACGGTTCATCCCACCGATCCGGGCAACTTCCTGCAGTTGGCGGATACGGCTTACGTATGCCGCGGTGATTCGGTTCGTTTGACTGCCAGCGGTGCCAAAACCTATGAATGGACATTACCGGTGGATATGGATACTGCCACCGTTCACGACAGCAGCATTGTGGTATGGCCTGCCCAAACAACCACTTATCGCGTAACGGGTGCAAACGATGAAGGTTGCTCCGACTTTAAGCGTATTGTGGTGGTTGTGTTTGAACTGCCTGATCCGAATTTGGGTCCCGACAGGGAAGTCTGCTACACCGACAGCCTCTATTTCAGCGTAAGGAACGGTGCTGTTCCCGATAGCGTTACCGACCGTTTCTATCGTACCGAATGGACGTTTATCACGCCTACCGACACCGTGGCTCTGACTTCGCCCTACGACAACGCCATCAGTTTCGATGCTGAGGAAAGCGGCGTGTTGGTAGCCAAGATGGTCAACAAGTACAGTGGTTGCTACACGCTCGACACCTTGAACCTTACCGTTCATCCGCTGCCGCATATCAAGATGCCCGACACGCTTCAGGTCTGCATCAGCCACGACTTGGCCATCTTTGATTCGGCATACGACCAAGACTACAAGAAAGTCAACACCTATACCTGGACACCTACCACCCGAATCAGCAACGGCAACGGCTATACGAACGGTTCGTACAAGATTTTCAACAGCGCCGATACAGGCTTCTTTACCTACTACGTAGATGTCAAGACACCTAAGAACTGCCATGCCTACGATACGGTATATGTACGCAATATCAAGCAGGAACTTGCGCTCAATGCCGAACTGATCCGCCAAACGATTTGCGAGGGCGAAACGCCTCGGTTCATCCTTACCGGTCAATGGTGGGATACGCTCGCTACGGCGGTTCTTTACCGCAACGGTTCGCAGGTGGCTACCTATACGGTAGGCCATACGGGTGAAAGCCAACGTGATACGGTTTCCTATACAGGAACGGTGGCGAACAAAGACAGGTTCCAGTTCAAACTTACCAGCCTCAACCCGTGTCTGGTGGTTAAACAGATAATGAGCAACTTCGATACGTTGGGAGTTATCTATAACACCACTCTGGCTTCCACGCCCGATTCGCTCTGTATCGGACATGATCTGACCTTGCAGGCACAGCCCAGGCAAGACACCAACGTTCACTATACGTGGACGATGTTCAACGGTTATGAACAAACGGTTATCCGTTATATCGGGGCTACCCCCGATACGGTTCACGAAACCGTTTACATCAACCATGGAGCTTTTGGTTTCGATACCAATACGGTGGTTGTTCCGATGCCTTCCTTGCCTACCTACTTTATGGTGGAAGCCGACGGTGGTCACGGTTGCGTTACCCGCGACACGGCCTATGTAGGCATCATAAGAGCCGACACGCTTTGGGCGCATGTGGAACAAACGCTCGATTCCTGCTACAATCCGGAAATGGCATACCCCACCTGGGATTTCACTTCTCCCGCCTTGATTCCTATGGCCGGCGGTCAGATTATCAAAGACGGTAGCCAAGGTGCTGGTTGGAATTATATCACTTCGCCCACCGTACTGCACGGCAACTTTATGTACCGTTATGTAATCAGCGGTAAGGAAGGTTATGCCATGGTGGGTATCAACTACGAAGGCCGTTCCCACAACAGTTGCTACGGCTGGTGGTATAACTGGTGCGGCTACGATGCCGACTATACATTCTATCTGGTGGGTGGTTCGGGAGAAAACAACCTGCGGATTTACGAACGCGGCAACCATGTCTGGACAGGTGGCTCGTATAAGGAAGGCGATGTATTGTTTATCGTTCGCCAGAGCGGTTATATCAACTACTATCAGAACGAAGTTTTGGTTCGCCGTGTCAAGGAACGTAGCCCGAGCCTGAACTTTAACCCGGAAATCTCGATGTACAGTCCCGGAACGTCGGTGGATCCTGTACGCTATGTTGAATTGCAGAACATCGAACTTTCCAGCAGTGCCGGCACTATCGCCTCCAAGATAAACCACAAGTGGTATGTAAACGGCAAGGTGGTTTCGACCGACAGCATACTGAAGGTTCATGAAGCCGGCTTTACGGGAATGAACGATACCTTGGTTTACGAGGTGAGCGGCCAGACTAAGTGTGACGGGCTTCAGACGGTTCGCGATACCTTGGCGGTACAAAGTCCTAAGGGTTATACGCCTGTATTCCTCTTGCTTACCACCGACAGCACCCAGTGCCAAGGTCGCGACTTTACCGTACGCGCCCACCTGATTAACCGCAGCGGCGAAGTGCCCGATTCGGCGATCCGCTACAATTGGTACCGTGGCGACCTTAGAATCGCCAGCGCGACCCGTGCCGACAGCATCGTAATCACCAACGCGGGTATCAACGAATATGTCTGGGCGCAGGCCTATGTGGATACGATTGCCAAGCATTGTGCATTCAACAACATCAAGAACCCGGTTCGTTCTTCTTACCTTACTTTGCCTGTGGAACCTGCCAAGGTTCTGGGTGTCAATGTGGATGTATTCCCGGGTCAGACCGTCTGCCTGTTCTCCGATGTGTTGTTCAATGCCACGCAGGTGGTTTCCGGTTTGCCCGATGCCGGTGAGAATCCCACGGTGGAATGGTATCTGAACGGCCGATTCGTAAGCTCCGATAAGACTTATAGAACCGACAGCCTGCAGGATGGCGACAGTGTTTATGCCATCATTACCGCCAGCGCCGAAGTACAGTGTCTCGATACCAACCGCAAGCAAACGAGGGTGGTTCACATGGATGTGTTGCCGGCTCCTGTTTTGGCGGCTCACAAAGACACCATCGTTACCTACAACAGCGAAGCCAAGTTGTGGGCGGAAGTGATCAAGAATTGGGAACCGAACCTTAAATACGAATGGTATCCCTCTTTCGATATCAGTGAACCTTACAGCGCCAACGACAGCGCCACGGTGGTTAAGTCGAGAATCGACCATATCTACACGGTACAGGCCCGCAACTCTATCGGTTGCTACAGTAACGAGGCCAGCGTTCATGTGGAAGTGCTTACCTGCCCGCAGTTTATCTTGCGTGGTTCGGGCACCAAGGCTTGCGCCGGCGATACAGCGTTCATCTATTTGCAGGTACAAGGCTTCAGGCCTTACACCAATATCTACTTCTGGCAGATTTCGCACGATAACGGTGCTACCTGGCGTACGCTCGACCCGTTGACGGATGGCGATTTCGATATTCGGGTGGGTACCAATAGTGTAACATTGGTATTGGCCAAGACTCTGGCCGCTTACGACAAGGCGAATTCCTTGTTCCGTTGCGGTGCTGTCGCCACCGACACGCTGTTGACTTGCGACACAGTTTATAGCCGTAGCGCGTTCATTGATGTGGTGGATTACACAATTCCCGTTGCCAAGGTCTATGGCGATACGGCTATCTGTCCTCGCTCTCCGGTTATCTTTACCGCTTCGGGTGCCGTTAATCCGGGTGACTACTACCAATGGTATGTGAACGGTCAGATGGCGGCCGGCAACGGCAGTACATTGAGTCTGGACAGCGTGAAGGGCAATACCCAGATTTCTGTCTCCACCATTATCCGCAATGACCAGAACGCTTGTGTGGACAATGCCAAAGCTACCGATACCCTGCATATCTCGGTTTATCCGCAACCGCAGCTTGTCATGTATCCCGACACGGCCATCCATATCGGCGATACGGCTCCTGTGGGCGTATTGGTAAGCGGTGGCACAACGCCTTATACCTATAGTTGGAACGGTTTGCCCAACACCACCTTGTTTGCCACGAATACCGATTCTACGGCCACCAAGAACCAGCTGTTCACCACGATTTATACCGTAACGGTTACCGACAGCAACCACTGCTCGGCCAAGGGCAGCATGACCGTAAGCATCGAAGATACCTGCAAGCTCTATGTATCTATCTACGGGCCCAAGACGGTTTGCTTCGACTCCTCGGTTACTTTCAAGGGTCTTGTTACGGGCGGCTTGCAGAATGCCGACATCCACTATATGTGGCGGTGTGTTCCGGTTGTCGATACCACGGTAGTTACCTTTACCGGTAAGGAATTCACGGTTCGCGCCTTGAAGCCGGGCACGTACAACCTCACTTTCGCGGCGGTTGACTCTTCCGAATACGTTAAGGAACTCTGTCCGGATGAACCTCATTCGGCAACCGCTACCTTCCAGTTTACGGTAGAACCTCCCAAGACTTTCGAAGTACGCATCGATACCTTGGCTGCCCTTTGTGCCGGAACCGAAAGCACCCTTACGGCAACGTCCTACGTGAACGGCAGTGCGGCTACCATAGCGGTATCTTATGCTTGGCAACAGTATGACAGGCTCGGCAATATCGTTAAGGCTCAAAACAGCACGAGCGCCCAGTTCGTGGTGAAGAATTGGACAGAATACGATTGGGTAAGCGTTGCGGCCACGATGGGTGGGGATGAATGCGAAACGGGTATGGTGGTTTATGATACCCTGCGTCCCGTAATCAACCCGCAGCCCGGCCCGCTCCAGGCTCGCCGTATCTATGTGGGCGGTCTTGAACCTTGTACTTTCGACACGGCGGTTATCGGTCTGAATGTTCCCATGGCGCAAGAAGGACAGGTTCAATACACCATAGACGGTGGCAAGACATGGCATTCCGACAGTTTGTTTACTCCGGTGGAAGACGGCGACTATTATCCGGGAGTTAAGTTTATCGCCACCGGTTGCGAATACATCTCAGATACGGTTATCATTGTTTCCTTGCCCGAACCTTCCAAGATGCCTGATGTTCAGGTAAAAGGCGACAGCAGTATATGCATGGGTGTTTTGGCTGATTCGTTGGTTGCCTACGACGGTCATCGCGGCTCGATAATGGTTTGGTACGCGGATTCGGCTCTGACCCAAGTGTTGGCGCAGAGTGCCGTCAATGCAGGCAGAGTTGCCTACGGTTTGCCCGATTCCATCAAGAACACGATAGGCGTATATACTTTCTATGCCGCCCAATATGCAGGAGATTGCAAGAGTGATCCGAAGCCTTTCACGGTAACCGTTCGTGAAGCCGATACGGCGAATGGCATGCAGTTGCATTATGTAAAACGCTTTAAGTGCGTTGACGACGGTGTTGCCGTTCCGGTTAAGGTTTCGGTTCAATTCGACACCATCAATGTGGAAGGTATCTATCAATGGACGGTGCTTACCGGTCAGGCTATTTCCGGAACAGGTAAAGAAGTAAGCGTGGATGTGGTGGATAGTGCCAGGATCTGCGTCGTATTTACCTATGTTTCCTCTTGTGATGCCACTACCCGCACGCTGTATAGCGATACCATTTCGATTAGAGTGGCGGGTATCGAGAATACGTTGTCTCCCGGCTCGTTGATTTGCATAGGTGATTCGACGGTTGCCCATTCGTTGGATGAAAGCGGTTTGAGCGACACGAGCTTCAAATATACATGGCAGACCAAGACTTACGATGCTTCTACCGGCAAGTGGACATGGAACGCCGCAACAGGCAACAGCAAGCAGGAAAACTATACGGTATATCACAGCTATCTGCAACCCGTTGAAGGCAAACCCACCGGTTACAAGCAATTGTCGGTACGCCGTATCCTGAGCGTAGATGGTTGCAGCGATACCAGTGCTGAGATTATATTCTACTATAGTCCCGCTCCCACGGCCACGGCTACGATAAGTGTACCTGAAGTTTGCGTGGGTTACATGGTGGGCGCCACGGTAAGCGGCACCTACTTGGGAACCGCCCCCTATGCCAACTGGTATGTGAACGACATGCTTGTGAAAACGCACGACACCTTGGCTGTCAACTTGGGTGTTCTGGCACAGGGAAGCAAGGTTCGCGCCGTGGTTTACCCGGTTTACGACACGATGTGTCCCATCGTTGATTCGCTTGTGGTAGAAGATACCGTTAAGCTTAAAGAGGCTATCGCGGCCGATATCAAGATTACGGTTGCCGATACGCTCTTCTGTACGCCCGGCAATACCTTTACGGCCTCTTACAATATCGGATACAGCAATGATCCGCAATACAAGTGGTTCTACAATGGCGTTCGCGTGGATTCCGCTGACGGAAAATCCTCTTATACCCGCATGAACGTCAAGCCGGGAGACAGCGTTTATGTGATGATTCACGCCACCGTGGATTGTCCTGCCGCCGATTCGGTGCGCAGCGCGTCTGTTCTGGCGGGACATAGGGCTCCTACGGTAAGCGGTTCGGTTGAGGCGGTACCCGACACCAGCCTGATGAAGCTCGACAGCATCAAGTTCGTGGCTTCCGGCGCGGACAGCTATCTGTGGCAAGACAATAACGCCACCGGCAGCGTTCACCATGTTTACGCCAAGAGCGGTCAGAGCGTATATTGCGTTCAGTTGCACACCGATGGCTATTGCGATACGGTATTGTGCGTAAGTTCCGTGATACCCACCGCCGGCCTCACCGTTCCTCCGGTTTGCGAAAAACAGGATGTGAATGCGTTTGTAACGGGGTCGAACCTCGGTGTTTCGCCTTATGTAAACTGGTATGTGAACGACACGCTTGTGGCTGCGGCCGATACCCTTGTCAAGAATTTCGGCAAACGGAAAGACAGCACGCTCATTACGGCGGTGGTTTATCCCGACTACTCCGCTTTGGTGTTGCCTGCCGGTACGGCCACCGTTGATTCGATTGTACTTAACGTATATGCTTCCGTAACCGAAGCCATCAAGGGCAAGGTAAGCATCAGTGTGGAAGACTCCCTCTTCTGTAGCCTCTCCAACACGTTTAAGGCCACCTATAATGCCGAATACAGCGATACGCCGCAATACCGCTGGTATCACAACGGCGTGCTCATGGCTTCCGCCAACGGCATGGCATCTTATACAAGCAATAACGTGAAGAACGGCGACAGCGTTTGTGTGGTAATCTTTGCCCGCAACGACTGTCCGGCTTCCGATTCGGTTCGCAGCGACTACTACTATGCTCGCAAGGGTCAGATCGTTCCGGCTTCCATCGATGTTGCCGCTACCGATACGCTTTGCTTGGGCGACACCTTGCGTGTGAAGGTTTCCGGAGCTGATTCCTATGCTTGGAACGATAATTCCACCGATAGCGCACGTATCTTTACGGCCATCCAAACGCCTACCACTTATAGTGTAACGGCTCATACCGATGGTTATTGCGACACCACGTTGAGCGTAACGGTGGTTAGCCGTGTACGTCCCGCCAATACGAAACTGGTTCAGAACTCACTGACGATTTGCGGTGATGATACGGCCACCCTTTGGATAACCAAGGCTCCGGGTACGGGTGTGCTTTGGAATACGGGTCATACCTCCGATACCATCCGTGTGGTGGTTCCCAACGGTAAAGACTCTACTATCAAGGTGGTGTTTACCGATGTTTACGGTTGTGAGTTCGGTCCTGACAGCGTTACGGTTCAGGTAAGAGACAGCCGTCCCGTAAACTTTGTGAAAGACAACCTCGGCTTGCCCGATACGGCTTGCTGGAGAAGTCAGTTCTCGGCGGTTGCCCGGGTTGAACCCAACGACAAGGCCGATATGTACTTTACCTGGTACAGGAGCGGCGCTTATTGGAAATCGGGCTACAACCTCGACAGTCTGGCCTTGAAGGGTACCGACTTCCCCTCGGCATCCCCCTATGAAATTACGGTAATCGTTCAGGATAACGGTATCTGCTTGCGGATGCGTCAGGATACGATTGTGGATACGATTGTGGTGGAACAGCCCAAACAGGCCGGTATCAACATCCAGTCGAACAGCCATATCGACAACGATACCCTGCGTATCTGCGTGGGTGAAGCCACCCGTCTGTTCTCCGCCGTTTCCAATGCCGGTCCGGTATTCGAAGACGGCAGCCACAACTGGTATATCGAATGGTATCGAAACGGTACGTTCGTTCAAAGAGGCGATACGGTAACCTTTGCCCACCTGCCTATCGGCAGTCAGATTTATGCTATCCTGTACGTGGATACCACCGAATGCAACTACGCGATCAACAGTCCTGTCAAGTCGCGTGTGCTTACCGTGGTTTCGGTTCCGCAGCCTGATGTACAGGTTGAGTTGAGCCTTAAATTGGATACGATTTGCTCCAACAGCGAATATCAGGTTCAAGCTTACGTTACCAATGGCGGAACCGATCCGCAATACCGTTGGTATGTGAACGGCTTCCTGGCCACCATGGGCGACGAAAGGGGCAATACCGTTCCCATCAACTCGCCGATTCTCGACATCATCGACATCAAGCAGCAGGCCGCCCAGCACGGCACCAACTACGATATCGTATGCTGGGTTAAATCCAGCCTGCCTTGCGCCGCCGACAGTGTCCGCAACAAGGGTGTCTCCACCTTGGTGGTATTCCCTGCCGATACGCTGGATGTGATTATCTCGCCGCAGGTAGATACGGCTTGTGCCTACGATAACGGCAATGTGGTGGTTACCATGCATGCCGATGTGATCGGTATGGCCGAAGGTTACGATATCGAAGAACCCGACTTGCAGTGGTATGTGGCGGCTACCGAAAACGATGCACCTACGCCTATCGCCGGTGCGACAGACAAAGATCTGCACTACACGACCAAGAACCTTACCGGAAACGAAGTGTTCAGTGTTCGGGCGTTCAGCAAGTATCTCTGCACCTGGAACAGTTCGTTGGTAAGTGAAAAGGCGCGCATCCTCCTGTGGCCGATAAGTTCGGAAGCCGGTGTGAACGACACGGTTCGCAATTATGCCGACTTTGTATTCTCCACCGATACGGCTATAGGTGGTACACCTCATTGGATTACCCGTGGCGACGGCCACTTCGTATATACCGATACCTCGCATCCCACCTATGTATTGGGTGTGGCCGACAAGAAGTCGGAAGGCATCTGGCTGGTACAGGAAGTAACCAACAAGTTCGGTTGCTACGCGGCAGACAGCATGTTCCTCTTTATCTCGCATTGCGAAGATTACAAGCTTGAAAAAGATTGGGCAGACCGGATTATCTGCGGTTCTGAAACCATAAGCCTCGAAAACCGTATGGTTGCCAAATCGGGCGCCCTCTCGGCGGTAGATAGCGCAAGCTATTGGTTCACGGTGATCACCGATACGGTTATCGACACCTTGGCGGTTACCAAAGACCTCGCGTTTGCCTGGAGCGGTCTGTTCGACACCACGCGCACCTATGTTCTCCACGCTACCGTAAACGACCTCGATTGCCGCTATGTCGATACCATGCGTGTGGCTCTCCACACCGTGCCGGTAATCAACTTCCCCGACACGCTGCATGCTTGCGCCAACCATGCGCTCGATATTCAGGATTCGGCATACAATAGTGCCGCCAAAGCCGATTACAGCTACACTTGGAATCCTTCCACCTATCTGTCCGGCCAAACGGCAAACCTTTCTTATGTGAAGTTCAACTCCGTTGATTCGGGTTGGTTCACCTATGTGGTGGATGCGGCTACGCCCGCCGGTTGCCATAGCTACGATACGGTTCACGTTTATAATGTTAAACATGAACTCACCGCCCAGCTCACCTTGCTTGACCGGTGGATTTGTGAAGGCGATACCCTCCGTATGGCGATCAGCGGCGATTGGTGGCTTGAAAACGCTACCGCCCAATTGTATCGCAATAACGTACTTGTTCAAACCGACACCGTAGGCCGTGCCGGCAGGAAACAGGCCGATACGCTGGTTTACGGTGGAGAAATCAAGCATGGAGACATCTTCCTTGTGGTTATCAACAGCAATGACGAATGTCTCACCACAAAGACCGTCACTTCCAACTACGAATACGTTTCGGTGGTTTATCCCACCAAGATAGATGCTGTTCCCGATTCGCTTTGTGTTGACTACGACTTGACCTTGAACGCCATGCCCAAGCAGGATACGGGCATCCACTACAAGTGGACCGCGTTCAACGACAGTGCCTCCATTTATGTTCACCACAAGACCATAGGTAAAGACACGAGCGTTGTGGTTCTGCCCATGCCCGATGCCTCCACCTATTTCGAAGTGGAAGCCACCGGCTACGGTTGCACGAGCCGCGACACGGTTTACGTGAAGTTTATGCGTTCTGACAGCCTGTGGGTAACGGCCGAACAGATTATCGACACCTGCAACAGTCCTACGCCGCAAACGCCCCAGTGGAGGAGTTCGGGCGAGATGATTTACATCAACGGAGCTCAGATTATCCACAATGCAGGCAATTATTGGAACTATCTGACTTCGACTACCGATATGGAAGGCGACTTTATCTACCGCTACGTAATCAGTGGCAAGGAAGCTCCCGCCATGGTGGGTATCAACTACAAGGGTCGCACCCATACCAACTGCTCTTACTGGTGGTGGAACTGGTGCGGTTACGATGCCGATTACTGCTTCTATATCAGCCAGGAAGGAGGCCAACCTCAGTTGATGATTTACGAACGCGGCGGTCGCGTGTGGAGCGGTAGTCTGTGGCACGAAGGAGATATATTGTACATTATCCGTCAGAACGGCTATATCAACTTCTACCAGAACGAAGTGCTGGTACGCCGTGTTAAGGAACGCGAACCCAACCGTGCTTTCAATCCCGAAGTTTCGCTCCATAATGTCGGTACGGCGGTTGACCCGATCAACTATGTTGCCCTGCCGCAGATAAAGGTGGACAACAAGTCGGGCTACATTGCCGGCAAGAAGAGCCACAAGTGGTATATCAACGGCGAACTGGCATCCACCGACAGCATCCTGAGAACCCTTTCCACCGGTTTGACGGATAACGACACCTTGGTATATGAAGTGAGCGGAACCACCAACTGCGGCGAGTTCCAGATGGCCTCCGACACCATTATTATCCAAAAGCCGGAAGGCTATTCACCGGTATTCCTTACTTTGTCGCACGACGGCAAGAAGTGCGAAGGCAGCGATTACATGGTTCATACCCATATCATCAACCGTACCGAAGCCATTCCCGATTCGGCCATTCGCTACAATTGGTACCGTCAGACTGAATTGGTGGCCGCCGGTACGCAGGCCGACAGCTTCCTGTTTACCAAGGTAGGCCGCGATGAATATGTATGGGCCCAGGCTTATGTGGATTCCTCTTACTCGGGTTGCGCGTTTAACAGCTGGCATAATCCGGTTCGTTCACCATTCCTCTATCTGCCGATAGAACCTTCCAAGAAGATGGGCGTTAACATCGACGTTTATCCCGGCGACAGCGTTTGCCGGTTCGCCGAAGTGTTGTTCAACGCCACGCAGGTAATCTCGGGTATGCTCGATGCCGGTGAAAAACCCACGGTAGAATGGTTCTTGAACGGCAAGTTTGTAAGCGCCGAAAAGACCTACAGAACCGACAGCGTTGAAGAAGGAGACAGCATCTACGCCATCATCACTGCTTCGCCTGAAGTGCTTTGCTTGGATACCAACCGCATGCAGACCAAGACCTTAGGTATGCATGTATTGACCACACCCGTCATCACGGCGCATAAGGATACCGTGGTTGAATACAACAAGGAAGCCAATATCTGGGCTGAGGTGATTGAAAATTGGGAATCCGGTATTACCTACGAATGGTATCCTTCGTTCGACATCCGTTCGCCGTACAAGAAGACCGACAGCGCCACCGTGGTAAGGGCCAAGATAGACCACTACTATACGGTTCAGGCCCGCAACAGGATCGGTTGCGCCAGCAACGAAGCCTCTGTTCATGTGGAAGTGCTTTCCTGTCCGCAGTTCATTCTGCGTGGTGCGGGTACCGAAACTTGCTTGGGTGATACGGCATACGTTTACCTGCAGGTACAGGGTTACAGACCTTACTCCAATAACTACTTCTGGGAAATGTCAACCGACCATGGCACTACCTGGACGGTTGTGGATACGAGCGGCGATGATTACAGCATCAGGACAGGCCTCGATAACGTTACCTTGCTTATCCACAAGGCTACGATGGCACACGATGTGTCCAACGCTTTGTTCCGTTGCGCGGCCATCGCCACCGATCCGCGTCTTGAATATTGCGATACGGCTTACAGTAGCAACGTTTATGTCAAGGTTATCCATTATGTTCAGCCTGTGGCGCAGATGTCGGGTGATTCCGCCGCATGTGTGGATGTTCCTGCCGAATTTACGGCTACCGGTGCCGTGAACGAAGGTGACTACTATCTGTGGTACCGCAACGATGTGTTGGCACCCTCGAACGGAGCGAACTTTATACTCGACAGTATCGATGGCCGCGATGAATCCATTCTGGTTACCGTCAAGATTCGCAACGATGAAAATATCTGTGTGAAAGAATCTGTCGATTCGATGCGTGTTAATGTTTATCCGGGATCCAAATTGGTAATGTTGCCCGATACGGTAATCCAAATGGGTGATACGGCGGTTGTGGGCGTTACGGTAATCGGTAACTCCGCTCCGTATTCCTACTCTTGGAACGGTCTGCCCAACACCACGCTCGAAACTCCCTACTTGAGCCAGTCGTTGACTAAAGACCAATACTATACCACACGCTATACGGTAACGGTTACCGACAGCAACGGTTGCCGTATAAGGGGTAACATGATGGTACGTATTGCCGACACTTGCCTTGTCGCTACCTCTATCTATGGACCTAACAGCATCTGCATGGATAAGACCGGCAAGTTCGAAGCCTTTGTTACGGGCGGTCTTGAAAGTTCGAACCTGCATATGATGTGGAGCATGACTCCGCAAATGGATACTTCTGTAATCGCTCCCAATGGTAAGGAAATCTCGTTCCGCGCGATGCAACCGGGCACCTATACGCTTACCCTTACCGTATCCGACACTTCCGAAGTGACCAAAAAATATTGTTCCGAAGAGTCGCAGACCATGAGTGTAAGCACCACCATTACCGTGGATCCGAAAAAGGATGTGCGTGTGAAGATTAATGGTCCGAGTCAGATTTGCGAAGGTTCTACGCATGCCTTGAGAGCTATTCTGACAATTGACGGCGTTCAGACCGGCATTTACAGAACGTTTGCATGGTATAGGGTAGATAGGTTCGGCAACAGTTCGTTGTTCAGTTTCCACCGTCATGACTCACCGAATGATGATAATATCTGTGGCGAAACCATTAGAAATTGGGGCAAGGGAGAAAAGATTGTGGTGGCAGCCACTCTGTATGGCGGCGATTGTGAAGCCGGCACGGTGGTTTATGATACGTTGGCTCCGTATGTGATGACCACGCCCGGTCCTCTCAATGTTCGCGATATGTACATAAGCGGGCTCATGCCCTGTACGTTCGATACGGCGGCCATCGGTCTTACCGTGCCCGTTGAACAGCGAGACAGTATCCTCTACAGTATCGACGGCGGTAATACGTGGAGTTCCAATGCCCTGTTCCAGCCGGTAGCAGACGGCTATTACTATCCGGCCGTGAAGTTCTCCACCAACGGTTGCGAATACCATTCGCCCAATACTGTGCTTATCAAGCTTCCGCCTGCCAAGCCGATGCCGGCAATCAAGGTAAGCGGCGATGGGGAATATTGCCTCTATAATCCTATCGACACACTGGTGGCTTACGACGGCTATAACGGTGCCGTGGTGGGTTGGTATGCCGATGCCGACCGCAACGTGGTGCTTGTTGAGGGCGCGCAAGGAGAAAGCTCTGTTGCCTATATCATTCCGGATTCGGTTCACAAGACTTTGGGCGAATACATCTATTACGCAGGCCAGCATTTGGGTCGTTGCCAGAGCGAATTGACCCAGGTTCCCGTAACGGTTCGCGAACGCGATACGGTGATCGGCTTCAAGTTAGGTTTTGTAAAACGTTACAACTGCAACGCCGACAGCACGCCTGTTTGGGTGGATGTATATGCCGAACATGAAAAGAACAACGTAGAGGGTGTTTACAACTGGTACTCGGTATATCCGGTTGCCTTCAAGGGTTCGGGTAGCCGCGTTCAGGTAGCCACCGTGGATTCCAATACGGTTTACGCCACCTTTACCTATACCTCCGCATGTACGGGCAAAGTGGAAACCGTTTACAGCGACACGCTTAAGATCGATATCTCGCAGTTGCCGAACACCTTGATTCCGGGTGTTTCGATTTGTCCCGATTCATCGGTACTTGTCCATGCGATTGATTCGTTGGATTTCGATACGACCTTCTCCTTCAGATGGGAAGCTCACTATTTCACGATGCATCTGGGTTCGGGTTCGTGGTCGTGGGGTCTCGCTCCCGGTGTGAATGATGAAGAAAACTATACTCTCCACCATTCGTCTCTCTATCACGTATATGGAACGCCCGAACAGCGCAAGGAGCTTACTGTCCGCCGTGTGGTATATGCCGAAGGCTGCTACAGTGTCAGCGATCCGGTAACTTTCTACTACCACCCGTTGCCGATACCCAAACCCGTTCTGGATCTGCCGCGCACTTGCCGTGGTTATGACCTTACCGCTTCGGTAAGCGGACAGGGCATTGATTCCGTTACCACTTACGTCAACTGGTATGTGAACGATGTATTGGTTAAGAAGAACGGTCTGATCAGCGAAAATCTGGGCGCTCTTCTTGACGGCGATGCGGTTAAGGCGGTGGTTTACCCGCTCTACGATACCTTGTGTCCTGTATTTGATTCCGTAATACTTACCGGAAACGCCAAGGTGGATACGGCCATCGAAGCCGATCTGTGGATTAAGGCCTCCGATACGCTCTTCTGCGGTACGCAAGGTACGTTTACGGCGATGTTCAACAGCGGTTACACCGATAACCCGCGCTACAAGTGGTACTACAACGGCAACCATATCGCCGCTGCGGATGGAAGCCAGACCTACAGCCGCTCGTGGCACGAAGGCGACAGCGTGTATGTGGCTATTCTCGCCAACAATATGTGTACGGTCACCGAGTCGGCACAAAGTCCGGTATTGTATATCCATAGGGGAACCACCGTGGCAGGCTCGCTCAATATCAATCCCGATACCAGCATCTGTCTGGGCGATACCTTGCGCGTAGCGGCTCAGGGTGGAACAACCTATACTTGGAGTGATGGCGCTACGGGTGCGAACCGCGACTTTATCGCCACCGATATAGACAGGAAATATACTTTGACCATTCATACCGACCATTACTGCGATTCGGTAATCGATGTGAATGTGGTCAGCCGCAAACGTCCCGCCAATACGCATCTGGTTCAGTCGAAGATGACCATTTGCGGTGATGATACGGCGCATATCGTGGCTAATGTAGATCCCGGCGTGCATGTACTTTGGAGCACGGGCGATACCGGCGCTATCCTCAGGTTGCCCATGATGTCGCATAAGCATGAGGTCAAGGTTCAGGCCACTTTCGTGGATGCCTACGGCTGTCCGTTCGGTCCGGATGAAATCCTTCTGGATATCCACGATAACCGTCCGGTTGATTTTGCCGAAAATACTCTGCATCTGCCCGATTCCATCTGCTGGAGGGAAACTTTCTCGGCGGTGGCGAATGTAACGCCTGCCGACAAAGACAGCATCTACTACGCATGGTATATCAACAATGAATTCTGGTTGGGTCATGCCGGATACAACAGGAACGTTCTGAATGACCTCAAGGGGGCTGACTTTACTTCCAGCGCTCCTTACATCATTAAAGTGGTGTTGCAGGACAACGGTTGGTGCCGTCTCAACAGGCAAGACACGCTTGTTGATACCATCGTGGTGATCCAGCCGCGCGACGCGGGAATCAACATCCAGTCGAACAGTACTATCGATGGCGATACAATCCGTATCTGCGTGGGTGAGACCACCCGTCTGTTCGCCGCCGTTTCCGAAGCAGGACCTGTATTTGAAGACGGTAGCCACAACTGGTATATCGAATGGTATAAAGACGGTTCATTGGTACGTACTGCCGATACCGTAACCTTCAAAGGCGACCTGCCGGTGGGCAGCCATATCAAGGCTCTCCTGTATGTGGATAAGACCGAATACTGCTATGCGAAGAATTCTCCCGTTTGGTCGCGTGAACTCACGGTGGCTTCCGTTCCCGTACCCAAGGTTGAGGTTGACCTTGACCTGAAAGTGGATACGGTTTGCTCCAACGAGGATTACCGCATCGTCGCCAATGTAACCAACGGTGGAACCAATCCTGTTTACCACTGGTATGTAAACGGTTCCTTGGTAACCACGGTGGATAATGGCGGTAATACGATACCGCTCGACATGCCTTATCTGGATCTTGTCAACATCAAGCAACAGGAGGATGGCAGCAACTACGATATTATCTGTTGGGTTAAATCCAGCCTGCCTTGTGCCAATGATTCGGTACGCAACGATGATACCGCCACCTTGGTGGTATTCCCCGCCGATACGCTTCAGGTAACCATCAGTCCCGAAATTGATACGGCTTGCTCGTATCTCAACGGTGACATAGAAGTGATATTGAAAGCCACCGTTACCGGCAGGGCAGTTGCCTTCGATGTGGAAGAACCTGACCTGCAATGGTACCGCAATGGCCAGCCGTTGTTCGGTTACACCAAGAAGAATTTCCGGTATATCAGCAAAGACATCACCAATGAGGACGAGTTCAGCGTGATGGCGTTCAGCAGGTATCGTTGTACATGGAACAGTGCCTTGATAAGTGATACGGCGCATGTGGTGCTCCGTCCCGTTATTCCTGATGCCGGCAAGGACGACAGTATCTACAACTATGCCGATTACAGGTTCTATTCCGATACCGCCATCGGTGGCGAACCGCACTGGATTACCCGTGGCGACGGTTTGTTCGTCAATGCCGACACGATCCATCCGTTGTATAAGTTGGGTGAAGAAGACAAGAAGAGCGACGGCATATGGTTGGTTCTTGAAGTGACCAACGCCTTCGGATGTTCGGCTCTTGACAGCATGTTCCTCTTCGTTTCGCACTGTGAGGATTACGGTTGGTTTACCGATGTTGCCGATGTAACCATCTGCCACGACAAGACCATAGAGGTAGTCAACCATCTTGAAGCCAAGCCCGGTGCGGTATATCCCGTAGAAAAAGCGAATTATGCTTTGGTGGCCTTGTCTGCCGGCACGTACGCTACCGATACGTTGGCCAAGAGCAACGACCTGACTTTCTCTTGGACTGGTGTGGTGGATACGACCCGTACCCTTGTATTGACCGGTTCTTCCAACGGTTATGGTTGTCCTTATACCGACACTGTAAATGTTACCGTGTTGCCGCTTAATGAAATCAGTGTTGAATTGACCCAGCACGGCAACGATACTTGCCAGAACTTTGCCGCCAATACCGGCAATTGGGACATTACCCCCGGACACTACGACCTGCATTGGGATTACAACGCCTCCACGGGTGTATTGAGTCATACCCATTGCAATAACGCTTCCGATTTGGTCAGCACCGACTTCGGCGCCGCCAACACGATGATGCGTTATGTGGCCACGGGCAACGAACTGGCGGGCATGGTGGGCTTCAACTACGAAGGCCGCCGTTCCTCCGAACTCGACTACGGGGTTTACTTCAACTACGGCACCATCAACCTCTACTATTTGGGTTATGCCACCGATTATATGCCTATCGGCACTTATCAGGCTGGGGACGTGTTCACGATTATCCGCACCGACGACAAGGTTTACTTCTATGTTGACCAGAACAACGAACACAAGCTCTTGCGGGTATTGGATGAACCTGAATACGGCATTGGCCGCCGTGTGAACTATGCGATCGGTTCTTACCGTGTGGGCGCCACCTTCAACAACATCTGGTATCTGAACCAGCCCGCCACCAAGATTGGCAACAAGATTACGTTTGACCCGCTGCCGGGTAAGTTGAG
This sequence comes from uncultured Bacteroidaceae bacterium, assembly GCA_964451895.1. Taxonomy (GTDB): domain Bacteria; phylum Bacteroidota; class Bacteroidia; order Bacteroidales; family P3; genus Pullibacteroides. The sequence goes on along the minus strand of CAYVJX010000001.1, from coordinate 19,708 downwards.
CTATGCCTGGAGTCTGAACGACAGTATTGTAAGCACCGACAGCCTCTGGAATGCCGAAAAATTCCATGTACACGACGGCGACCGCGTGAAACTGTGTGTGGAAGGTATTACCGTTTGCGATACGGTGAGCGTTTGCGACAGCCTTACAATTTCCTCGATTGATGTTTATTCACCGATGTACCTTACCTTGGTACGCGACAGCATGAACGAATGCGACGGCGATGCATTCACCCTGACCGCCACGGCACACAACCTGCCGGCCGGCATCGATGCAAGCAGGCTCCGTTACAATTGGTATCAGAACGGTAAAGTTTTGGCTACCGGTACCACAAGCAACGTTTATATGCTCGATAGCGCGCATATCGGCGACTACGCGTATGCGGAAGCCTATATCCTCGATGATATCTGCGTTGTCAACAACCAGGCCAAGCCTGCCGTTTCGCATCGGGTAACCTTCGATCTCAAGGAAAACAAGGAATTGGGTGTTGCCCTTACCACGAATGTTGCGGTAGAACCTGCCGTTTGTCCGAACACCGAAGTTATCTTTACGGCCAACGTTACCAATGGCGGCAGCTACACAGTGAACTGGTTCGTGAACGGCAAGTTCCATGCCGTTGGCGATAACCTGAGCATGCGTGCCGACACCACCTACAGCGTTTACGCCCGTGTGGATGCCAAGAACGACGCGGTATGCCTCGATATCGACACGATTTATTCCGATACGCTTACCGTAAACGTATTGCCCGCTCCTGTAGTGGAAGCTTGGTCGGATACGGTGGTTGACAAGGGCAGTGCCGTAGCCTTGAACGGCAAGGTGGTTGCCAACGCCGATACGGTAATGACTTACCACTGGACCGGCTGCGGTGGCATTGAACGTGCCGATACGCTCCATACCACAGCGGTAGCCAACAACTCCTGTGTTTACTATCTTACCGCATTCAACAGCATAGGTTGTGCTTCCGAACCTGATACGGTATTCGTGGATGTTTACGATTGTCCTTCGCTGGCAAGCGTGGATGTTCCTGCTGTGATTTGCGAAAACGACAGCGCGGTGGTTCGTGTTAACGTTTATGGATTCAAGCCTGAGACCAACAGCTATAAATGGCAGATTTCCACCAATAACGGTACCACTTGGTCTGATTTGTCTGCCGGATCCCGCTATGCGATGAGCCAAGACCGCTTGGGCGGCCAGTTGGTGGTTCGCAATGTAAGCACCGATATCAGTGCCGGCACGGCGATATTCCGTTGCGTGGTGAAGGCTACCGACAGCGCGTTGGCATTCTGTCCGGCCGTGATTACGCCCGACATCAAGCTGAATGTGGATATTACGGCACGTAATCTGCCGACCATCCAGATAGTGGGTCAATCCGACTTCTGCACCAATAGCGCTACTGTGGGCACGGTTTACAGTGTGAACATCACTCCGGGCTACGAAGTGGCCTGGAAGCAGAACGGCAGCGGCGTTCTCGAATACGACGGCAATGACCACCGCCGTGGTTACACGGTAGCCGACGGCGACAAGGTAATCGGCGTTCTGTACAGCGGCAATACCTGCATCGACCGCCTGCAGATTTCCGATACACTTACGGTTCATTTCCATCCGCAGCCTTCCTTGACGGCCTGGACCGACACCACGATCGCCTATGGTGATTTCGCTGCCCTGCACGCCAAGTTGACGAATGGCACAGGCCCGGTTGTTTACAGTTGGACACCGGCCGACAAGGTTCTCAACGCCGATACGGCGCATACCTTCACCACCGCGCTCTTTGAATCCACCGTATTCAATGTGGAAGCCACCGACAGCGTTTCCTGCGGTGCCAAGGGAAGGGTAGTGGTGATTGTAAGCGATACCTGCGTGCGCAAGGTTGAATTGGATGGCCCGACTTCGGTTTGTGCCGATGAGGTGGCCCAGTTTACCGGTCTGGTAACGGGTGGCGGTGTGGTCGGCAACTATGACCTGAGTTGGCGCATCGAACCTGCCTTGTCCACCAACGACGGCAGCCTCTTCGTTCCCAATGCCGGCGCCACGCTCAACATAGCCGATGCCGTACCGGGCGACTATACGATTATCTTTACCGTAACCGATACCAGTGCCGCGGTGAAGACCTACTGCGATCCCGACGGCGTTGTCATGAGCGACACTGCGGTGCTGAACATCTACGCGCCCGATACCCTGGCGGTTTCCTTGAGTTCGCTTGCGGATAGCGTTTGCGAAGGTGAAACCATCACCTTGGTGGCTCACGCCACCATCAACAGCACGCCTGATGCCGATGCCGCCTTGACCTACGAATGGTTCCGCATCCGTAACGGCTTCAACAGCTATATCGGCAGTGCTTCCGACACCTTGAATATCTATAATGCCGCCGACCGGGATGTTTATTACGTAATCGTTTCCGAAAACGGCGATTGCCATGTAAACAACCACGCCCGCAGCAACAACGATACCGTTACCGTTCATCCGGTACCGGAACCGCTCAAGCCTTATCAGGTTTACGCCCACAGCCATATTTCCTGTGTTGAGGATGTTGCCTATATCCGCATCGATGCCGATACTTCCCTGCACCTGCTCTACAGTATCGACAGCGGTGCCACCTGGCATGCCAAGTATCTCTTCGATACGCTCGAAAAGGGCACGTACCACGTGATGGTGAAGGGTGAAGCCGGCTGTGAAGCTCAAGGCGTTCAGACAGTATATATCGATGTACAGCCCGACCTTAACTTTGCCGCACCGGATGTAGCATTCGATTCCATCGTATCTTGCATTGATAATTTGACACCGATTGTCGCTTATAACAAACAGTCTGGCTATCTGGGTTGGTTTACCGATTCGGCCTTGACCCATCGTTTGGCCATAAGCGAACAGGATGCCGATTCGATGGTCTATACGCCTGTTATCGATACGCCGGGACGTTATTTGTTCTACATCAAGAAAGGTTTGGGCGATTGTGAAGGTCCGGCCACGAAGGTTATCTACATTGCCGGTACATGTAACATCAGACTTGAACCTGCTCCGGCCGGCTTGTGTCCGGATGACAGCACGAAGCTGTATGCCGTTATCGATGAAGCCACGCGCAATATCTCCAAGCATTGGAGTTACCAATACAGTGCCAATGGCAAGTTCGATACCACTACGGTGGTGGTAAGCAGATTCGACAAGATGGATACCATCTTCGTGAAAGACACCGGTTACTACCGCATTGTGGATACTACCTATTGGAATACGGTGATGTATAGTAATGTATCTCGTGTCCAAATGGGTTCATACGCTAAGTTTGGTGCAGGTTGCATCGATATCGCGTATCCTACTGCCGGTGCGGTTGCCATGTGTGCGGGTGATGGAGAAGTGAAGATAAGTGTTAACTGTATGACCTCCGACTACTATGTTGTATGGCCGGATTCCAGCAGGAATAACAGTTACACGAAAAACTTCGATACCGCCACCGATGTCAAGATTGTGGTAAAGAGTGTGATTGGCGATTGTCCTGTTGATACGACGGTTCGGGTTGTCGTATTGCCGAAGCAATATATCAAGTTGTCTTACAACGATACCACTATCTGCTTGGGTAACGAAGCAAAAGTTTCGATAATGTTGCCCAAGATTATGGACAGCGGTACGGTTTATCCCCCGTATTCGAACTATGAATGGAGATACAAAACGGGTCTGGATTATACGGATGGTGAATACAATGAGCAAGATGTCAATTACAATGGCTCATTAATGCTTTCCGGTTTGAAGGTGAAGAGTGGCGACTATACGGACTATACTTATGTGGCGCAGGCTTTCGCTTCTCTTGCAAGCTGTCCTTCTGTAACCGATACGCTCCGTATCCGCGTTCGTCGGAACAATTTCATACTTGCTCCCGACAGCCTGACGTTCTGCAGCGGCGAAAGTGACAGCATCAGCCTGCCGGCGGCCGACAGCATCGGCATCAACGGCATATTTATGCCGTACGTAAGCAAGTTGGCGGTAGGACCTATCACCCGCGACAGTATCATGGCCATTACCCTCTACAACGATGCTTGTCGTGCTACCGATACCCTTAAGATACGTTATATCTTACCCGACAGTCTCGTGGCTTCGTTGAGCCCCGTGGCCGATACCTGTGCTGAAATCACGGCCGACACGATGAAGTGGAACGGCAGCACGCTCCATACCGCCGCCAACGGATGGCAGAGCGTTTACGCCGCCGACACCCTCAAGGCCAATGCCGAACTCAACTATGTAGTGAGCGGCCAAGAACGCGCCATGGTAATCGGTCTCGAATACATCGACAACAACCGTGGATTGTGGAACAAGCCGTATAGCCTCTACCTCTCCGACAACGGCAGCGAAGACAGCAGGAAGTTCTACTTCTACGAAAGCGGTTGGGAAGTGAACTACACGGCCGCCGGCGATTATAGGATGGGCGACCTCTTTACCGTTCGCCGCTCGGGCGGTCATGTGGAATACTACCATAACGGCACCTTGTTGCGTCGCGTGGCAGAACCCGAAGCGCTCAAGTCGAACGCCATGAGGATTTCCGCCTCCAACTACTATCAAGGCAGCGACATCGCTCCGTTGAGTGTGGCCTCCATACCCGCTCCGCAGATCAGCACCTCGCTCTACCACCGCTACGACGACCTGCACTATGCATGGTTCGTGAACGGCATGTCGGTAAGCAACGACAGTGTTCTCGATAACGGATATATCCTTGTGGAAGGTGATACCGTGGTATGGCAGGTAACCTCCTACGGCATCTGCGACACCGCCATGAGCGCCGACACCTTGGTAATCGACAGCCAGAACGCTTACGCTTCGATAGGTGTGAACCTGACCTCCGGCAGTAAGTCTGTATGCCGTGGCGAAGCGGTTGAACTCACCGCCGACATTACCCGTCTGCCCGACGGCGTATCCTTGGGCGATGTACGTTACAACTGGTATATCAACGGCACGGCGGTAGCCCTCGACAACACTTCCGCCACCTATACGCACAACAACGTGGCCGACGGCGATTACGCCCATGTGGAAGTTTATGCGGACGGCCTCTGCCTGTTGAACGGCAAGAGCAATCCTGCCCGCAGCAATACGCTCTACTTCAATGTGGATACAGCCGAACAGGTTGAACTCGCGCTCGATATCCAACCGGCGGCAGCCGTCTGCGAAGGTGAAGAAATGCAGTTCACTGCGGTGATGAGAGGTCTGAAGTACGCTCCTACCATCGAATGGTTCGTGAACGGTATGAATAAGGGCACGGGCAACAGCCTTACGCTGGCCGATGCCAAGACCGGCGACAGTATTTATGCGGTGGCCACCTTCGATGCCGAAGAAAATTGCCAGGGCGGTAAGACCTTGCGCAGCAATACGCTTAAACTTAGCGTGAACCCCGTTCCGGTGGTGAAAGCCATTACCGATACCACGGTGCTCCGGGGTGCGACGGTTCCCCTCACCGGTATCGTTACCGCCGGCTGGACACCCGGAATGCAGTACGTATGGTCGCCCGCAACACTCACCAACGACACGCTTACCACAGCGGTTGTTACCAACATCACGACCTATACCTTTACCGCCGTGAACGCTTACGGTTGCCAAGCCGAAGCTCAGGTTCAGGTGGATGTGGAGAGTCCCTATAAGGAAGAATGTGCCTATCTGTCGGCTCAGAGCGCCATCAATGCCCCGGCGGTATGCGAAGGCGACAGCACGAGTTTTACCGTAACTGTATCCGGCTCCAAACCTGATGCTTACAGTTATAACTGGCAGATTTCCGCCGACAACGGCAATACCTGGAACGATATCGCGGCACCCTTGTATGTGAACCGTGGCACGAGCCTGCATATACCGGCCGTAACCTCTTCGATGAACGGCAGTCTGTACCGTGCCGTAATAGTTCCCGATGCGGCTCACAGCCATTGCGACACACTGTATTCCTTGCCGTTCAAGCTTGCGGTGAAGACCAGCTCGCGTCAACACAACATAAGCATTGACGGCGATGGCGAACTCTGCGCCAATGCCGAAACCTTCGCCTATATCCTGAACGCTTCCGTTCAAGCCGGCGACCACTTCTTCTGGTACTTGAACAACATTCTGGTAGGTCAGGATATCGCCACCCTGAATCTGAACAAGGAACAGCTTGGCAAGGGCGGTATCTTGAAAGCGCTATGGCAGATGGCAAGCGGTGATTGCGCTTCGCAGATAGCCTATGCCGACAGCATCGAAATCGCGGTAGGCGATGAACTGAGCGTGGTGGCCGGCAACGATACCGTCATCGACAAGAACACCACGGCGGCGCTCTTCGCGCAGGCGATTGGCGGAACCGCACCTTACACCTACACTTGGAGTCCTGCCTTGAGCACTACCGTAACGCCCGAAGGACGTACGCTTACCCAGCCTTTGGCTTCCACCACGGTATTTACCGTAACGGCTACCGGCGCCCACGGTTGTGAAGCTACGGCCCAGGTAAAGGTAACGGTAAAAGATACCTGCCTGCAGGATGTGGTGATTTCCGGACCGCGCACCGGCAACCAGACCTCCTGTCAAGGCGAACAAGTGGAACTGCAGGCTTTGGTAAGCGGCGGTATGCCCGGCAACTACACTATCGAATGGACGGTTGCTCCCGCTTTGGCTGCCGATGAATATGTTCCTGTACAAAACAACAGCGATCTGTGGATCAAGCCTTCCATGCCCGGTGTTTACACGATTCAGGTTACCGTAACCGATACATCGGCCTTGGCTGCCGCTCATTGCGAGGCTTCGCAACTTGTTCAGACAACGCAGATTACTCTTACCGTAACCGGCAAAGACACCTTGGCGGTAAGCCTCGACAGACCCGACAGCGTTTGCCAGAATGTTGAGTTCAGCCTGAATGCCCACGCCACGCTTAACGGACAGGCCGCCGCTAATGTGAACTACCATTGGTATCGTGTACGCAATAATGTGGTTTACGACCTTGGCATGGGCGGTGCCATGCTGGTTCCGACTGATGCCCTCGATGCCGACCGCTACTTCGTGGTGGCTTCCTCCACCGAAGAATGTCTGGCCAATAGCGAAGCCGTGAGCGACACGGTGGAATCGGTTCTCTATCCTGTTCCCACCAAGCTCAAACCCTCCGATGTGGTCTATACGCCTGGCCGTATGTGCAGCGATGATACCGCTTCTCTCGAAATAAAGGGTTCGTATAAGGTGGCGCAAATCAAGAGCCGCTGGCCGCAAACGCTGTACTACAGCATTGACAACGGTGCCAACTGGCAGACCAGCACCCTCTTCAAGCCGCTGCCCGATTCGGCTATGTTCCAGGTGGTTGTGAAGAACCAGTATGGCTGTATTGACGCCAATAACCGTCTCGATATCAAGCGTGCTCCGCAAACCATAGACGCCTGGATAGAAGCCGGTCCGGATGATACTATCGTGGCGGGTCAGACCTTCCGTGTTCACGGTGATACCGTGGCCGCTCCCGGCACGCCGCATTGGACCACTTCCGGCACGGGTACCTTTGTCAATGCCGATACCCTGCATCCGGTTTACATCCCGTCTGATGCCGATGTGGTTGCCGGTAAGGTAAAACTCTACCTGAGCGTGAACAGCAACAATTACTGCCCGCTCAAAGACAGCCTTACGCTCTATATTCTCGAATGCGGCGTTTACAGCATCGTTCGCAATGGAGGCGATACCGTAGTGGCCTGTGGAGATGAAACGCTTACCTTTATCGGCAAGCTTGCCAGCGACAATGCCGCGCTGACTCCGCCGAAGGCAGATTACGAATGGCGCTTTATCGATATCGTATTCGGTTCCGGCTATACTGTGGAACACTCCGATATGAATGCGGATTCCTCCAGGTGGGAACCCGCGGATCCCACGCCGGGTATGTACGAATTGTATGTGAAGACCGTTACCAATTGTGTCCTTACCGATACGTTCTACCTCGACATACAATCTATCCCCACGGGTGAAGGAACCATCGAATTGATTTATCCGGGCGGCAACAACGCCATCAGTATGTGTATCAACGATACGGCACGTATCGTGGTTACCGACGATAGCGGCCTCAACACTTACATCTGGCCCGACGGTACGGAAAGCGATGGCGTTTCCAACAATACCTACGCGGTAACCGCCACCAAAGACACTTCTGTAATCGTCAAGATTACAAGCAAGGGCGGATGTGTGGGTTACGATACGATAGAAATCGCCGTTGATAAGCCGTTTGCACTTTCCTTGAGTCGCAATGACACCACGGTTTGTGTTGGAAACGATGTACGTTTGCCGAAGATTTCGGCACCCGGCTATGGTTCGATAGCTCCGTTGACCACCTATGTATGGAAGAACAGCCATGGTGATACGGTGGATGCCGGCAACTATGCGGCACAGAACCGTCCGGTAATGACCATTACGCAAGACACCGTTTACCGTGCCTACGCTTATACCGAAGCCCATTGCCAGAGTGCGGTTGCCGAATACAAGGTGGCTACCGATAAGTACAGGCTTGTTCTTGCCGATACGCTTTACGCTTGCTATGGCGATAAGGTTAAGTTCGCCATGCCGGCTGCCACAAAGAACTACACCCTTAACGGGGCATCGTTCAATGCCGCTTCGAGCGCCGCGTTCGATGTGGAAACTTCCTCGCTCTACAACGATACCGTGCTTGTCGTAACGGCTACGGATACCTTGGGTTGCGGCAACAGCGACACGGTAATGGTTCATGTGCTGCCTTTGCCCGACATGAACATAGTGAATCCGGGAGCCTGCGCCAACCAGCCGTTGGTATTGCGTCTGCCCAACCTCGACTCCACCGATGAATGCAAGTGGGAAGTAAATACCGTATCCGGCACGTACAACTTTACCGGTGATACGATTACTTTCAGACCCGGGGCTTCCGACAGCATTCTGTATATCGACTTGAAGGTAACCAACCGTTTGGGTTGCATCTATACGAAGAAAGATACTGTTAACGTATATATGTGGCCGGATTTGAATATCCACGACACAGCCGTTTGCGAAGGTTTGGAAGGTATTACCCTCATTCCCAATTATAGTTCTGTGAATGCTACCTACAATGTTACTTGGCTTAGAAAAGGTTTGGATTCCGCCACCAAGTTGCCGCATTCCACATATCATGAACTGGCCGTTACGGATACGGTAAGCCATCGTTATTACTTCGAATTGAAGAATAAAACCAATGGGTGTACGGATACTGGTTCGGTAATGGTTAATATAACCAGATTGCCTAAGCTCAAACATATAGTGGATGATACCCTTTGTGTTAACGAACCTACTTATATATTTACCTATGACAATGTAGGCCAGTTTGAAGCAGAAGATGACGCTGCAACGCAATGGAGTTGCATGGAGTATCTCTCCAACGGAAGTCAAAAAGCAGGATATATTGATCCTTCCTTTGTTTCCACTCTGAAGACGCAACGTATCAAAGTGGACTACCGTCCTTCTGATGAAATTAAGGCTTTGGGAGGTGTGGCGCATTTTGTAGTGTACACCACAGGCAAGAACGAATGTGCGGGTATTAAAGTTGCCGATTCATTTAATCTGGTATTCACAGATCCGTTGGAAGTTTTGGTTTCCGATGACCAGTACGTATGTATAAGTACCGGTAAGGATGCCAAGATAGCGGTTGATTTACGTCCGACTTTCGAAAATATTGCGGGTTATGAATTTAAGATTGATACCACGAAGGTCAAGGTGGATCAAGTTTGGGGTAGTGAACACAAGCAGGGTACTCTGATTTATCATAATCCGGGCGGGGATACCAATGTGGTGTGTCATGATACACTGAGAGTATGGAATGAAGAGGGTTGTGAATTGGTTCGTCCGTTCAGTGTGGAATTTGTGGGAGGTGCACCCTATGTGAAACCCGATACACTTACCATCTGTCCCGGTGATACGGTTACTGTAAAGGTTTCGAATCCTAACAGCCAATTGGATCCCATTTGGAGAAATATCGAGACCGGCAGACTTGTAACGCGAGGAAATGAGGTTCGCTTGAGCCCTGCAAATACTACTATGTATAGGATTACACAGTTGGAAAGTGCGGATCCTGCTTGTACGGGCATTACTACCGAAGACACATTGACGATTGTGGTGAGAGACCGCATCTTGGTGGAAACGGCCGGCGATACCAATGTCTGCGAAATCACCGATGTGAAAGTGGGTGTAACCGAAGTTTCGCAGAACGTACACCGTTACCAATGGATAGACAGCGCCACCGGTGATGTTATAAGCACCGACAGTGCGTTCATGATGAAGGCCGTTTCGTCCAACCATACTTTCTTCCTTACCGTATGGAATGACAGTACCGGCTGTACAGACCACGACACATTGCGCCTTACCTACGGTGGCAACCTCTATAAGCTTAACTTCTACGACACTACGGTTTACGTAGGAACCACCATTGATGTGGTTGTTCACGGTCCGTGGCCTACGGAAAAAGACCCGGCTTGCCCGTACGAATGGTTCAACGAAACCGATACGCTTACCATTTGCAACCTCGACAGCATCTGGCATCTGCAAGCCACCAAGACCACCGATTATACCCTTTACCTGCGTGGTGGCGAAACAGAATGCTACAACCGGTTGCGAGTGAATGTTATCCGTCTTAACCTGCACGATACGGCGGTTTGCGACTATTGTCCCACCGAAATCGGTATCGATTCAGTTGAGATAGATTATGTGGAATGGTACTATCTGGATACGCTGCGCTTTACCTCAGGTCATTCCGAACCGGTTGAAACGCAGTTCTGCTTCGATGATACGGTTCGGAACAAGCATCAGGTAATCACCGATTCGCTCTACTACCATGCCTACGTGATACCTTATCCGTATAAGGTGAAGGAAAGCGATACGGTTCCGGCCGGTCCGTTCTGTGATACCGTTTACTCCGAACCGTATATCGAGTTGGCATACGACGGCAAACGCTCCGCCAAGCACGACACCAAGACCGAAGACATTGATGTCTATAAGGAATTCCTGCATTGGAACAAGGTAGAAGTTCTCTGCAAAGAACCCGCCCCCGGCAAGAAGTTCGTTTGCGACACGCTGTTTATGGTGATGTGTTTCCCGGATTTCGAAGGTTTGACAATTCTTCGTTTCGGTGAAGGAATGCTTGTTAATTGTCGAGAAGTAGATAGTATATGTGTTGTTGTAGGTACGGAAGACCATTTGAATAATAGTTGGAATGAAGACACCGTAACCCTTACATTGGATTGCTCTGTTAGTGAGCCACCGACGGGAGGTCCGACAATAGTTTGTGATACGACATATACGTTGATAAACATAGGAACGAAGAAGAATCCGAACTATGTATATGATCAAGTTACAGTATCCAATTGTCGTGAAGTTGCCGAAAACTGTGAGGTAGAATACGAAAAGAATCGTGCTGTAGATAACAGTGAAGAATTTGTTATGGCTAAGATTACATGCTCGGATCTGCCACAGAAGAAGAAAACAATTTGTGATACGGTATATACGTTGATAAACATAGGAACGAAGAAGAATCCGAACTATGTATATGATCAAGCGACAGTATCCAATTGTCGTGAAGTTGCCGATAATTGTGAGGTGAAATACGAAAAGAATCGTGCCGTAGATAACAGTGAAGAAGTGATTACGGCAGAGGTTATATGTCCCGAACCGGAGGATCCGAAGCCGACGGTGAAGACAAAGACGGTATGCGACACGGTATATACGAAGATCAACATAGGAACGAAGAAGAATCCGAACTATGTTCGGGAGGAAGGTCCTGGAACGGAGATCAACTGCCGCGAAGTACCGGAAGACTGCGAGGTTACGTATGAAACGGTTTCTTCGGCGGACGGCAGTAGCGATACGGTGAGGGCGATAACGGGTTGTATGACGGAGATTCCGCCGACCGAACCGGAGGATCCGAAGCCGACGGTGAAGACAAAGACGGTATGCGACACGGT
>CAYVJX010000001.1:0-7701 GCA_964451895.1 uncultured Bacteroidaceae bacterium | reverse complement strand
CCGAACCGGAGGATCCGAAGCCGACGGTGAAGACAAAGACGGTATGCGACACGGTATATACGAAGATCAACATAGGAACGAAGAAGAATCCGAACTATGTTCGGGAGGAAGGTCCTGGAACGGAGATCAACTGCCGCGAAGTACCGGAAGACTGCGAGGTTACGTATGAAACGGTTTCTTCGGCGGACGGCAGTAGCGATACGGTGAAGGCGGTAACGAGTGGCTGTGTGGCAATGGGTTTTATGCCGAGGTTTACACCAATGGAACTTGAGCCGGAAAATTTGATTCCTGTACTGAAAATAAAAACGGACAGCAATCGGTTGTATGCCTTGATGAGGGCGGATAGAAACTCGACCCCGAGGGCGATACTGAACAAAGGTATGGTAATTGACTACGGTGAGGCTTCCAAGGACTGCGATGTGGCTTTGGCATTGATACGGGAATTTATTAAATTTGCAGGTTAAGCGGTTTTGTAAAAGAGCGCAAACGCTGATGGAAAAACCAAAGGTGCATACAATAAACAAGATTTTACGCAGGCTTTTGAGCAGGCTTGAAGCAAGGCTTATGCTCAAGAGAGGCGTATTGTCTGTTTTAGTGGCGCTTAGTATTCTTCCATTTACCTTGCGGGCTGTTGGCGGTGCTTCGTTTATAGCCGATTATAATACTGAAAATCACTTATTTGAAAACAATCTTACCGATACGGTACTCTCAATAGGTGCAGCAGTTCCCTCGGACGGAGAAGGTCTTTATGAAAAGACTTTTGAAACAAAGACTTTTTATAATATACTGATTATCCCTATTTTCGAGGATTTGGTAGATACGATATTTATTCCCTACGATAGTGTAGTCTGCAACCTTGTTCCCATCAAAGGCAAATATCCGATAACGCATTGTGATTCTGTTTGGCATCTGCTGTCTGTTACTATCGATAGTTTCCCTGTTAAACAGAAATCTGAGGAAAATGAAGACGGAACATACGAAATGGTTGATGTGTATCATTACGATACCATCCGGGAATATGCCTTTGAGGTTCATTGCCGTCAGATAGACACCTCTTACTCCTACGATACCATAACAAGTCATTATTGTGTGTCTGTTTATGATACGGCCCGCAGCAACGACACGCTTGTTCTGTATGGTCCTTCCGACTATACAGATACCACAATGACTTTCCATCCTCATCTCACCTCTGCCTACAAACCTTTCGGTGATTGGTCCTTACGCAATAAAGACAGTCTGCAAGCCCTTATCAATCGTCTCAATGCCTTGTTGGCTACCTGGCCGGATGGTTTGCGTGAAGATATAACCTTGGAAGACAAGCTCTCGGCCGTTATCGCCGCGCTCAACCTACCTGCCGGTGAGAGCGCCGATACCATCGCCATCCGCGATTCGCTTCGGGCTATCGTACCGGTAACGCCCGCTTACTACCGCGCCTGGATCGCCGCTTTGGAGGATGTTCTTTTGCAATACAATGAAAACGAGGAACGTACGCAGGAATACCATATCGACAGCGTACGGGTTCAAGTGGTCGTTCATCTGAAGAATGCCGGGGTGGCCATCGATACGTTTACCATCCGGACCATTCCTATCCTGTATGCCCGCCAGCCCGATACGGCTGTGCAGCAAGACCATGACGTTCAGTTGTGGGCGGGCTCTCCCGATTTGCCCGACGGTAGCGGCAAGTACGCCAATATCACTTGGTATCCGCCGATCAACCAATACGGTACACCAATAAAACCCGAGAAAGGCTTCGAGCCTGCTTCCCCTTCGCCTTATGGCGATGTTTCGATGACCGACAGTGTGCATATCAAGACCCTTTTAGGGCAGGGCGGCACCAATCTTTTCGCGGCTCAAGGACCTTTCTATATCTCCGATACCTTGGACGGTGATACCTTGTTGTTCCCCATCAAGGTGGAAGCCACGCCCGAACTGAGGGCACTCTATCCCCATGCGCCCGACTACCTTTGTTCGTATTATGATACAATCAAGGTGGCTATCGTGAAAGGTTTCCGGATCAGCGGTTTTGTAAGCTATGCCAGCTTTTGGCGTCCTTCCGTGCTGACTCCTCCCGATACCCGTAGTTCCGATGCGCCTTTTGATCTGGATATTACTTTGGGGTCGGAAACAAAAGACGTGCATAGGCCTCTTGCCAATGTAACCGTGTATCTGTTTACCATAGACAGCGTTTTGGTGGACAGTACTTTGAGCGACAAGGAAGGATATTTCGCTTTTGAAAAGTATTATATGCGGGGCAATTATTTCATTACCGGTAGGAGTCCGCAGAAAGAAAGCGTTTACGGGAATATCGGCCTGAACGGTAATGATGCCACCTGGGTTCAGAACTATGTGGCGCGTGTATTGGATCAGAACAAGTTGCCGGAAAAGACCAATCCGCAACTGTCCATGTGGTGGTGGGCCAGCAACGTGAACCTGACCACTACGCCTACGGCTACCTTGGGGTTGGATGGTAACGATGCCACGGCTATCCAGAACAAGGTGGCCAAGATTTTGGGCAACAATAACAGATATACCGACGACAGGACGAAGAAACCGCTCGATGACTGGGCGTACAGTATCGATACGCTCGAACTGGTGGCCGACACGCTCTTCCATGTGCGTGGGGTGATGCGTGGGGATGCCGACCGTAACTACAACGATGTTTCGAGTTCAGGCCAGATGCAGAAGGGCGGACGTATCAAGAAGGCTGCCTTGCCGCATTTGGGCAAGATTTCGGTCTATGCCGATGAACGTCTGCTGGATTTCCCGGTGTTGAGTGTGGATGAAGGCTATCTGTCCGGCTTCCAGTTGTTCCTGTATTTCAATCCAGACAAGATTGAGCCGGTAACGGTGCGTATGCCGGCGCAACTCAATCCCCAAACCTCGAATCTGGCGCATAACGTGGTGGACGACCAGATCCTAACCACTTGGATCAGTAAGGACAAGCCTTATTTCCACAAGGGAGACACCATCCTGATGTTGCGCTTTAAGTTGAGCGGCAACCCGATCAAGAACGTGGGCAGCTATTTCAAGAACAACCTGACCCAGTATGTGGTTTCGGATACGCTCTCGCGCATCGTGCCTTGGGAAGTGGCCATGCCGCAACTCCGTCTGTTGGAAGTGGAAGATACGGTGGGCGATGACGGCTTCCATTGGGATCCGCTTATCGAAAACGGCGATACCGTCTATATGCCTGGTGCCAATGAAGAAATAGGCTTGATTACGAACAAGGGCGACCATCATGGCGAAGGTAAACACGACAGCCATATCATCAGCGTTATTCCCAACCCGATTTCATCCTGGGGGGATGCCACCTACCATGTGGGCGAAAGTTGCCTTGTCAACCTCAAGCTGTATTCGCTTTTGGGCGAAAACGTGCTCACTTTCGTGGAAGGGGAACGCCAGCAGGGTCTGTACCGTATCAGCATGAACATGCAGTCTCTGCCCAGCGGTATCTATATCCTCAGGTTGGAAACCCTCAAGGAAGGAAGAACCGAATTTGATTTTGTAAAAGTCATTGTACGTCGGTAAGGCTTCGGTTCCGCTTGCAATCTTGTTATACCATATAGAATGAAAAAACTTCAGAAACTTTTGTACGCGATAGCCTTTGCGGCTCTTTGCGTGGGGAACGGCTATGCCTGTACCAATTTTTTGATTACCAAGGGTGCCAGTAAAGACGGTTCGACGATGATCAGTTATGCCGCCGACAGCCATGTGCTTTACGGCGAGCTTTATTACATTCCGGCCGCCAACTATCCCGAAGGGGCGATGATGGATATCTATGAATGGGATTCGGGCCGCAAGATGGGGCAGATCAAACAGGTTCGCCATACTTATTCGGTGGTGGGCAATATGAACGAATATCAGCTTGCGATTGCCGAAACCACTTTCGGCGGGCTTCACGAGTTGGTGGACACCACCGCCATCATGGATTACGGCAGCCTTATTTACGTTACCTTGCAGCGTGCCAAGACCGCGCGCGAAGCCATCAAGGTGATGGACGAACTGGTCCGCACCTACGGCTACGCTTCCGCCGGTGAATCGTTTTCGATCTGCGACCCTGAAGAAGTGTGGATTATGGAAATGGTGGGCAAGGGTGCCAAGATTATGGGCAAGGACGGCAAGCCCGATGCCAAACGCAACAGCAAGGGCGCGGTTTGGGTAGCCTACCGTATTCCCGACGGCTATATCTCCGGACACGCCAATCAGGCGCGTATCACCAAAATCAAGCCTGCCGATGGCAAGACCTCCATTACCGACAAGGATCTGGCCAAGAAATACAACCTGCCGACCTTGGAATGTGTCTATTCTGCCGATGTGGTGGATTATGCCAAGGGCTTGGGGCTGTATAGCGGCAAGTTTGAGGATTTCAGTTTTTCCGATACCTATTGTCCGCTTTCTTTCAGCGGTATGCGTGGATGCGAAGCCCGTGTGTGGGCCGGTTTCATGAAGGCTAATGCCGCCGAAGCCTCGCCCTACGAAGACTATGCCCGTGGTGAGAATGCCGCGCACCGCATGCCTCTCTGGATCAAGCCCGACCGCAAGCTCACGCTCAACGATATGTTCGATTTTATGCGTGACCACTATGAAGGCACTTCGCTGGATATGACCAAAGACCTCGGCGCCGGCCCGTTTGCCTGTCCTTACCGTTGGCGTCCGATGGATTTTGAAGTGGACGGCAAGAAATATGTTCATGAAAGGGCAACCTCGACCCAGCAGACCGGTTTCTCGTTCGTGGCGCAGAGCCGTGGCTGGTTACCCCGTCAAATCGGCGGTATCCTTTGGTTCGGTGTGGATGATACCTATTCCACCTGTTATGTGCCCATGTATTGCGGCATTACCGAAATTCCCCTCTGTTTCCGCGTGGGCAACGGCGATATGGCCACCTATTCGCCCACTTCGGCTTTCTGGCTGTTCAATCTGGTGAGCAATTTCGCCTACAGCCGCTACAAAGATATGATTGTGGATATCCAAATGGTTCAATCGGTTTTGGAAAATAGGTTCCAGGAGGAAGTGGCTCAGAACGATGCCAAGATGAAGAACGAGACCGATGCCGCCAAGCTGGTGGCTTTTGCCAATCAGTTCTCCAACAGCCGGGCGGAAACGATGTTCAATTCTTGGAAGAAACTGAGTGAGTATCTTTTGGTGAAGTACATGGATGGAAACATCAAGAAGACCAACGCCAACGGCAACTTTATTACGACCCCTTACGGTGCCGACCGTATCGAGATGCCCGAATGGCCACCGTATCCCGAATTCTGGTACCGGAAAATCGTGGAAGACTGCGGTGAGAACATCCAGGAATTAGAGGTGAAATAGAATTTGCAATTTTGCACAAAAAAAGGCGTTTTGACTTCGGTCAGACGCCTTTTTTGTTACAGGTGGGGCAAACCCCTTTCACCATATAGTTGATGCTTTGTGTAATGAAACCGTCCGGCAGATTCACCAAAGGGATATGTGTGGAAGGAATGCAGAGCGTCTGTTTGCATCGGGTGCAGTAGAAATGGATATGCCGGTCTTCCAACAAGCAGTCGTAGGGATTGGGGCAGGCCTCGTATTTGAGGGAACCGCTGCCGTCTTCGAAAGCATGCACCAGATGATGTTTCTCAAAGAGGTTGAGGGTGCGGAAAAGCGTGGATTTGTCGATGGTTTCCAGCTGGGCTTCGAGTTCGGCGAGCGAAGTGGGGTTTTGGTTCGACAGCAGGACTTTCAAGACAAGCTCCCGGATGGAAGTAGGCTTTACTCCCTTTTGTTTCAAGCGTTCCGCTATCTTTTGCTGCAGGCGTTCCGTTATCGAGGGGGTATATTCCGGGCTGTTCATGGCATTGTCTTTAAATTGAAAAAGCGCCCCTGCAAAAGAGGCGCTTGATAAGCCGTGGCCCCACTTGGGCTCGAACCAAGGACCAAATGATTATGAGTCACCTACTCTAACCGACTGAGCTATGGGGCCTGTTTTCGAGGGGTTGAACCCCAAAAAACACGGGCAAAGGTAAAACTTTGCCTGCGAATATACAAATGCCGGAAAATATCGTATCTTAGCCTTTATGAAATGTTGGCGGTTCTTCGTCCTTTTCCTTTGGGTTGCCGTGCTGCCGGTGGCTTGTCGGCGTCATGCCCCTGAAGTGGATACCTTGCGCTTTCAAAAAGAAAAATGCCTTTATGTGGCGCTCGAACCCAATTTCAACGATTATTTCTTGTTCAACGGGCATCCGATGGGTTTCGGATTGGAAATGTTGGAGGGCTTTTCGGATTACCTCGGTTGCGACTTGGTGATTCTGCCTTGCCATACCTTGGAAGAACAGTGGCGGATGTTGAAAGACGGACGGGTTGACCTGATTGCCTCCAACCTCAATATTACCGAAGAACGTTTGCAGAAGGCGGCTTTCACGCATCCGGTCTATTATACGGGGCAGGTATTGGTGCAGTTGGACACACTTTATTCGGGTGATTCCACCCTGTTCGTGCATTCGTTGGAAGAATTGGCGGGCAGACAGGTAACGGTGCGCCGGCACAGTGTTTTCGAAGATTTCCTTATCGCTTACAACGATACCGTGCCTTCCTCCAGAAGAATCAAGATTACCGGCAGTTCCAAAACGGAGGAAGAATTGCTGTATGCCGTTTCCACGGGCAAGATTCCCTACACGGTGGTGTCGCAGAACAAGGCGTTCCGTTTCAAGATGGGGCATCCTCAGATTGATTTGTCTTTTTCGGTGGGAGAATCTCAGGCGGTGGCATGGGCGTTGCATCCGCAGGCCGACAGCCTGTTGTTTCTCGCCAACCGTTGGATTGATTCGATGCAGAGGAACAAAGCCATCGGTTACCTCTACCACAAATATTACGAGATTCCTTACCACAAGACGGTGCGCAGCGCCAAATCGGGTTTCCGCAAGATAGACTCGGTGAACCGTTACCGTAAGCAGGTGCAATGGAACCAATTGGTGAAGAAAGGCTTCCTGAACCGGGAAGACAGTCTGGTTTTCTTTAACGAGAATCCGGAGGGCAGGCGCGGCGACAAGCATGTGCACGGCAAGACGGAGATTTCGCCTTTCGACCGCCTGATAAAGAAATACAGCCGGCAGATCGGTTGGGACTGGCGGCTTCTGGCATCCTTGATTTATCAGGAATCGCAGTTCAGGAGTTATCTGGTATCGAGCCGGGGAGCGATAGGCTTGATGCAACTCATGCCTTCCACGGCCAAGCAATACGGCGTTACGGTTCATTCGGGAAACGAGGAACAGATTGCCGCCGGGGTAAAGTATATCAAAAGCATTTACCGTGCCTTGCCGGAAGAGATTCCGGAACAGGAAAGGATGTATTTCGTGTTGGGGGCTTACAATATCGGTCTGGGTCATATCCTGGATGCCCGCCGTCTGGCTCAGAAATACGGCGCCGACCCCAATGTGTGGCACGGCAATGTGGAAACCTACCTGCGCCTGAAGTCCCAACCGGAATACTACCGCGACTCGCTCTCACGCAACGGCTATGCCAACGGCCGGCAGGCAACGGAGTTCGTGCGGAAGATAGAGGCGCGTTCCAGACATTACCGCAATCTCACGGAGTAAAAGAAAAGAGGCGCGGCAGCCGCCGCGCCCCGGAATACACAAACCTTAAAAACCATACGGCAAAGGTATCGTGCCCAACCAAGCCTGCCTATAACCACAATCGGGTATTTTTAGGTCTTTTTATCCCCATAAAAGGGGAGTG